>NZ_CP112975.1 GCF_026410925.1 Halovenus salina | reverse complement strand
GGTCCTTATCGGTGACGCCGCACACGCTCCGCTGCCCACCGCAGGGGTCGGCGCGTCGATGGCGATGGAGTCTGCCGCTGTCCTCGCGGGTGAACTGACGCGAACCGATTCGACATACCTCGAACAGGCGCTCGACCACTATGTAACGCGTCGCCGCGATCGCGTGGACGAAGTGCAGCAAAAATCCCGCCAGATCGGGACGTTCGCCCTCTTCGACCACTGTTGCGTTAACGGGGATCCGCGACCAGATCGTGAAGTTCTACTCGCAGGATCGGATGGAAGAGTACTATCGAGGCTTCCTGTCCAGTGAGATATGATCATCCGGAGGGACAGCATACAAAATGAGTGAACTATGATTGATGAGCCAATCATTCCGATCTCGCGGACGGTACTCGGTGAACTAACCGTTCAACCGCCTGAATGTGACGTCCTGTACAGTGACATAGCTGAACTCGAAATTCCGGATTATAGCCCTCGGGACTCCGAACTTGCGTTTCTCTTTGCTGGGGTCTCTGAGTCGGTTCAAGAAACCCAAATTGGAATAAAAGGGAACTATCGCGGCACGGAAACGATATCGACCAGTGGTGAGTGGTCGGACGATGGGGGATTTTGCACCCCATGGATCAACATTGGTCAGCCATCGACGGATGATGGGGGTCTCATTATCAAAGTTCACACAACAGAACGAGTCCAATTTGAAAAGGTTGCGGTGGCAATTGGTGTAGTAGATTGATCTCTGTACCTATAATTGAGCCGAAATAGTGGTTCTCCTCTTCCGGTGTTCGGGAGTAGGTGGGACACTGTATCAATCATTTCTCCTACAAGAGCCACATAAGGAACCACGGAGTGCGCTCGTTACGCTCATTGGATCAGACGACTCTTTGAGCACCGTATGAATGCTATTTCCGACGATATCTCTGTCTTTCGCTCAAGAAGACTGACGACCCCAAACTCACACTCATCAAAGACCAGCAGCGTATCCTCGAAACGCCAACCCAGTTTGGATACGACGAGGTTCCCCGGCAAACAATCCAGGAGGAAATCATCTAGGAAATTGGAGTTACTCCTGACACGACCAGCGATAGACTATGATGGATCGAATGTCAATTCGTCCAATTCATTAAGTTGGTATCGTTTGCGGAGAGACGCGATCGTTAGCACAGAGTATCGTTTCCTGTTCCTCTGTTGCCAGTGGTGGTAAAACTGGGCTGGTGGATGGAGAGACGGGTGGGATAAATGATTCATCACTACTAGAAATCAGGTTGAGTAGTATCCGGACTTTAATCTGGGCCATAATATGCCAGAGATCGATCGAGAATCGGCACCTCGCGACCAGAAGTCTAAAGAATTCCACGAAACGGAGAAATTTGATCCTCAGCAGGGCGAAATGGAACAGATGGGGGATCTCAAGACGCTCATGGATATCCGAGAAATTCTCGCTGATGAGCTCGGTGAGGGAACTGCCACGAAGATCATTGTAAAGGCGTTCTTCTGGGACCCTACGTTCAAGAAACCCAACTGGAGACCAGATGCGTTCGAGTTCCCAAGTCAAGAGATGCAGGATGCGTTCAAGAAGATCTTTGACGATATGGTCCCATTCATCTGCCTATTCAGACGGATCAAACAGCATTGTGATGAAGAGACCGCTCAACTTCTCATGGCAGAGTCGACGGTCCCCGCAACTGTGCCGTATCTTGAGGACACGTTCAAATCACACCCTCACGCTCAGAGCATCAATCCGCTTAGACACGATATGCGGGACTATCTAGGGACTGGTGATGGGTTCGAGTGGACAGAGAAAGTTTCCGAAGATGGCAGGGAAGTCAAGTATCAGTTCACCCGCTGTGGATACATCGAAGTGATGCAAGAATACGGTCTCGACTACGCAGCATCGATGGCGTGCTATTGTGATCATATCCATTTCGACGTAAACACTCCTGAACTGTTCTTCAAACGGGATCACTGCATTGGGGAAGGAGACGACTACTGCGACCACCATTACATACTCAAATCTTCTGCAGAGGATTACGATGATATGGACAAATATGGTGATACGGAAAACGTCGAATACGACGCCAGAGAACTAATCGATCGCTGGAAACACGAATTTCAGTGATGTGAGCCAAATTTAATATTCAATATCACGAGAGCTCAATACTTTTGGTGAGGTTGTAGACAGTCTCGTCGAAATTCACACTACGGATCTGATGATCGAACTGCACTGAGTTCGACAGGTGTAAGTCGGCCAAAACTAGTCAGATGGCTGACTGGTATCGTCGACACTCCAACTACTGAACTACAACGAACATCTGCGAAAGTTGTGCAAATCACTATTGACGGCGCCTCCACCTGTCAGGCACCACTGTAACACCTGTGAAGCCCCCCGCCGAAGAATCCGGCTCGTCGTCGATTTGTCGATGCCGATCGCCGCCGCCAGCTCCGCGAGCGTACATTCCCTGGGAACCTCGAAATACCCCTTCCGGAGGGCAGCATTCAGCACTTCTTCCTGTCTCTCCGTTACGATCCCTGCTGGACTCTCATCGTGGACGAGCGAGAGGAGTTCCCACGCCCGGCCGGACGCATCGAGCGCTTGGCGAACCGCCTCGAACTCATCACGCGTTCCAGTCAGGTCGAGTTCGTACCACCCGTCGCGAACGACGACCGGGAACTCCACGGGGAGCGACGACGCCGAGACAAGGTCATATAGTTCTGTGTCGGTCGTCACGTATTTGGAAAGAACACGTCGGTTGTCAGTCGCCAAGACGGAGATATCGTAGATCGACCCGTGGTCGGCCACGGCCGCGCCGATCGCCTCTGGGTCGTCGCTGATCGCTTCGCCCAGTTCGACTGCGCCGTCGTCAATCTGCACGCCCGAAAGAAGCCGAAACGTCGCGTCCGGCATCGCTTCGCTTACGTCCGCAATCCACATCTCCGGCGGGAGGCGAGCCTTAAATCTGGCTACAATCACGACCAGACACCCGGAAGTTCGATTATCAACAACATGTTGTCCCAGGTGATTCCTCTCCCCCGAACCCAGTAAAAATCATGGTCGAAACGACGACTATGAATGCACAGAACAAGCAGGGGCGTCAGCAATGACGATGGACCACCTCGTTATTGGTGGAGGGCTCGGCGGACTCACGGCAGGTGCCCTCTTGGCCGAGGCGGGGGACTCCGTCCGCGTTCTAGAAGCTCACGACAAGCCTGGTGGCTGTGCGACGACCTTTCAGCGGTTCGATGCCGAGATCGAGGTAAGCCTCCACGAGATGGATGGACTGGACGAGGACGATCTCAAGACGCCGGTCTTCGAGCACCTCGGCGTCTTCGAGAACGTTGATTTCGAGCAGATCGACCAGTTCTACCGATACGTCGATCCCACGCGGGGTACTGACATCACCGTCCCCCATGGACCCGAGGCTGCTATCGATGCATATGCGGCTGCTTTCCCCGAGGAGAATGCGGGCATCCGGAAGTTCATCAACGTCATTCTCACAACGAGACGAGAGGTTGCTGACTGGCCGTTCTTCGAGGAGCCCTCCTCGTCGACTACGCACTTGCACCGGTTCGGCAACGAACCCTGGGGCGATACCGGAAGACGACTCTCGGGGAGTTACTCGACGACGTGATCGACGATGAAAGCTGTAAACTCGCACTGGGAGCGAATCTGGGCTACTATCACGATGACCCCTACGAGCTGTCGCTGCCGTTCTTCGCGGTCGCCCAAGGCGGGTACATCGATGGCGGGAGCTACTACGTCAGGGGTGGATCCCAGCGCCTCTCGGACTATCTCGTTTCGCTCATAGAAGAGAACGGTGGGGCAGTCGATTGTGGCCGGTTGGTCTCGGACATCCACGTCCGCGACGGCTGGGTGTCGGGAGCCACACACGCCAAGACGTATACGGAGACGGACGAGCAAACCACCCAGGCAAACTCCGTGATCGCGAACGCCGCAGTACCGACCGTGGCCGAGAATCTCCTGGCGGACCCGCACGGGTCCACGCTGGCCGCGGAGATTTCGGACCGGGCGATCGCGCCGTCGTTGACCACGCTGTACCTCGTGTTCGAGCCAACTCCCGCGGACCTCGGCAACGAGTGCTACTCGACGATCATCGAGGGTACGGACATCGACACGCTAGCTGACCTTAGTGACACACCTCCGGCGGGGTTCGGAAGCCGCAGACTCACGTTCGTCGACTACAGCCAGGTGGCCGCCGACCTCGCACCCGATGGTAAGTCTGTCGGCGCCATCACGACCGTCGACTACCACAACGCGTGGTGTGGGCTGACCGATCCAGAATACCGCCGCAAGAAAAACCGCGTCGGCGACGTCTTGCTCCGGAGGCTCAACGAAGTGCTCCCGGGTGCCTCCGATGCTGTCGTCCATCAAGAACTTGCCACACCCCACACCATCGAGCGATTCACGCACAATCCACTCGGTACTGCGTATGGGTTCGCACCGACACCGAACCAGACGCTGGGCGCGCGCGAGATTGAACCGTCCGTCGATGGGCTCCATTTTGCCTCAGCTTGGTCGAGTCCAGGTGGCGGGTTCACGGGAGCCATTCTCAGTGGTGCGAAAACGGCCCGATCGCTCACCTCCGACGTTGGCACATTTTCCTAACTGGAGAGCCTGGCCGAGAATTCCGTGCCGCGGGCGTAATCTCTACGCTTGAACAAAAGGAGATGGACTACCCAATTCCCAGCGTGTCATAGAATCCGTCTCATACCCTCTACGCAGGGATAGTGACTGGTTCATCTCACGCTCAGTTCAGGGAAACACCGCATTTCCTCTTCTATCTGACGCGGCTGTGTGAACTGATCTGGCCGAGAACTATTGTATGACACGCTCCGCTGTCAGCAACGGACAGTCAAGCTGTTCCTGGCAGAACTCGCGGTTGTCTTGGCTGTCGAAGCCCGCATCAGCCAGTGCTGCCTGGAGATTGTCAGTCTCGTACCGCTCATCGAACTCCTCGATGAGCGGTTCAAACGCGACAGTATCGTTGCGTTTGCCGGTCTCCATCGTGATGGCGACCGGCAGTTCACTTGCGGCATCAACGACGAGGAACACCTTGTACCCGTAGAACGAGCCTTCGTGCTTTCCCCAGCTTGCGCCTTCAACGTCGCCGTTTTCGATCTCTTCGCGCGTGTTTGCCCAGGCGGCGATGTGCGTCCCGTCGATCACGATGAACTCGCCAGCATGGTCGTGATCGGCGAGCAATTCGCCACACATCGACTGGAGGCAGTCACGAAGCTCTTCGGGTTGAAGCTCGTCGAAGGCCCGCCAGAGGGATGTCCCGTCGGGGACATCCTCTGGCTCGACGTAATCCAGCGCCTCACGGAACGAGTGGTTCCGCTGGAGGCGGCGTTCGAGGGCGTCGAACGAGTCGCCCTCGAACTGCCGCAAAACGAGTGCAGCAGCACGTTCCGGAGATATCGACTGAATCTGTGAAACAGCAACCGAGAGGAAGGTCGCAACGAGTTCATCCCGGTAGAGATAGCCGTCTTCAGTTGGGTCGTCAGGAGTGACATCGGTCGGTTGATCGGTTTCGCGCTGGGTCAGCTGGGCGTCCCGTCGGGACGACCAGCTGTGGGTGTAGACGGTGGTATCTTGCCAGTCAGCGGCGTGAACGTCGCCTTGTTTGGCGAGTTTCTTGAGCGGACGGTAGCAGCGGCGACGGAGTAGGTCGTTTGCTTCGGGGACGGTGAGTCCAGATGGGCGGGTGAACGCGAGGTGCTTGAGCACGGGTTTGGTATCTTCCTTGCGGTGGAAGACGGCAACGCCGTCATCCACCTTGGGTCGCCAGAACCCGTCGTGGGTAGAGCGGTGACCAACAATGTGCTTGCTGGCGACGTATTCGCCGTTGTGGTTGAGCGAGGTGTAGAAGGTGTCTGTGGAGGCGATTTGATTGATGTACCACGCCGGCACGTCG
This sequence comes from Halovenus salina, assembly GCF_026410925.1. Lineage (GTDB taxonomy): Archaea > Halobacteriota > Halobacteria > Halobacteriales > Haloarculaceae > Halovenus > Halovenus salina. The sequence continues at coordinate 111,078 of NZ_CP112975.1, read as the reverse complement.
GTGCCGGCGCGGAGGGACGCCTTTGACGCGACCTCATTGTGGCCTCGTAGGTACTTCCGAACAGTAGATTCATGAGTCTCTGCCGTGTCGTCACCAGTGTCGGATCTGGTAGTGGACATACCCTTGATCCGACTTCTAATCTAGTGAAAGTGACTATTTCTACCGCTAGTGAACACTATACGATAGGTCTGAGCTAATCTTGAAAGCGTGCAACGGGCTATATGTTTGCAGACGTGAGTTCGCTTGTTTTCAGCCGGAGTGGGACGCAGCATCAAGATTGTTCACCGTCTCATCGAGGGTCAGCACCTCAACAGTGAGATCAGCAACGTCGGAGCGTGACAATGACCAGACGTGACTCAAGACGGCTTCCAACGCTTCTGTGTCACCTACTTGGACACGCCAGTGGCCAGAAGAATCGAGACTATCCTGAAGACACGTTGCGTACGATTCTGCGTGTGTCGATGACATATATTATGCCTAGTTACGAGAGTAAAATAATCATCGGATATTATGTGGCGTGTTTCTGATACTTGTCCCACCGTCGGGAAACAAAGATGTAACAGTAGCATGTGGATGAGGCCGCGTGAGAGGCGATTTTTTTCTGCAGCAATGCTTGACCGCATGGTTGTGGAAGTACGTTAGCAGGAGGTATTTTTTTGTGAGAACAAGTCGACAGGCGCGAAGGAAGGTGGCCGACACGTCCTCAACAGGGGTTGGGTGTGACCCGAGTATTTTTATATTAACGCGAAGCACTCCGACACGGAGCCCCTTCCCGCGTCGTCACCATTCCAGAGTTCCTTCCCCCCATACTTGTGGGGGCTCCGTTTTGAGACGGGAGAGAGACAGCTGCCAGCATCCAAACTACTGCGAAAGGCTATCTTGCTGGCCCATTATGAGCGACGTTGAGCAACAGACCAAGTAATGAATACACGAGGACATCTGGATAGCTAGAGACGCATTCTATCCCATATCCCCAGTATGTCTTGTGTATGGAAAACCACCAAGCAAGACAGACTGACAGACGGGTGCCAACTCGAACCCTCGGGGTGGCAACCGACGCACAGACCTACAAGAACCTGTTGTACCTCGTGGCTCGGTTCCCGCTTGGAATCGCGTATCTCACGGTGTTCGTGACAGGACTCTCCCTTGGCGTGTCGCTCGCTCCGCTGCTCGTGGGTCTCCCGATTCTCGCGGGCGTCCTCGCAGTGGCCGGGTACGTCGGCGTCGTTGAGGCTACGCTCTTGCGAACCTTGCTTGACCGAGATGTCGAGTGGTCGCCGGTCGACCCGAACAACACGCCTGTTGTCCCCTATCTCAAACAGGTTGCAACCGACCCGATAAATTACCTTTTGTTGGTATTAGCGTTTGCCTCGTTTGGTACAGGCATTGGATTGTTCGTCGCGCTCGTGGTCGGATTTGCGTTGTCGCTTAGCCTCGTCGTCGCCCCGGCGGTCTACTGGAGAGAGGGTGTCCAGTACTTCGACACTACAGAGTCGATCGACCTCGGCGTTACCACCATCAGCCAGGGGCAACTTGCCATCGAGACTCTCCCTGAGGCGCTCCTTGCCTCGCTGATCGGGATTGCCCTCACCGTTGCCGGTCTCCACCTGGTCAACCTCACGACTCGGGTGTACGCTGATGTCACCGAGGCCCTGTTGTCCGGATCAGAGTGAGAACGTCGGCAAAGAGAACCGACGAAGGAGATTCCTTCGGCACATTCACTGTCGTTCCCCGGCTTCGAGGTTCTTATCGTGGGTTCCAGATTGATGCTCCGGCAGTTTCTCGACCAGCACGGCGCTGATTTGCCGACGAGCGTGAGCGAGGACGCACACCAGCGCCTCCGCTCCCGGGAGACTGCATCGACGATTACGGAGCAACGCGCACAGGCGGCTGTGGATGGGCTTGAGGAGCTAGGCGTTGACCACCCTGCCTGGGAGGTTCTCTCCTCGCTCGCCGCCGCGCAGCAAGAGATGCGTTCCTACAGCTCTCTCTATGCCGATACACAGTTTGGGGATGTGGGGAAGTCTGCCCTCCGACGCCGCCTCAAACGCCTGCGCGATGCGGACCTTATCGAGACGCCGACTCGCAACGGCGACAGTCATGCACGTGTCACGCCGATCGGACACGTCGCTCTTGAGAAGCATCCAGATGTGACTGTTACGACCGATGTGTCGGCTTCTTCTGGCTCTCCCTCCTCGTCTGCGGAGTGGTCTATCGAACACACTGGACAAGCAGAATCGCATGACAGCTCTACCTCGTCATCCGCCGTGAGCGACCCCCGAAACTCTCACAATAGTACCGTGTTATCCCAACGCGCACACGAAGGGGGAGACAGCCCGTCATCTGATGCGGAGAGTTCGGGTAGTGATGATTCTCTCCAAGGTTCTCATACCTCTTCTTCCGCTCTGTCTACACAGTACCTTTCTCTCACAGACCACCATGCAACGGCAGCAGCGGCCTCGACGGGGCAGTTCGCGCTTCTGGAGCGATCACTGCCAGAATCAGCAGTTCATCGAGATCATCGTGAGAGTCGATTCAGCTACGATGCTGATCGAGAGGAGGTCGTTGTGAGTGTGGATTACTCATCCTCAATCGCGCTGACAGCGGTGCGGTTGTGTTCAGCGTTACTGTCGGACAAGGCATTCAGCCAGGTCCTCACTCCTGAGCGATTGGCTGGACACCCGGACGGGATGAGTCTGGACGGATTGGTCGTGTCGAATCCGTATGTGCTCCGGGATGCAGCCTGTCTTGGCTGGCTTCGAGACGTGGACGCGACTGGGAGTGGACTGTGTAACCGTCTTGAACAGGCCCGTCGAGACTTGCTCGCAATGACTGATGACCTCCATGACGAAGATGGGGTTGACGGAGCTGTAGCGAGCGAATTGTTGCGGATGGCTCACGGGTTGATGGGCGTGGCGCTCCGACTGTACGACCTCTTGGAGATTGATGTCGTCCGAGAGCTCCAGTTTCCGAACGGTGCTCCGGTCGACGAGAGTGATCGTTGCGACCTCCGCACGTTCTTGGCTGTTGCGAGCAGCGTCGGTAGCCGTTACGGAGCATACTCAGGGTATCGCGTCCTGCACGAATCACGGCCAGAGAAACGTGAGCAACTGCTCTCTGAGCCGAATGTGGACCCGATGGACCCCGAAGGGACACTGCTTGGGTCGTGGGTGCTGACTGGAGAGGGCGTTGCGGACCTCGAAGAGACGCTCTCATACTCCTCTGCTGACCTGGAATTGCAGGACGACAGCGAGAATTTCGCGCCGTTCGTGCTCACTGGGAGTGTCGTCGACGGGAATTGTCGTCGAGCAGTGGCGGAAGCAGTCACTCGAATCCTGTCATTTAAAGATGGGCTGCGCCCGGAGCGGCAGGCGATCTCGGTGCTGGCGGGGTTGAGCAGTGACATTGTGGCAGCGGCGGACGCGGTAGCTGCTCTTGGGGGAGAAGACGAGCCGCGAGAGATGGATCTACAGGATGTTCAGTACGGACTGTCCCAGCTGTCATGGCGACGAATCCTGCCTGAGATGGGTGAAACTGTCGTGTCAAAGGTGGTCGCAGCGTTGCTCGACGCCCAGGAGCGAGTATCGAAAGCAGAGTTAGCTGACCTCGCAGGATGTGCAGCAAAATCACTGTCAGAACCACCCAACGAGCGGCGATTTGCGGAGTTGGAGAGCGCCGGACTCCTGGATCGTGACGACCAGGGATGCGGGAAAGCAACGATGTGGCGGCTGTCCCTCCCGTTCCGAACGGAACGACACGATGGCGAGCCGTTGCCGAGAATGCTGGTGGGGCAGAAGACCACGGCAACAGGTGGGGAATGGCACCTCTCGAACGCGGTGTCTGAGGTTCTGTTGACCAGCGCTGATGAGTACGGCGTCGAGTATGGATTTGAGTTTGGAGGAGCGGTAGCGAGGGCAGCGTTCTGGGGGCCGCCCCCAATCGAGCGGGATATAGGGCCGCTGACGAGACAGTATCCGCCGGTTGAGCCAGTCGTCTCACTCCTGGCTGTCCTGTTAGATCAAGAAGGTCGGCTCGGGGGAGACGACAGTTCGTCGGTGGAGTTTGGCGTGTATCCCGATCCAGCTCAGGCGACACTCTCCGCAGCAGTCGGGTGAGTGACTGTGAACGCGCTTTGTCGGTGACGAGTAAGACAGGTCCTTTCTTGAATATGTAGAAGACAATCTATCCTCGTCCCAAAAGTATTAACATTGTGCGTCAGTAGACTGCCGGAAAATGTGGGGGTTGCACTCAATACACACGCAACTTTCTGGCACAAATATCACAACCGCTCTCTCGCATACGTTTTCCACTCTTCGTAAACTGGACAGTATCTTAATCTTGTTTTTATTATTCCTTTCAGCGTTAAGCCGGACATCTTCCCATACAACTCATATTCCGCACCCGTCTATTGGCAGGAATCAATTTTCCGTCTGGTGATTAGCTTGAGACTGAGTCAAAGAGATTTTGGACCATGTCGTTTCTTGACTATGGACTCAAATAGACACATAACAGCAGATGGAACCCGACCCGTCAGACCTGTCACGTAAAGAGCTTGAACAGCGAATCGCCGAGCTGAAGCCGAAAAGAAGTCACTTCAACACCAGCGTGACAAAGCCGTCGCCGAACAAGACGCAGCAGGCGCATTTACTCCCGGACCTCTCCCAATTATCGCAGCAGTCTGCCGTGAATCAGGCCTCGTGGAAACTGTCAACGATCTCGTTGAGTGGGACGAACAGCAGTCTACTCTCTCACCCTAGTACTCCTGGAAACCTATTGAGAAACTCAATTCACAGATACGACACTGAGTGGCTGTCGGCGTTGTTTCGTGGCACCAGTTGTTCAAAATGTTCTACGGAGTACTACGGTGAGAGAGTTATGGCGCTCATTATGAACGTCCTGACTGAAGGGGAGCCGTTGTATCGGCTCCCCGAATTCTTTGAGGCAACAGACACTGAGAACCTCTTTCACGACGGAATCGAGCCAGACAATCTCAACGACGATGCACTTGGCCGTGGCCTGGATCAACTTGCTGAGACAGGACTCCGCACGGTCCTCGGGACCGTGATGTGGGAGGCTGCCAGCCGAGAAACCCACTCTCCTCGCGTTGTTCACTCTGACACCACGACTGTCTCTGTCCAGGGAGACTACGAAACTGACGATGAGTCCGACCAAGCACTGAACATCACGTACGGACACAGCAAAGACAATCGTGGTGATCTCAAGCAGTACACCGTTGGACTCGGTGTCGATCAACACGGCGTTCCCGTCGTCGGTGACATCCTCGACGGGAACGCCTCTGACAAAACCTGGAACGTCGATGTCATCGAGAATCTGTCTCGCTGGGTCAATACTGACGAGCTTGCTGCCTATGTTGGTGACTGTAAAGTCGTCTCAAAGGAGACATTCGAGGCAGCAGATGAGTTCGATATCGAACTCATCAGCCGACTCGCGCGCACCTACAACCTTACGAATGACATGATCGAGACAGCTCTCGACGAAGACAACTGGACAGATCTGGGGGCGTTCTCTGAAGACGATGACGCCGCAACCTATCAGACTCAAAGTTTTCCAGGGACGCTCTACGAACAGGATGTTCAGTGCGTTGTCGTTCGGTCATCGTCGTTGAAAGAGCAGGCTGAGAACCGCATCGAGCAGGACCTCGAAAGCACTGAAGAAGACCTGTCGGACGCGGTCGACCAGCTGGCCGACCGCTCGTTTGCGTGTGAAGAAGACGCGGTAGAAGCCGCCGCGGAGTGGCTCGCTGATCACGATGAGGATTGCTTCGAAATCGAGACTGATGTTGTCGAAACTGAGGAAAAGAAATCACGTGACAGTCCTGGGCGTCCACCAAAAGACTGGGACCCGTACAAGACAGTGTATAAAGTAGCTGTCACGGTACAGAGGGATGAACAAGTAATCAAGACACGAAAAGAGCACAAAAGCTGCTTTGTGTTAGTTACAACACTGACAGACACTGAGGAGTGGACTGGAGAAGAGATTCTGGAGTTGTATAAAGATCAGCAGACGGTAGAACGGCGGTTTCCGGTACTAAAAGATCCCAAGCGGGTCGGGCCGGTGTTTCTGAACCGGCCCGACCGCGTGGAAGCACTCGGGTACGTACTGATTCTGGCGTTATTGATATACTCGCTCATCGAGCAGCGAGCACGGCGGGCGTTAGCCACGGCTGAAGAGCCGATGAAGTTGGCCGGTGGGCCGAAAACTCGTCGGCCCACCGGCCGACGTGTCCTCGAACGATTCGAGAACATGGTCGTCATCGTTGACGATGACGGGCAGCGAATCATTCCAGCGAATGTGGATGTGCCTGAACGAGTTCTCGAACTGCTTGATCTGAGTGTCGAAGTGTACGGTGTTGAAGATGAGTGATGTTTTCACAGCGGGGAGAGTTTGTCATTTGCCCCGAAAACCGCGACCTTCATTACACATATCTGATAGCAACAACGAAGTGAGTGGTCAGGAGTCGCAATTCCTTCAGTTTCAGCAACAAGAAGGCGCAAAATCTAGCTTGGTTTCCTCAAATTCGCTGGCTGCTCGTTCGGGGTGCGGAATATGGGCAGAGGGGGCATCTGCAAGGGTTTCTCACAAGTTGAATCACGGAGATTCTTTACGAGTCTTCGATCTCTCGTGTGAAGAATCGTTTAACGACTCTCTTTCAGACTCAACAGATGAGTTTCAAAGAAACAGGACCGTCGCCATGGAGACCCCGATTCTTCACTTTTCAGAGAGAGCAAATAATTTGCCATCGTGGGTACTAATATAGATAGTGCCGTCAACGATAATCGGCGCACTGCTGAACGAACTCACTGACGTCTCAAACTCGAACAACCGCTGACCGGTTGCAGCATCTACGCCGTATAGATAGCCTCTGTCTTTCAAGGATGAACGGATATAGAGGACGCCATCCGCAATCGACGCCTGAAATTGAGCGACGCCTCCCTGGAACGACGATGTCTGCCAGGCTGCAAGCGCCTTCTGCCACGTTCTCCCGGCCGGCTGTTCAAGATAGGCGCTAATTTTTTCTGGGTCGTTCGGAAGAGCGTATACTGTCCCTTTGCGTGTTTTTGATGCAAAATAAATATGCCCCTCTCCAGCGACTGGGCTTCCAGATGTCCGCACATCGGTTTCATAGCCGTGATAACTGCGTTGTTCGCCTGTTTTCAGATCAAGCTGCCGGAGCGCATACGTACGCAGTGCCCAGAGATCATCTCCGTGTATAGTTGGGTCTCCTCCAAGACTGTTTTCTGGCGGGAGTTCAGTATCCCAAACAATCTCCCCTGTCTCTGCATCGAGTGCCTGGCGAGCGGTATATACGAGACCCTCATGCACAGCGAGTTGGTAGTTGATTTTACGGCGATTTGGCTCAATGCCTGTATAAACCCAGATACGCTCACCGGTTGCTGCGTCCAGTGCATAGATATTGTAGCGATTATCTCCGACGTAGACAGTCCCATCAACGACTGTTGGTGATCCCTTCACCGGTGTGTCGTATCGCTGTGGATTTTCAACACCCTCATCGGTTGAATCTGTCTCCCAAAGGGTCTCACCGGTGTTCGCATCAAGCGTCAGTAGACTCCCTCGGGCTCCGGTTGGGACAAACACACGCCCATCCATGACAGCAAGTGACCTGATTGTTGGCCGTTTATTGCCTGATTGGAGTGCTATTGTGCGTGACCACACCTCAGACCCGTCCCCTGTATCAATGGCCTGGACGATACCACCACCGTTCGTCGTGTAGAGTGTCCCGTCTTGCACCACAACAGTTTCTCCGCCCCTAGGTTGCCCTATGGACTGACGTGTGGCAAGTGTTGTTGACCACGCTTCCTTGACTGGACCTGATGGCCCTGATGTCGTCGGGTTGTAACAGGTGTTTCGAGGTCCGTACTGATCAAGTGGCCAACCCGACATCTCAGGTGGCCCGTCACGAATTTGCCCTGACGAGGTCGATGTCGATTCCGTGTTCCGTGTCGCGTCTTGTGACCTGGACCCTCCATTCTCTCTGTCCGTCAGACTGGTACAACCTGCGAGGCCACAAACCGCAGTCACACCAACTTTGAGCAGTCGTCTGCGAGATGTCTTCTGACAATTTTTCATAGTGTTACAAATACTGTGTGAGTATATAAGACTGAGTGTCATATTTTCTGTCCGGTCATTCTTTAACCAAACTGTGGCAGTGGTACAGAAGTCTTCTCACACCCTGTACTGCCGTATTTCCTATTTTAGTGATGATATATTTAGTGCGATATAGTCCGAATATCGACCCGAACCTCCGATATATTTAATCGGAGAGCATAATCCAAGACCCAGCGAATTAAGCCGTGAGAACTATTCTGGACCACTGCCTGAGCCGAATCAACGATCTCCGACGTAAGAACGTGTACAAATTGACCGGACTGGGGGTGTGGCTATTGACACGTGGACACAACATATTAGTAAACCAGAAGAATGATCATGTATGAAAAATTAAGTACTGACTGTCGCGTTCTGAGTATTTAAAACTGGCATGAGCCGGTCGTGACGGCCTGTAATGTCTGTAGCTTCCAACTCAGAACACAGGCCGTCAACAAGAGGTACAGACGCCAGCAACATCAATACTGACGAAATTGTCGCTGATGCACTCTACTCGCTGCTCGACGCAGTCGACAGCGAGTCTATTGCCGACGAGTTCAGAATCGGCATCCACTCGGACAAACACGACTTCACGAACCACCTCAAGGTCGCTGTTCGTGAAGGCCTCGATCCGTCCAGTTCTCTTGCCGAACTCGAAGACAAGACCGTTGTTGACGAGTCCCTCGAACACATGCCCAAGTCACGGTTCTCCGAACTCACGAACGACTGCGACTACCGCGCGGTCGTTCGCCTCCTGTTCGAGCTACTGCACACGCCACAACTGTATCATCAGCGAGCAGTCCAACGAAAACGACTGGAATGGCTGACGCGAGGTGTCGTCGCTGCCGACGCAACGAACCTCGAACTCACACGCTCTGTTGTCGTCTCATAGTGATTGTTGCGAGTCGTTACCGCCGTCGGGAAACGAGGCGCGGGTCTCACGCCGTGAAACACCGAGATTCGTGACGTGGTCACGAAAATAACCACAACAATCACTATCAGACGAATTCGTCGGAGACGACGAAGATGTCTACGAGATTGATACAGATGACCGGGGACTCGAACTTCACTGTGCTGGGCGCGTGGACGGAGAACACAAAAACCCACTCGATGCCACTGTTACAGAAGGCGACAGCCACGAAAGCCCGCAGTTCAATCTCCTCAAAGACGATGTCGAGGTCTTCGCAGACCTCGACTCGGTCATCTGGGTCTTTGACCGTGCATACACGCGCTATCTCCGATTTTGTGAGATCAAGCACAGTGACGACGACTTCGTTACGCTGCTGCACTCCGACGCTCGGTTTGATGTCATCGAAGTCCTCGAAGAGTTCGAAGTAGCTGTCTCCGGGACCAACGCCGCTCAGCCAAACAACTCTGATGGCAAATCGACGCGGCGGGTTCGTGATGAACGCATTGAGTTGGCCGAGACTGGTGAAGAGTTTTGCCGGATTGTTCTGGAAACACCAGACGGAGAAGAGATCGAGTACCTGACGACGCTGGCGTCGTCAGAATACGGTCCCATCGACGTGATCAGCATTTACACGCTCAGGACATGTATCGAGATTCTCTTTCGGGAGCTGAAGCAGTATCTGAACATCGAGAACTTCCACTCGATATCGCTGAACGGCGTCCTGCTCGAGCTGTTCTGTGCGCTAATTGCCTACGTGCTTGTCGAGTGGTTTCGCCAATGCCACCCGGTGAAGGGTGGCATGGCGCGTGCAATCCAGCAAGTCCGGACGTTCTGGAACGAGACGCTGGAGTCGTTCGGCTGATTGAGCCCAGTCTACCGGTGACAGCCGTCGCCCACCAGCGACGGCTGTCGTCTCACCTGTGATTTTCTCCCCTATATCTTCGAGACGCGGGTTCTCTTGACCGACCACATGGTTTGATGCTCTTGTTCGGAGCTGATCACTCCCAGCGATCCTGCTTCAATACCACCCGAAGAGGTCTCAATTTCTCCAGGGCTTTATTAACTCAGAACGCGACAGAAGCAACAGACCAGATATTGAGATGTTTGTAATCTTGATATATTTACGAACAAAATTTAAGTGACGTACAATCTTGATTTGCTGTATTCAAACATGGTTCGGATTACATCTATATTGGTTGGAGTAGCCTTGGTCCTGACAGGGGGCATCATTGCTGTGATACTCGGCTTTGCTTCCCCTTTCATAACGCCGTCGATGATACCTGTTGGCCCACCGGTTGCGATTATTGGAGCGATGTTACTTCCAGTCATTGCTGGGTTCCTTGGTAGCCTGATAACTGCCGGACGGTGGCATAAGACTGCTCGATCCATAGGGTTCAAAACGAATTTTGGTCGCCACGGGATTCTCAAACCTGAACTGACCGGCGACGTGGGCGGCCGGCCGATTCGAGTCTACTCCTACACCAGCGGTGGTACTCCCGAAGGTAGTTCGGGAACAACCTACACCCATATCGAAGCTGAACTTGACCGTCCCTTGGAGTGGAGTGCGATTGTTGGCAAGTCTGATGAGGAAATGACTGATCTGGCACAATCAGGTGGTACAATTCCCGATATCGCCCCGAACGAAGAATCGCTGGCTAACCTTCCAGAAATGGGTGGTACGCGAACAGTCAGTGTCGAAGACGGGATTGCAGTCTGGGGTGACCTTCCTGAAGAGCGTGCGGAAACCCTCCTCACACCACGCCTCAAGCAAGTCATCACGGTCGACAATCCTGGCGTTGCAATTGGGGATGCAGCCGGGATGATGATAGACGCGCTGACAGCGCGACTGAGAAATCCGACAGCCATTCCGCAACTTTCGCTCGAAAAGCATTAGAAGCCGCTGAAGATGATCGAACGCAAACACCGAAAGCGACTGTCGCTTGTGACCAGCGTGGGCTGGTGCTGGATGCCACTTCGTTAGAGTCACACGTTGAACTCGTAGTAGCAGCGGCCGAAGCTGCTGAACAAGCCGAAATGATGAATTGAAACGGGGAAGACCCCGTAAATCGGGTGGAATCAGTTGGGTTATCAAGCATCAGTACCTCACAAAGGTTCGGTGCTGATTGACCGCAACCCGCAGATGAACGCTGCAGCTGGCACAGGTCTCGTGTGAATTTTCCACCAAACAGACAACAACTGGTAGATGGTGTCGAGTCGGCGGCGGTCAGCCGCCGACGACAACAGCGTTACCACTACGAAGTCAGGCTTTCCCGGTCGATATCTACCGGATGAACTGGTCGTCAGGTGGTTTGTTTGTTGGAATCTTGCGTCTCACCGACAATGCGTTCCACGCTGCACAGGTGATCATCCGAATGAACTCCTCGAACGGCCACCACCAGAGGCGACGCCCGCCTCGGCGTGGCGTCGCCGCATACTCCCAATGCAAATACCGCCAGACGTTCTGCAGCAGCAAGCTGAGTACCACGAACAGGAGCCGTCTCGTCGCATCTTGCGTCGTCGTTGAAATCAACGATGACTCTGATAATCGGTAGGTCGCTTCGATTCCGAAGCGTTTGCTGTAGTGCTTGCGGGCCTGACCCGGTGTGTCGATGAACGGCGCGTCGACGGCGTAGCCGTGACGCGCCACTCCATGCTCCCCGTACCGCCCTTGTTGGTAGGTACAGTCGATCATGACCGGGAATTCGACGGTCCATTCGTGACCGTCGAATTCCGTCGTCAAGTCGTGTTCAATCTCACGACTCCATCCTTTGGAGAGTTCGTTCTGAATCTTTGTTCCCCACGGGATGATCGGGACGACATAGGCGTGGTTGTGCGCTTGCATCAGCGTGAGACACTTGCCGTCGTAGAATTCACTGTCCACGTAGAGCGCCTTGACTTCGAAGTCGAAGTCATCGACAAGGCCAAGAAACTCTGCAAGGACACTGCTGGCGGTGTCGCCGTCGGTGAGACGGCGCACCGCCAAGGTGTAGCGTTTGTTCTTCACGCGGGCGTACAATGTAGCATAGGCATGGAATGCGGTGGTTCCATCTTTCGCTTCGTTGTAATAGAGACCGTCTGTTTCGTCTCTGTCGCCGTAGTAGGGTCGCAGGTGGAAATCCACGACGATTTCCACCTGCTCAGGGAGCAGTTCAAGCGTGTACTCTTGGAGTAGTGTGTTGCCAACGGCTTTGACGGTGTCAAGATCGAACTTGGTTCGGAGGTGGTAGAGGATATCCGTACTGGATGGACTGTCTTCACTCCGATCACAGAGCATGGAGATCGAGGTCCCGTCGGCGGCTGCGCCGACGAGGACCTCGTAGATGTCTTCGGGATTGATCTCAGCATTCTCAGCGAGACTTACGCCGAATGCACCGGTGAGTGCGTTGACGAGAAAGTTAAGAAGCTGGTCCTCGTGGATTTCACCGTCTGCTTGTTGGTTCTGTTTGGTCACAGTTCAGCAAGCAGACCTCTCAACTAACAGGCTTTGTGAGGTACTGAGAATTGGCTGGTGGGGCTGTGCAAGCATACAAAGTGTGAATGCAACAGCCGGGGACGATAAATTAATCATTTGTTAGTATTCAATTAATATATGATGTATAGACGGACACTGATAGTTGTATTCTCTCTTTCAGTCGTAGTCATTCTTGCAGGCTGTGGTGGTACAGGTAGTCCAACACCAACACAGGAGAAACCAACAGAGGCGGTGACATCACCTACAGTCGTTGAAACGGAACAAGCTACATCTGCAGAGACGAGTGACAGCGAGACAACACGGACAGGCACACCGACAGATTCTCCTACAACTATAACAACAGCCTCTCAAACGCCCACCGCATCTACAACGCCGACGCCAACACCGACTTTGACGCCCACACCAACTCAGACCCCTACCCCTCGCTCAACACCGACACAAACTCCAGAACCGACGAAAACTCCGGATAGTGGAACCACTGAATTGACAGTTACTATCACCAACGTAATTGACGGAGATACGGTAGATATTGAATTCGAGAATGGGTCGACAGATACAGTCAGACTACTTGGAGTCGACACGCCTGAAGTACACGTTTCTGTCGATCCAAGTGAATATGAGGGTATTCCAGATACCGAGGCAGGCCGTGAATGTCTCCGTGATTGGGGAGACCAAGCATCTGAATATGCTAAGGATGAACTGACCGGGAGAACAGTAACGCTCCAGTTTGATGAAAAATCTGATTCCCGTGGTAGCTACGGTCGACTGCTCGGATACTTGATTGTCGGCGGAGAGAATTTCAACTATCAGCTTGTTAGCGGAGGATACGCACGAGTCTATGACAGCGATTTCACTCAGTCTGACCGTTTCTACAACGCAGAAGATAGTGCGCAATCATCTCAAACTGGCGTTTGGGAGTGCCGATCTGTCACTACCCCCACGGAAACCGACAGCCAAAGCGATGGCCCATTAGTAGTTGCAGAAATCCACGAAGACGCGGAAGGCAACGAGAACGAAAATCTCAACGACGAATACGTGGTATTCCGAAACGAAGGCGACGAAGAGTTAGATTTGAGTGAGTGGCGAGTTGAGGATGATGTCGAACATACTTACCACTTCCCCGACGGTTTTACTCTTGGGTCTGGGGAAAAAGTAACACTCTACACCGGCTCTGGAGAAGACACTGAAACCGAATTATACTGGGGTAGTGGCAGCGCGATCTGGAACAACGGCGGCGACACTGTCTTTGTCTACGACGACAATGACGCCCTCATTATACAAGAACCGTATGGGGCGTCAAATCAAAAGAATACGATAGTTATTGCGAGTCTGATAACTACGGCAAGTGCTACAGTTGTCGTGCGTCACCGCTCGAAATAATACACGATTCTGCAATCGGATGACAACTCACAATCGACAACGCTCGTATCAAACCCCGCCAACTCTATCCAGCAAATCACGCTTGAAACTCCACTAGAAACCAATACCGTCTGCCAGTACGAACAGATTATTCCCCACGATGAATGCTCCCCAGAGAATTATCAACGACCACAGCACAAGTGACAACTTGTATATCTGCTCTCTTTCTGAGTCCGTCCCACGATAAAATAGCCAGGTAAATGCAGCAAAAATCCCGAAGATTATCAAATAAAGTTGGGCATGGACGAGTAGAAAAGAAGTTGCTCCTTTTTCTAAATGAGTGGCTAGCCATGGGTTTGCCTCTCGACCAACATCATACACGCTCACTGTAATGTATGTTATAACAGGATCAGCAACACCGTGCAAAAAGACAGCAATCAGTCCTAATCCCCAGAATCGCTTGATGCGGTCGTCACCAAGTGCCCCTTCCCCGGATAATGGAAGAGCTCGACTGCCACCCATTATTCCACATCTCTGAGCAAGGACCCCTTAGCATAAATAGACCCATACCATACATCCTCTTAATCACGGGAATACGAGATTGCGCGTGACTCGCGCTGTCTCAGATGGGATTCAGTCATATGTTCCGGAACGATACACGCGCACAATCGGTACAAATCGGCGCTGTGTTACTATTTGGCATGCTCATCGTTGCGCTTTCGACATGGCAGGCATTCCAGGTTCCTGCCCAGAATGAAGAAATCGAGTTCAATCATAATCAAGAGGTCCAGAAGCAAATGATAGAGCTGCGGACGACTGTGAATTCACTCCCCGGTATATCGACTCCGCGCTCAACGACAATTGATTTGGGTGTTCGCTATCCCTCACGAACGATTTTCAGGAATCCCCCACCTGTGAGCGGGACGATACGGACAGTCAAGACGACGGACAGCGGGTTCAACGTCAGCATCGAGAACGCATCTGCAAGCGGGGAAATCGGTGATTTCTGGAATGGAACTGCCCGGCAGTACAATACTGGCGCGATAGAGTACGAGCCCCGGTACAACGAGTACAGAAATGCGCCCCGGACTATCTACGAACATAGCGTACTGTACAACAAGTTTGGGGAGAATCAGGAACTTTCCATAACTGGGCAGACCCTGGTCCGCGACGACACAATCACCATGGTCGCAGTGAACGGGACACTCAGAGAGGACCGGGTCAACAGCATCTCGGTCGACATCGAGCCGATAAGTACCAGAACGCGGACTGTCGAGGTCGGCAACGAGAGCCACAACATGACGATTTCGACTCCAACACGGATGAACGTGAGTGAATGGCGAGAGGTATTTGAAGATGAATTGGATGACGGGAACGTCACTGCTGTCGACACGACAGATATCGAAGCGCTAGACGACTACTCGATGTTACATGTTGAACTCAAACGCGGGACGTACTCCTTGCAGTTGGTAAAGGTTGGCGTTGGCACACAGACAGCGCGCGATAAGGCAGCGTATATTACTGATCAAAACAGGCGGTCGTTCAACATTACAAGCGCCGAGTCACAGCGCATTACTGTCGAGACACGAAACAAATACAACGAACGTGTCAATGCGACAGTAAATGACAACATCACCCAAGGGAATGGTACGATACGGCGTGAGAAGGCGAGTGGCGGAGAGTATACATACCGGTATTTGCCATTTGAAAACACAACTGGTGAAGTTGATGTCACATTCACACTCGCAAAGAATTCAACAGCGCCCGACGTTGCGGCTGATCCCGAGGCACGGACAGTTACCACAAGCATCACTGTCACACCACCAGCAAATGGAACTGCAACGCAGCCAGAGTACAAAATCGACTGGGATGAGCAAGCGTCAAGTACACGATTTATTGCTGGGGGATTCAGATAATCTCATCTTCACTATCCCAAACAAACCGCAGCTAACGGGGAGTGCGAACTTTGCTATTGAGAATCAAGATATTGGTGAGCTTAAAAGCGGTCAGTACACACAGACATTTACAGATGGCGGCGGCTCGGTAACGTTCAACAGTAGTCAAAGCGGTTCAACACGCGTTATTGCATCCTCGGGGACAAGTCAAGATACACTGAATGTGACTGTCTTCCCCGAGCCAGCACCAACAAATGTGACTGCAAACATTACCGAGCTTGATTTAGACGAGGAGTATGTGAAGTTCAATTACACAGGAAAACCGGTCTCGACAGAAGGTTGGAAACTTCACGATGAGGGGCAAAACTACGACTTTACGTTCCCACGACAGATTCTGACCAGCAGTGACACAGTTGTCATCACGACAAATAAAACAGCTGAGAGTGCAGTCCCAGACACAGACTACCGGTTCAATTGGTCGACTGATGCGTACATTTGGAATAACGGCGGTGATATCGCAACACTCCTCGATGCGGATGGCACATTTATAGATGATCTGGAAAAGTAACTTAGACACCTACAAAATTACTAACATCAATACACAGGATGGTGGTGGAACTAATATTGATGTGACCGTTAGAAACAAGTGATCCCGATGCACAGATCCGCGTCGAATCACTCAAAAACGGGAATGTTGTTAAAACCGAGACAGTGGATGTCGATAGTACTGAACACAACAACAGACAATTACTGTTGGTGGGGGTAACCCAGCCGATGAAGTCCGTGTAACGCTCCTTAACGAAAACGGCATCTCGCAGACTTCACCACAGACGGCCCCATACAGCAGTAACTGATTCTTTTCTCTTTCCTCATATGTAGCACAGCCTAATCCCGTTTATTGCTACATACAACAGATACTGTCTCTCTATTTTTTCAGCGGATCACACAGGAGTGTCTGTATTTTGGAATGCGCGGTCGATCACGTCCTCGGTTGGTTCGGTGAGATAGGGTTCGATGGCGGCGAATGAGTCCCAGCCGCCGATGGCCATGACGACACGGGGATTCATCTCTTGGTCAACGAGTAAGCGTTGGGCGAAGCGACGGCGGAAATCGTGGGAGCTGACGTGTTGGAACCGTTCCTCACCAGTCTGCTCGGCGGCTTTCGTTGCAGTGGGGATGACTACTTTCCGGACGCCGTCAGTCGACAGATCGATAACGGGGTCCTGGGGAGCGATGTTTTCGGCGTTCTGGTAGCGTTGGAGGTCGCGCTCGACGGACGCGGGGAGAAACGCATCACGGGGTTTCCCGCCGTTACCTGTCGTATCTTTTCCAGCTGGGACGTGGAGGCGATACTCGTCGTTGGCTGTCGTTTTGATTCCGGCTGGACGAATCTGGGGGATTTAGAAAAGCTCAGACGACATCGACTTCCGAGAAGGCATCGTCGACGATGTCTTCGCTTGGCGCGTTTAGGTAGGGTTCGATAGCCTGGAAGCTACTCCACCCGCCGACTTGCATGACAACGCGCGGGTTCATCGCTTCGTCGACGAGGAGGCGCTGGGCGAACCGCCGTCGGAGGTCGTGGGTACTGACCTTGCGGAAGTCCTCGACACCGGTTTCTGCAGCTGCACGCTCGGCGGTGCGCTTCACGACGGCGCGGACACCGGGCTGTTTCAAATCGATAAAGGGGTCCCTCGGTGAGATGTTCTCGCTGTTCTGAAAGCGCTGGAGATCGCGCTCGACGCTGTCGGGGAGGAAAGCGTTCCGCGGTTTTCCACCATTCCCGCTGGTGTCTTTCCCGGCCTTGACGCGCAGCCGGTACTGGCCGCCTTCGCTCTCAGTGATATCGCTTGGTGTCGGCTGTGGGATTTCGAACGCTCGCAGGCCGACGTACGCGCCGAGTTGGATGATAATGTCATCGCGCTGGCTGCGGGTCGCCCGTCGGAGGTCCTCGATCTCCCTGTCGGTGAGCCATACTTTATGTTCATCGCCGCTGGTCGATTCGATACGCATTACGATTAGTTTAGTTTCCGGCACTAAAGTATCTAGCGGCTGGTACAATCGGGGGTATACACACCGGATTTCGAGTGAAACTCGGGGAATCTGTTACGACTTATCGAATAAACCGTGACTGTCTGTTAGTTCCCTCCAGGTGGAAAACTGATACATCACGCTGTGAAGAGGGTGTCATAGAACGAGTAGCACACCAAAGAGCAGGGTGAACGCTGAGGTGGATGAGTTCAGCGACCCTGCAGGATGATCCTTCGGTAGACTCGTTCTTCAATGTCGTGGAGACCGAGACGCTAGCGCTGTTCGAGCACCTCTCCTTCGAGTTTCTCGAAGAGTTCGACGTGTTCGCTCCGGCGGAGACGGGGCGAACACGAGACCACGAACCACCAGAGCTGATGCGTGGCTTCCTCCACTGCTACTACAAGGACATCTACGGCATTCGTCCCGTTGAACGAGAACTTCGGAACACGGTTGTCTGGCTGAGCTGTGGGTTCGATCGACCACCGTCGAGAGACGCGGTCGATCGCTTCCTTACCGACCTCGAACACGTCGTTAACAAGGTGTTCGACCACCTTGTCGAGCAGGCCGCCCGCGCGGCCTGCTCGACTTGACCTACTGCATCGATTCAACTGACCTGAGGGCGATGCCCGCCGATCAAGACGCCTCGAAGTGCTACGATCCAACTGACGACGAATACTACCACGGCTACGGCTGTACAATCGTCTCGACCGGGCAAAAAATACCGATCGCGGCGGAGTTCACAGAGAGTAAACAAGCGCCAGAAGAGACGGCGATGCGCGTCACGCGTGACGCGCTCGCCGTCGCACAGCCGATCTGGATGGTCGGTGACAGCGCCTACGACACGCTCGACTGGCACGACCACCTGCTGGCCGCAGGCGTCGTGCCAGTCGCCCCATACAACGCGCGAAACACCGACGACCCGAAAGACATCGAGTACAGGGTCGAAGACCGTCTCGAACAACACAGCGAGGACATTCAGTTGAAGCAGTCCACGTTGGATGAGACGTACAACCGCCGTACTGGAGTCGAACGAACCAATGAATCAGTGAAGGACTGCGGCCTCGGGCGAACGCACGCCCGAGGCCGCGTCCACGCACGAGCGCAGGTGTTTCTTGCCCTGTGCCTTCGCCTCGTCGTCGCTATCACCAACTACGAACGCGGAGACAATCCGGGAAGCACGATCATCACGGTGTGACAAGAGTTCTATAACACCCTCTGTGAATCTAACGCGGTGTGCCTGCTCTCCGGGACCTGAAATGTCTTGCTGCTGCAGTTAGTATCGGGACTGACCGATGAATGGATGCTCTGAGAGTATTAAATTAAAGACAAATTGAGTTAG
The DNA here is from genome assembly GCF_026410925.1 of Halovenus salina. GTDB lineage: Archaea > Halobacteriota > Halobacteria > Halobacteriales > Haloarculaceae > Halovenus > Halovenus salina. The sequence continues at coordinate 91,951 of NZ_CP112975.1, read as the reverse complement.
ATACTTATTTCTTGACAACAATCATTCAGTAAACAGTGTCGAATAGATACCCCGATGATTGGCATTCACGAAGTCGGAAGGTGAAAAAACGGGATGGCTACACCTGCCAAAACTGTGGAGCAAACGGTGGACCGAAAAGTAACAATGAGCTTCATTGTCATCACATTGTTCCAATCAGTGATGGTGGATCACACAAGAAAAGCAATCTGAAAACACTATGTAAGGATTGTCATGATGCTATCCATCATAACGACAAGGTAGCTCCAACAGGTAAAATGCAAACTGATAATAACCCCGATTTACCCCTCCCTTCGTCAGTTGATCTAGAATCTGTAGGAAAGACATCACTGAAATACTATTATCTTTTGTTAATAAAATACCCTATTCTTTTGGTAATCGCAATTACGAAATGGACATGGGTAGGTACGAAGATGGTGTGGAGACTCATTAGAAGAATTTTATAACAGTTAGCGTGTCGTACAGTCATTCACAACCGGTCAGTCGATCTGTGGACGGACCGCATGAGTTCCTACCAATTACCGATGATGTTCGTAGTGCCGTGCAAGACACGGCGCGCATCGGTCAAATTACCATTTGATACATCCGAAGAATGAATCCGATGTCTCTGCTTTGCAGATATATGAAACGCCGGACCATGCTCGGAGCGCTTGGAAGTGCCGCCGTAGTAGGTTTTACGGGATGTCTCAGTGATGACGAAACTGCCTCGCCGGACTCACCTTCTCCCTCGAAAACGAACTCACCTTCTCCCTCAAAGTCGGACGATCTCGTCGTCTCCGGAGCTGGTGACTATCCCCACCCCATTCGCATCGATAATTCACTGGACCACGAGGTTAGCTTGACAATCACGGTTGCGCGTGAGGGTACCCAACTCTATCAGGAGTCCCATACGGTTACTGAACGCTCGGATGTCGTCGTTGCAGGAATCACTAAGGAATCTCTCCCGGAGGATAGTCGACCAGTGTCGGTAACTGCGAGTGACTCCTCTGGTAACGATACCAGCGTTAATGTGTCCGTCTCCGACTGCCTCGGCAATATCGTCTTTTATTTCGAAGCATCCGAGACCTTGGAATCAACATATTCCATCTGTTGATTTAGGTCGGTGAGTGTCGTGCTGCTGCACTCACCCTCTTTATTCAGCACCGCCGCAAAACTCTCTCATCGATAGAGGATTTCAACAGAGCCATTCGATCACAAGCCTACTGGGAATCCGATACTGAACAATTTCTTCAGCGCGACAGTCGGGACATTCCGCCGCATCAGGATCAAGACTTGTTCCACACTGACGGCACTCCACGACGACTTCGATTTCGTCGCCCGGGAGCAATCGCCTGAGGACGCCCCGTACGCTCACGATTGTGACCGTTCCGACGGCAGCGAATTAATTCTACCGGCCAGTCGGGTGCCCGTGCATCGGAAATTCGGTGTTCATAGACGACAAAGCACCAACGCTTACTATCACGGTCGACCTACTGGGAGGTGGAAGGACACTGTCACACGCTCCTTCCCCCCTTTAGATGTCCGACGACACGCAACTCCTCGGTCACTGCCCGAACTGTGATGCGGCGATTCCCGAAGCGTGGCTCCTCGTCAAATATACGAAAGACAATGGTGCGACCGGCATCTGGGCGGAGTGTCCCGACTGTGGGACAGTCGTCGCCCCTGCATGATTGCGGTTCCTCCTGGCTGTCAGTCCTGACCTGAACCGTGTGGTCGAGACAATTTTTCACACCCAGGCGTGTCATAGAACCGTTCACGACCACTCAGTAGATTTGTGTACTGAGCGCTGGCCACTCCGTGAGACTCTTTCTCTGACAGAGTTTAACCGGCCAGTGGCGTCCACCTATGCAGCACTCAATTGGGATTAGCGTAAGAAAATTCGTGACGAGAGTCGGCATAAATTTAATATTTTAGGCAGGAGTCCAGCAGGTATGGTCCAAGACCTCGTAATTAGTGCACGCGAAGCACCCCAGGATTTCCCCGATGCGCTTCCACAAGTCCCGCCAACAGCTGATGAAATCACTCAACTGCTAGAACTGTGGACAAATGTTGTCCATATTGGCTCACTACGCTCTGAGACTTGGAATGACGTGCAACGGAGTGAATATATGATATGGACCACGGACGACAACCGGCAATTTCGAGTGATCTGGGACTCTGATGCCAACGCATTCTGGACATGCGAACGGACCAACCCATCTCCTGATGGCGGAACCTCATTCGGCTAAATAGCTTGTTTCACCGCAGTAAAACGTTCAATAGCACTGTGGACTTTCGGCTTTACAGACTATCTCGGGACAACACTTTCAATGAATCATAATCAAGTAGGGTGTAAATGAATCCGAATCGAGACGAACTTCTCTCTCAACTTCCCCAGATGGACGAGTACGAGTTTGAACAGTTGGTTGCCAATGTCTGGGAACAACGAGGGTGGGAAACGACTGTCACAACCGGCTCAAGCGACCGTGGAATTGACGTTATTGCTGAGAAGAGCGGTCCCTTCTCTCAGAAGCATCTCATACAGGCGAAGCGATATTCCGCTGGCAATAAGATAGGCAGTCCAGATATTCAACAATATAGTAGTCTGAGACAACAGGAAAGCGATGTTGACGCCGTAGTTGTTGTGACAACAAGCTCGTTCACAGCCCAAGCTCAACAGACAGCCGACGATTTGAATGTCAAGCTGGTTGATGGAAATGATTTGTGCGAAATGATACTCGAACTGGACTCTCAGGACTTCCTTTCTGATTATTTTGAGTCTAAGACATCTACATCAACAAGTAAAAGTTCGAACTCACTCTCCGACAAGAATTCATCTTTTTCGACCTCTAACAAATCATCAGTTTCAGCTTCCAAAAATTCGAACACAAATTCCACTAAAAAATCATCTTCAACGACCGAGAACAAAGCGAACGGAGTAAGTTATAACGTAGACCCTAAAAGTGGGGTGAAATTCGCTCAATTAAGAGACAATGGTAAAGAACACAAGTATAAAGATGATGATGATGAAAGCTACCCCAGTGGTGGAGAATGTCCAACTTGTGATGATTACTTATACAAGTACGAGAGTGACAATTCTGGATTTAAAATTAAGTTCAATGCGATTTTAGGGATAAGCAAAACTAAATCATATGAGAAGGTGGCTGGATGCAAAAAATGCGGTTCACTATGGATATTGAAATCTGGAATATTGAGGAGTAAGTGGAAGAAAATTGTTGGTGGAAATATTCCTTCAGAAAATGTCAAAGAAGAAAATAATGACTATCGAGGAATCCAATAATAGGTATCAAATATTACAAAGACTGGATGAATCTCGTCAGTCGGAACCTTACCGACGTGGCAAAGCGCCTCAACGCCGACATAGACGAGGCAGCCTACGACTCGTACGACCTGACCGATAGCGACCGCGAAGTAGTCGGGAATTATCTATCGGTGTTCTAACGTCGGTTTGTAGTTCGCACTGTTATTGGCTAGAGCTGTTGGGAGTCCGAAATTCCTCTTGTATCTGCCGGATTTCCCGCTCCTTGTCGTGGTCGAAGTCTGGGTCGTTCGTAGAGTTGAATGGAACTCCCTCGTTCCTGAACGCGTCGGAAGGGGGTTCTTCAAGAGCGAAGTCACCGGATTCGACGGCTTCCACGAAGTCCCACGGAGTGTAGTAGGTCCAAGGGCCTTCGTTTTCCAAATCGCTCACGTCCTCGTCGTCAACGACGATGAAGCGGAAATCTTCGTCGGGGAACGTCTCTTCGTACAAGGCCCTTATCAACCGTAGCCCGTCTCTCCGACGTGGCTTGATATGGTTCTCGAACTCGGAGTTACTGTACTCGTATTCCTCGCCTTTGACTTCGTTCCACAGTCGCTCTGCTTCCGAGAGGCCGGGAATTTCGCACTCCGACTTGAGATGTTGATTGCCGGAGGCGAAGACCGGAATATCGGTTTCATGGGCATACCACTGAACCCACCCTATCGGCACTGACCGTCTCCGGCGTGCTGTCCGACTTGTATAACAAGTCGTCATTCACTCAATAGCGCTGTAAACCGATCGAGAAACTGTCGACTACTGCTCGGATGACGCTCCCACGTTGTCAGCAATCGTTTGGAGGTCAGCCTTCCGGAACGCGGAGTCGTCCGCCTCCTCCACCGACGCCGCGATGCCAACTTGTACCCGGATTAGTCGACACATCCGCGATGTGGACGGTCGCTTCACGTCGTTGATATCGATTTCAAGTGCCTCACAAATCGCTTGCAGCTCCTCCTTCGTGAACGACCCATCGAATTCCCGCTCGAAGCGACCCGTTGCCACTCGAATTGCGTTCCGAACCTCGTGGACGGTCGGACTCATGAATCACGACTCTCCTGTCGCCTCCCTCAAGGTTCCGACTCGGTAGTGAGTAGCAGTTTCAGAATCTGCAGGGCCGAGGCACTCTCTGACCACGACTGAAGTTACAATCTCAGTCTTGCACGGGATCTAACCTTATGTAACATTCATAGTTCAGTGGCCAGTGTATGTTACATAAGGAAATGACACAGCCAGAACCTCCAGCGTCGCTCCCGAAGTACCTCGCAGAGGGTCTCCCGAAACAGGACGCGGATACCCTCCGAGACATCCGCGAGTACGTCGACGCGCTGATCGAGTACCGTGAGCAGCCAGTCGACCCTGAGGAGCTGCCGGATACTGCGGAGCCCGTCAACCTGGACGATAGCGGGAAGGGCACTGTCGTGAAAGAGAAGGTGAAGTGCGGTGACGACACCTGCAAATGTGCTAGCGGCGCTCCAGCTGACATGCACGGGCCGTACCTGTACCGCTACTACCGCGAAGGCAGCGAGTTGACCTCAGAGTATCTTGGGAAACCTTGAACCGTGAATATACGTATTCATATACGTTTCCGTATTCGTAATCATATACGCATCTGTATCTAAAAGCTATTGGCGGCGTGGCGGCCATATGCATCGCGGGCCGTCTCAACCACTTCAGGGGCAGCCTCTTCCAGCCCAGCTCGGATGGCCAACCGCATGATTTCACTCCTATCAAAACTCTCGCTGTCACTGGTTTGGTCTAACTCGGTTTCTAAGGCTGCTCCAACATCATCCAATTTTTCGGCGTCTTCCAAACCTAGAATTAGTGCTGCGAGATGGTCGTCACGAACCGAGAGTGTTTTCGAGGTGTCCCCTGCTGCAATACTCTCGAGTATGTCAACAATTGCGTCTTCGAGATCATCATCTGGTTCATTACTTTCTGACTCGGCTCGCGTTCCTGGATCGGTCTGTTCGCGGAGTTTATCGAGTTCGTCGTCGGTTCCGCTCATTCTCCACCTCCCAGTCGCTCAATAAGCTCCTTCGCATCGGTTTCGTAGGCGTCTACTGCCCGTTGTGCAGTCTTCGAGGGCCGTTCTAATTGGAAAAGCGTCTCACCGTTCATTTGTGCATTTTGAACATCTTGACTAGATGGAATTTGTGTCGGCGCGAGTGCGTCGGGATACTCAGTTTCAAATTCGTCAAGATAGGCCTTTCCAGCTTTTGTTCGCTCGTCCACTTCATTCAGAAGGACCATCTCCAACTCAATGTCGACACCTTGCTCAGTGCGGATTGTCTCCAAATCACGGCGGAGTTGAGCGGCCTGTTCTGCTTCGAATGGACCTGGACGGACGGGAGCGACAACACTCCCAGCGGCCCATAAACCATTATACGCAATATTTGATGTACTGCCAGGTAGATCGAGGAGTATCACATCGTAGTCCTCTTCGACGTATCCAGTGAGGAATGCATCAAGGCGGCTGTACCGTTCAGCCGCTTCGTCGATATTCCCTAGTATCGCATCAAGTCCGTCTAGGGATTCGTGAGCTGGAATCAAGTCTGGTCCTTCTCCTGTCGGGAGGGTCAGGTCCTCGACAGCATTGGGTAGCTTCTTCGAAATCGTTTCCCACTCTTCCTGGAACACTGTGGTGATATTGGGCCAGCGATCGTCGTCGTCCTGGACTTCTTTCCAAAGCCCGAAATGCTTTGCAAGGTCGCCCTGCTTTCCGGCGAGATCAAGCAGGAGGACATCGTACCCATGACGGTCTAGCGCGACCCCTAGGTGTGCTGTTGCCGTGGTCTTCCCAACGCCGCCTTTGTCGAGAAACGTAGCGGCTCGTAATGCTGAATCAGGCATATACGCAAACGTATGCGTATACGAATACGTAAAGGTACGTCAGACGTTGAGCAGAGAAGTATCGGCTGAAGACTGTAAAATAACCAAGCTCAGGAAGAGGCAAACGTAAAAAGACAAGAATTTTGACTTACGTGAGTGAGCGAAAGACATGGGAAAACTAAAGAAAGGCTTCCTTGCCGCAGTAGCTGTCGTGGTTGGAATTGTAACGCTGAAAAAACTCCGTGGCAGTGACGACGAAATCGAGGAACACGTCGACTAAAACCCCAAATTGATGCACTGGTAATTTAGGGGCTGGAGGGGGGCTACGACAGACGACTATCTTCATCAAAGTGTGTGGTGGATACCTCGGGGCATGACCCCGCAGTTGTTGACTCGAACCTTTGAGAGACAAAACAGCCCAAAACGCCAAAATCACTCTTTTCGTGTCTGTCAGTCTCGGCCCGGGACGACCTCGCTTTCCAGCCACTCGCGGTCAAGAACCTGATTATCGATCAGGATGTGAAGCACTGCGATTCGAGCAGCTTCTTCTCCTTTCATCGATTCGATGTACTCGATGGTCTCGGTCGTGTGCCGAACCGACCGATGGCCAAATCCGAGCCACGCTGCTGACTGATCAATGAAGGCATGGACTCCTTCGTCAGTGTAGCCGAGTAAATGCTCGTCGACAGCCATGTGTTCGTCCCGATTCACCGACGCCCACCTCGTGATTCGGATGAGACTGTGGGTTCCTGTTCTCTACGCTCTTCTGCGAGTTCAGCAGACCGACCAATCAAATCCCGCGGCAGTGGCCGTCCTTCCTCGAGCATATCCCGATACATATCGAGCCACTCGTTCATCATGGACTGCACCTGATCTCTGGACTGGTCTTGCAACTCATCGTCATCGATATTTTTGAGGATGTTTTCTGCAGGATTCGTCCGTAGGACGACATCGAGTGCCATGTCGATGTTGCGCTGGATGAGTTGGTTCCGGTCGAAGGAGTCTTTGAGTTCTTCGCGGGGGGTTTGATCGGTCATCGGAGCGTTTCCTTGATTTGGTCGTCGAGGTTGGTCAGATGCTGGTTCACCCGCTGATTCCGTTTCTCCCGTTGGTGAGCGATCTCCGTTTTCTGGGTCTGGATCTGGTGCCATACGGAATCCTCCGTGGATGGTTGGTCAATGGTTTGCTCGCTGTTCCTCGCAACCTGAGCCACTACTGAAGCCAGCTCACCCTTCTCGTGGGAACGGAGGTGTGGATGTATCCCACTTGCGTCGTATTCTTCGTTGCAGACGGGGCATTCTGGCATGGGTATCCCCGTATTATGTGGTATGTTGACAATCAACTTATTATTTGCCCCCTCCCCGAGTATATTGAAACAAATAATTAGTCTAAATAAAGACTATATACCTTCCAAGTATTGAGCTAAGCATCTCGGATGACTTGTAAAACAGTTTGCGGACAGACGCATGTTACAAGATCGGTACTTCACGAACAGCGTAATCGGTTAGATTGAATCGTTGATTTGACCACGAGAAAGTGTCTGGATTAGGATGTGTTCAAGCTCCCCAATCCAGACGGTTATCTTTCGGCGTCGGAGGTAAAAGACGTAGCGGAAGAGGTCATCACTCCACTCCCGTTGCCGGGTGTCGAGGGGAGCCCCCTCGACCCCGGCGATATCTGGCTCGTCGTCATTTTGGCCTGCACCAATCAGACCTCGATTTGGGAAACCTGCAAGGACACCGACGGAACACCATGCGACGACACCGTCTTGACGTGGCTACATACACTCAATCGGCAGTGGCTCGAATTCGTCGCTAACCTCCTACTCGCTCGCCTAGCTATGACGATTCTCGACGCTGACCGGTCGAGAATCGTCTCCATCGACTTTATCGATAACCCCTACCACGGCGATCACTACGCCGATGAAGGCGAACTCTGTTCAATGTCCCCCAAAGATGGGACCACAACGTGTCACCGATACTGTACGGCGTACATCGTTTCCAACGAAAAGCCAGTGACGCTGGCGATGACGTACGTCCGCAACGACGAAGACGAGGCCGACGCGGTCGAGCGCGTGCTCGCCCGCGTCGAGAACTATCCCTTCGAAATCGACCTCCTGCTTGCCGACAGCGGGTTCTACAACGAACGCGTCATCCGCCGTTCCCGTGAGATCGCTGCAACGGTCGTTCACGTTCCCAAGAAAGGTGAGCGCATGAAGGACAAACTCGACGTACACAAGTCGTACATGACGACCTATCGCATGTACAAGGACAGCGAGCGGGAGCTTCAGATCCCGCTCGCGGTCGCAGTCTCCTACCAGAATGGCGACCGTGGCAAACACGGAGAGGTTGTTCGGGGCTACGTCGCCTGTGGCGTTGCTGAAAAGTCACCGAAGAAAGTCGAACGCCTCTACAGGAAACGCTCAGGCATCGAGACGAGTTACCGGTTGCTTCGGCAAGCACGAGGGATCACGACAACGCGTGATCCCGTCGTGCGATTTGCGATAATGCTCGTCGCGGCACTGCTGGAGAATCTGTGGCTCGTGCTCCGATGGGCGGTCGTCGCCCGCCCGCGGCGGGGCGGGCGCGACCTCCCGGAGGAGTTCACGTTCAAGACGTTCTGTGACTGGATTCGGAACGAACTCGAAGACGAGTTAGAGCGACGCTGGTACGTCGAGGCGAACGGTGTGGGTGTTCCTGAGACGTACGGCTCGGTGGCAGCCGCGGGCTGACCGCGGTCAGCCCACGGCCTGTCCGAGGATCCGTCAGCGACAGCTCTCTGCAGCACCGGCGTAAAATTGCCTGTTCTCGTCCGTTTGGTGTGGTAGCTCGTTTCTGCCGTCCGTTCTTTCACAGTGGTTGCGAGAATCTCCCCCAAAATCATACAGAAAGTGATTCGTTTGTGGCGTTCAGATCACGCTGTGTCGACTCGTTCGTGAAGTACCGAAGATGCAGGCTGGCTTCAACCCCACGAGGGTTCGTCTGAAACCATCGTTCGGGACTGTGTGCTCGCCCGGCAGCTGCTCGCTTCAACCCCACGAGGGTTCGTCTGAAACCGTCCAGTCCGGTATCGTCGCAGGGCGAGTCCCCACAGCTTCAACCCCACGAGGGTTCGTCTGAAACCCGAGCCAGTACACCCTGTCGAAGTTCGACCTCTCGCTTCAACCCCACGAGGGTTCGTCTGAAACCCGCCAACGTCATTATATCCAATACGATACTGCGGGCTTCAACCCCACGAGGGTTCGTCTGAAACCAGGGTGTAGTTTCCGCCATTCATGTTCTTTTTGCGCTTCAACCCCACGAGGGTTCGTCTGAAACGCGGTAATTCCCCTGTGGACAATACGAATACAATGGCTTCAACCCCACGAGGGTTCGTCTGAAACTACCATCCAGACGACAGAGACACGATCAGGGAAGGCTTCAACCCCACGAGGGTTCGTCTGAAACCTCATATCCGCAAGCATCCGCTGGGCGGCTAATGCCGCTTCAACCCCACGAGGGTTCGTCTGAAACGCTGTCGGGTAATCTCACCGGCGGTGTTCAGATAAGGATTGAAAGGCGAGGCGGAGCGTTTTTTGAGTGCCTATGTCCAAAAACATCCGCCTCAGCGGTAGTATCGACCAGATCGACTTAGAGTTTATTGAACGCGAAGCGACACCGCGATTTCTGATGAAGCTCAGTATTCAACTGCATATTGCTGGATTATCGCTTTCGAATACTGTTTCTATTCTCGAAATATTTGGTGTCGAACGTGCACGTTCTACAGCTGTCTCTTACCCATAAGTTCACCGAGCTCCGAACAGACGTTTCAGCCGCTGTCGGACCCGATTTGTACTCGGAAAATCGCGGTGAGGAGCGATTCGGGCAGTGGTACCACTGGCAGGCGATTACTGAATGCGGGTAAACGAGGTCGGCAAAATCGTTCCATAAGAGGGCTATATCTGTAGGTATCGGGATTTTCAGTCGGATTCATCGATCTCGACAGCGACTCGATTTGTGGGTAAGAGACAGCGTTCTACAGTTCACAACTGGGTTCACAAGGCAGATCTACAGCCCGAAGACGGACAAAATCCGGATCACGTTGCGGTCGACGAAACCGTGATCCAGCTCAATGACGAGCAGTACTGGCTGTACGCCGCTGTCGATCCAGCAACGAACAAATTACTGCATACAAAGCTTGAACCAACGAGAACGAACGTTCTTTCTCACGCATTCTTTGCCGAACTTCGTGAGAAACACGACGTCGACGACGCGGTGTTTCTCATCGATGGCGCACCGCAACTGAAAGACGCCTGCTCTCGGCACGGCCTCGATTTCAGATACGAACGCCATGGAAATCGGAATAGTGTCGAACGTGTCTTTCGTGAAGTAAAACGACGAACCTCTTCGTTTTCAAACTGTTTCAGCAACGCCGCCGCAGACACAGCTGACGACTGGCTCAAATCATTCAGTTTCGCATGGAATCAGCTTATCTGAACACTACCGACCCGGCAGGCACACGCAAGCACCCGTGACAGATCGCAACAATCGCTATCAGGCGGTCTCGACACGTTCGATGGCCTCCTCGAATCGCTCGAGGGGCTGTGCACCGACGAGTCTGCCGCCCCGCTCTATGTCCGGGTCGAAGACGACGAACGTCGGCGTCGCCGAGACCCCGAGGCCGCGAGCGGTCTCGGCGTCTGCCTCGACTTGTGTTTCGAGGGCGGGACGGCGGTCGTCGAGGCACTGCGCCAGGGCATCGGCGTCGACGCCCGACACCGAACGGGTGTACTCGATCAGCCTGTCGGCCGCGGCCCACCCCGCGTTCTTCTCGCCCTGTCGGTCGAAGACGGTCGCGTGCCAGTCCCAGTAGGCCGACCGGTCCCCGTCGTCGAGCGACCCCCAGACGCACTTCGAAGCGGCGGCCGCAGTCATGGAGTCCCGACCGAAATACGGGAGCGAGACGAAGATTATCCGAATCCTTCCCGAGGCGACGTGCCGGCGAACGAGTTCGGGCAAGGTCTCCCGTTCGAACTGCTCGCAGAACGGGCACTGAAAGTCGGTCCAGTAGTAGACGTCGAGCGCGGCCTCGGACGACCCCAGGATGGGTTTCCCGGCGAGGTCGACCCCGAGGACAGACGTCTCCTCGCTCGCGTGAAACTGGGGCGAGAGCCCGTCCGATTCGTCCGTGTCCGGGCGCGCCAGGTAGTACGCACCGCCGGCACCGAGCGTCGTGACCGTGCCGGCGAGAACGGCCCGACGGGATGGCTCGTCGAATCGCATGGCCGGGCGTTGTCCCCGCGTTGTCCTAATCGACTCGCCGATTTGCAGGGTCAGCAAATCGGAGCCAGCGCTTTCAGCTACCGCGCCGTTCGGTCTCCCAAATGCGTGCGGTCGCCACTACCAGGACCCACCTGTCACAGTTCGCGGAGGCGGTCGTCTACCCGTTCGAGACTTGGCGAGGGACCGTCGGGCTATTGCTCGCCGGGGCGCTCACCTACGTGCTGTTGATTCTCAGCACGATGCCGACGTTCGCTTCCCAGATGCTCGCCGACGGGCTCCACTGGCTGGATTACGTCCTCGTCTCGCTCACCGAGACGGTCTACCGGACCGACGGGGCGACCGGCCTCGCGGTCATCCTGGCCTACGCGCTGTTGACTGGTGTGGCTGTAGTCAACGCCGTCGCCCGGCTCCACACCGTCGGCCCCGCGAGCATGGCGGACCTTTCCGGCGTGCTCCCGGCATTTCTCGCCTCCGGCTGTGCGAGCTGTGGAGCCGGCCTCCTCGGCGTGCTCGGGTTCGCCGGCGGCGTCGCCGCGCTCCCGTACGACGGCGCGCTCGTCCGCGCTGCCGGCCTCGCTCTGCTGGTGGTCTTTCTCGCCCGAGCGGGCCACCCCGAGCGCTGCACGGTCGAGGGGGTGGCCGAATGAGCGCCGCCCGGCTGGTCCGGGCCGTCGAATCGCACCTGCGGGCGACGGCCTGGGGAGGGGCGACCGGCCTTGGCGTCTTCGCGCTGTTCGGTGTCGTCACCGGGCTGATCCCGAACCCGCTGTACGTGCGGATGGTCCCTCGGACGCCGGTCGACTACCTGTTTCTCGCGCTGACCGCGCTCCTCGCCGGTACCTACGTCGGCCAGCGCGTGGCGACGACGGTCCCGGAGACGGTCGACGACGCCGGCGACCGCTGGCTGCTGGGCGGGCTGGTCGGGGGGTTCTTTGCGGTTGCGTGTCCGATCTGTAACGTCTTCCTGCTCGCGCTGTTCAGCTCGTCGGCGCTGATGACGTACTTCGACCCGCTTCGCCCGCTGCTCGGCGTGGTCTCTGTCGCCGCCCTCGCCGGACTGATACTCGCTCGCCGCAGGCGCGCGTGTGTGGCGTGCGAGCGATGAGCGCCGCTGCAGTCGGTCGAATCAGCAGTTATTTATCGGCGTGGGGCACACTCTCAGGCGTGAACGGTGAGGGAGCTGCCGGGCCGAGCGAGCTCTTCGAGGTGCTGGCAGACGAGTATGCGCGGGACATCCTCGTTGCCGCCGACCGTCGGCCGATGACTGCGAAAGCCCTCAGCGACGCCTGCGACGCGTCGCTGACGACGGTGTACCGGCGGATCGCGCTGCTCGAAGAACACGGTCTCGTTAAGAAGCACCGGAGCGTTGGCCCCGGCGGCACTCACCGCAGCAAGTTCGAGACGACGCTTGAGGGCCTCCACGTCGACCTTTCGGACGGGGAGCTCTCGCTCTCGGTCGAGACGCGCGACGAACTGGCAGACAGTTTCACGTCGCTGTGGGAGGACATGCGGGGTGACGGATGATAGAGACGCCGCTGCTTCTCGCGAAGTTCGTCACCCTCGCGTTGAGCCTCGCGGTCGCGTACCTGGCCTTTCACGGCTACCGGCGCAACCAGAGCGAGCCGATGCTGTACGTCTCCGTCGGGTTCGTCTTCATCGGCGCGGGCGCAATCTGTGAGGGGCTCATCCACCTGACGCTTGGTACCTCTATCGTCTCTGCCGGCCTCATCCAGGCCGCTATCGTCTCCAGCGGTATGCTGTTCGTGCTCGTCTCGCTGGTGAAGTAACCGCTCTAGGCGGGACAGTCCGAACAGCGTCGCCAGCGGACGACCAGCGCGACGACCGCGAGGGTCACCGCGGTGGCGGCGACCTGGGCGAGGCCGGCCCCGGCCCCGCTCGCGGCCGCACCGCCCGTGACGGCGGCCGCGCCGCCGGTCACCGCCGCAGAACTGAGCCCGAGACAGCAGAGGCTGGTGACCCCGGCCAGCCCCAGCAGCGACCATCGTCCCGTGTAATCGCTCATTGTCGGTGATACCGTCGGCGGGTTCTAAATCGTTTCGGGACCGTCGCTGTCGGCGGCCCATCGGGGATTTTCAGAGTCCGAAAAACCACGGTTGAGATTTACTCCTTGACCTGCTCGGGTAGGGTATGGAACGCCGCCACTACCTGCGCACAGCCGCGACGGTCGGACTCGCGGGCGCTGCGGGCTGCCTGAACGTCGTCCCGGGGTTCGGCGATGACCGGACGGTACTTGACGAACCGGAGATAGACCTGAGCGCGGCCGCCCACCCCAGCCACGGGGACGACCTGCCGTCGGTGACGGTGCTGGACCCGCTGCTCGGCGAGGAGGTCTCGACCGACCAGTTCGAGGGCGAGCGGGCCGTGTTGCTGACGCTGTTTTATACGAACTGCCCGGACGGGATGTGTCCGGCGTTGATCCTCCGGCTCCGGCGCGCCCAGGAGCGGGCCGCGGAGGCCGGATACGGCGACGACGCGGCGTTTCTCGCGCTGACGTTCGACCCCGAGCGCGACACCGCGGATGTCCTCGAGACCTACGCCGCCCAGCAGGGGGTCGACCTCGGCGCGAGCAACTGGCACTTCCTCCGGCCGGAGACCTTCGAGGGAGGGGCTGACCTCATCGAGGAGCAGTTCGGGCTCGTCATCGAGAAACAGCCGGCCGACGAGTACGAGAGCCTCGAGTACGTCTTTCCCCACTACAACCTTATCCTGCTCGCGAACGCCGACGGCGTGGTCGAGCGGGCCTACCCCGACGGGGCGACCGTCGACGTCTCGCGCGTCGTCGAAGACTTCGAAACGGTGGTGACCGCCTGAATGCGTCGACGCGAACTGCTCGCCGGTCTCGGGAGCGTCGGCGTGCTGGCCGGCGCTGGCGTCGTCGCGCTCAACGGGCTCCCGACGCTCGACGACACCGCAACAAACGGAGACCTCGAGACGACTGACTCCGGAGACGGCGACGGCCAGGGCGACCGCGTGACCGTCGAGACTATCGACGCACCGGGGAGCGAGGCTGGCGAAGTGACCGTCCCCTCCACCGAGCAGGCGACGTTCGTCGACTTCTTCGGGACGTGGTGTCCGCCCTGTGTCGAACAGATGCCGGCACTGTACGAGGCGAACGAGCGGGTCGGCGACCGCGTTCGTTTCATGTCGGTGACGACCGAGCCCGTCGGCGACACGATCTCCGAACAGGAGGTCGTCGACTGGTGGGAAGAACACGACGGGAACTGGTTGCTCGGAACCGACCCGCGAGCGGAGCTCGCCGCGCGGTACCTCGCCGGGGGATACCCCTCCGCCGTGGCCATCGACGCCGCAGGTCGCGTCCAGTGGTCCGACGCGGGCGTCAAGACCGCCGACGAACTCGTCGACGGTATCGAGCGCGCACTCGAGAGCGATGAGTGACACCGCGCTCCTGACGGACCTCTCGTTCGCGCTCACGGCGGGAGTCGCGACGTTTTTCTCCCCCTGTGCGTACCCGCTGTTGCCGGGGTACGTCGGGTTCTATCTCAACCAGACCGACGGCGACGACGTCTCGATCGGCCGTGCCGGGCTCCGGGGGGTTGCCGCCGGTCTCGGGGTGCTCGCGACATTCGGCGTCCTGACCGGGCTGACGTTCGTCGTCGGACACTCGACGCTGTCGAACATCACCGTCTTCGAGGTGCTGGTCGGGGCGGCACTGGTCGTCTTCGGCCTCCTGGTGGTCACCGGGACAGCCCCGTCGCTCACGCTCCCGCTGCCCAAGCGACGGACCAGTGTCGCCGGGTTCGGCATCTTCGGCGCGGGGTACGCCGTCGCCGGTGCCGGCTGTGTCGCCCCGCTCTTTCTCGCGGTCATCGCCCGGGCCATCGCGCTCCCCGCCGGCACCGCCGCCCTCGTCCTCGCGGCGTACGCCGGAATCGTCGCCGTCCTGATGGTCTCGGTGACGGTCGCGACTGGCGCGGGCCTGCTCACGCGGGCGGGCCGGTTCGCCGCGTACTCGGGACGGCTCGAACAGCTCGCTGGTGCCGTGATGGTCCTCGCCGGCGTCGGACAGCTGTACCTGGCGCTCGTCGTCTACTGATCTCGACGCCCGCGGAACCGCCGACCAGACCGGTAGGACGCGCCTGCGGGTGACGAAAACGTAGGTCGCGGTTACTGCAGGAAGTTGGGCTCGACGCGTTTCTCGCCGACTTCGCTTTCGAGATGCTCGCGGAACGCCTCGAGTTCGACGCCGTTCAACTCGTTCTCGAAGCGGTCCCGGACCGAGACGGTGTCGGCTTCCTCCTCGTTGTCGCCGACGATGAGCATGTACGGAACGCGGTCGTCGTGGGCCTGTTGAATCTTCTTCCCGACGGTCCAGGAGCGGTCCTCGATTTCGACCCGGAACTCGCCGAGGTCGGCGTTTTTCAGCCGCTTGGCGTAGCCGATGTTGTCGTCCGAGACGGGGAGAATCCGGACCTGTTCTGGGGCGAGCCAGGTCGGGAAGTTCCCGTTGAAGTGCTCTATCATCACGCCCATGAACCGCTCGATGCTGCCCAACAGCGCACGGTGGACCATCACCGGTCGGTGGTCCTCGTTGTCCTTGCCGACGTAAGTCAGATCGAGGCGCTCGGGGATGTTGAAATCGAGCTGGACCGTGCCGATAGTCCACTCGCGGCCGAGTGCGTCGATTCCGTTGAGTGCGATTTTCGGCCCGTAGAAGGCGGCTTCGCCGTGCTCGACATCGTAATCGAGGCCAAGCGATTCCAGCGAGTCACGCAGTCCCTGGGTCGCCTCCTCCCAGATGTCGTCGCTCCCGACCGCGTTGTCGCCCTGGGTCTCCAGTTTGTAGGCGACCTCGATGCCGAACTGGTCGTAGATGTCTTCGATGCTCGAGAGGGTCTGGGTGATTTCTTCCTCGATCTGGTCGCGTCGGATGAACGCGTGGCCGTCGTCCTGCGTGAATCCACGAACCCGGAGCAGCCCGGAGAGTTCGCCGGACTGTTCGTTCCGGTAGCAGGTGCCGAACTCGGAGAACCGCACCGGAAGGTCGCGGTAGGAGTACTGCCCCTCCTGGTAGACGTGGGCGTGGTTCGCGCAGTTCATCGGCTTGAGGCCGTACTCGGTCTCGTCCTGTTCCCAGGCGAACATCTCGCCGTTCTCTTTGAAGTTGTCGTAGTGGCCCGTCGGCTTCCAGAGCTCCGCCTTGTTCAGTTCCGGCGTCCAGACCTCGTCGTAGCCGAGGTCGTCGTTTTTCGTCCGGATGTACTCCTCCAGCTCGCGGCGAATCTCCATCCCGTTGGGGTGGAAGTGGACACAGCCCGGCGAGTGTTCGGGCACCGAGAAGAGGTCCATCTCGCGGCCGATTTTTCGGTGGTCGCGCTCTTTTGCCTCCTCGCGGCGCTGGATAAAGGCCTCCAGGTCGTCCTCGCTCTCGAAGGCGCTGCCGTAGACGCGGGTGAGCTGGTCGTTTTCCTCGTCGCCACGCCAGTAGGCCGCAGACATCTCTAGCAGCGTAATCGCGCCGATGTCTCCTGTCGAGTCGACGTGTGGGCCCTGACAGAGGTCCTCCCAGTCGTCCTGAACGTAGAAGGAGACGGTCTCCTCGCCAGCCGCTTCCGCGTCGAGGATGTCCTGCTTATAGGGGTTGTCGTCGTAGGTCTCGAACGCCTCCTCGCGGGAGCGTTCCTCCCTGCGGAGCTCGTAGTCCGCCTCGACAATCTCTTCCATCTCGGCTTCGATCTCTGCGGACGAAGTAGAGGCAGTAATTATGCCGGCTCGCAACGACCAGGACCAATTAGTCGATTCGATGGTCGCTCTGAACAAAGTACTGTTTGAGCGGATGGAAGCTCATCTGGAGGATATCAAGGACTACCTGCCTGAGAATCGTGCTAATGAGGTGAATGGCACGAAGTCGGCACTTTATGAACTGGCAGCCTATCTCTTCAATGATAACGAAGCCGGAGAGCTTCTTGACCCGTTGAATGCCGTCTACGGACTACGTCAGCACGGTGCACACAGAGGAACTAGTAAATGGGAGCGAGCGATTGAGGCAGCAGGTCTTCAGCGGCCTGTGCGCGATTATCGGGACGCTTACGCCCAAATCATGACACAGACTGCTGAGTCGTTGGAGGTTATCGAGGCAGAGCTTAACCAGGAGTAATATTCGACAGGATACAGGCCCGGCACAAAGGAGTTCGTCTAGTGTTGAGTCTGACTATTCACCAGTCTGCTGTCCGAGGATTGTTGACCGATATGCGCGTTCCATCTCTGTCTCTTACCCATAAGTTCACCGAGCCCCGACCAGACGTTTCAGCCGCTGTTGGACCCGATTTGTACTCGGAAAAGCGCGGTGAGGAGCGATTCGGGCAGTGGTACCACTGGTAGGCGATTACTGAATGCGGGTAAACGAGGTCGGCAAAATCGTTCCAGAAGGGGGTTATATCTGTAGGTATCGGGATCTTCAGTCGGATTCATCGATCTCGACAGCGACTCGATTTGTGGGTAAGAGACAGCGTTCCATCTTGCACGCGACTCTTGACAAGAAGTAGATAGGCAGACCGTGCGATGGGTTCTATCACACGCTATATATTTCACCACCCCGAGTCCCGAGTGAAACTCCCCGTTATCGATTTGTAACTCGGACTTCGTGAATGCCGAACACGGCAGGCTGTGAATGGTATGTCCGTTTTCACACACCCCACCGTTTCCGCTGTTTCCTGAGAACGTACTTTGTGGGACTGCCGTGGCTCTGTTCGCAGAGTCCTCCGCTACACCCGCAGAATGGGCAGGATTTAGTCCTCGACACCGGCAGTCCCGACCCGGTCTGAGCGTGTCTGCTCAACTCTGTGGTGGTGCGAGATTCTTCATCGAGAAGTCGGACTTAGGGACGTACTCACTGGCAAGGCTGGTGAGTTCTCGCGTGCGTTCGATGTCGGCCAGATTGTGCTTCAGCAGCGGGAGCCAGTCTCCGTGTTCCCAGGTTTCGACGGCACGTTTCGAGTCGTCGAAGGGATCGCAACTCTCGTCGCCAATTAGTCGGTCGTAGACGCCGACGAGATCGCCCGTGTCGCCCGTGTCGAACCGCTGAATGGCTTCCATCGTGTCCGCGTAGGCAACGTCGTCAAACGGCCATGCGACGTTATTGCGGTGACACGCTGAGCGCAGGAACGGCAGGTCGAAGCCACCGTTCCAGGTCTCGCCGTTGTAAGCGGTCAGATACTCGTCTTCGCCGAGTCGCTCGTCAACGTACCCGTCGACGGCTTCGAGCAGCGCCGCTTCATCCTCGACGACGCGGAGGCCGACTGGATTCTCGACACACTGCCGAAGTTCGTCGAGAAGGTGATCTTGATCGGCGTTGCGACCACCGGTGTTCAGGACCATCCAACTGCCGAGATCGTCGGTGAATCCGGCGACGGTAATCACAGCGCCACGATCAAGCCCTGATGTTTCGATATCGAACGCGACTGGTGTGAGTGTCCCCATACCAAACAGTCTGTTGGGATAGGAATTAAAATTGAGCCTGCCAGAGTGAAAGTGTAAATAGACCTATTTCGACAGTTTACTATATATGTGATTTCGGTAATATTGGGTGTAAATTGCCAATATACATCAGATTGATGTATACTGATGCCACCAAGATGGTAGATATCGGGTCGATTCCGGTCGATGAACTTTGATAGAGATACGAGCGCATACCCCCGTCTTCCCGTGAGTGACGAGTGTTCCGACATCTGTCGGAACCGAGGAACGAACAGGCGGGGGTCGAGCGGACACCATTGTGTGACAAACCACTGTTCTCTTGCAGGGCTGGATTTCTCACAGTTTCACTTTCACTCTGAATAGCTGAGGTATTTGTCACAGACGGCTCTATTGAATCCGCAGACGGGAGCGAGATAAGTCGTCAGAATAACCGTGTTGAAGCGGGAGAGTACTCTTGTGCCCAAAGTCCTCTTCCGCTTCGTGAAACAAGTGGCTTCGATTGCTCAAAAACTCAGCGATGCCGCAGCACTCCAACTCAGTGACCCAGCCGGCAACGGGTTTGCCGGCTGGAAGCACGCTGTCTTCCATTACATGCGGATTCACATGGACGCCACGTTTGAGCAGGTCGTTGACTGGGCCGAAGAAATGGACCGCGTGCGGGCTCTGTTGAGCCTCGAACGCGGTTCGTTTCCGCACTATTCGACGATCTGCAAGTCGTTCAAGCGAGCACCGATGAGCGTCTGGCGGCAGTTGCTCCGCCAGACAGCGGAGCTACTCCCGCAGAACCGTCACGGCGCTATCGACGCCACGTATTTCAAACGCTGGCAAGCATCGTCTCATTATCTTCATCGGTGTGATCGATCCGTCCAAACTATCCAGGTTACTTTCCTCATTGACACCGCTGAAGGTGCAATTCTTGATCTCCACTGCAGCACGAAATGGCCGTCAGGGATGCGGATTGGCCCGAAGGTCGTCCTGCGGAACGCGGACGACCTTCGGAGTCTCGCCGCCGACAAGGGCTACGACGATATGAGTTTCCGAGAGGCACTCCTGGCAAGAGGTGTCCGTCCGCTGATCAAACACCGTGAGTTCGCCTCGTATGATCACGCACATAATGCGCGCATTGAAGATGATCGGTACCACCAGCGGTCGCTCACCGAAACTGCGAACTCGTCGATCAAGCGCTCGTACGGTAACTCCGTGCGAGCGCGTGACTGGTTCCGGCAGTTTCGCGAAATAGCCCTCATTTCTGGCGTCTACAATATAGAACAGGCAATAGAAGCATGAGGCCTCCAGAAATTCGCGGATTCAATAGAGCCGTTATTATTTTTTGAGAATCGAATAATCTCTTATACGTATGTTGCTTGTGCTATCTATATGATTACCCAGTCAAGTGATTCATCAACGATCCTAAACAGTATTGCGGATGGTGTGGTTGTTCGTGACGCAGAGACGTGGACCATAGAACGGGTAAATGACGCTTTTTGTGAAATGGTCGAGTACGAGCGGCAGGCGTTGATTGGGACGAATGTCGGGAAGATTAATGCTGGCCCTCCACCAGAGGAAACCGACTCTCCAGAGGAATTGATTCATCAAGCGCGAATCGAAGGTTCAGTCACGTTTGAATGGCACATAGAAACAAAGACCCAGGAGATTTTACCCGTTGAGATTCACCTCTCGTTCCTTGATGACGAAGAGCGTCTTGTGGCTACCGTTCGAGAAATCCAAGCCCGTAAGCGTCACCAACAGCGGTTAAAGCGCTACAAACGCCTCGTTGAACAGGCACCTGGGATGATGGCGGCGCTGAAAACGGATAGAACGTTCTTATTCGCTAATGAGAAATTCCGACAAACACATGATATTAGCGACCAGTCCGTAGCGGGACTTACAGTCGAGGATGTTCTTTCGACTGAGCGAAAAGAGAAGCTCCAGCCAGTGCTTGACAGCGTCCTTGCAGGTGACACTGTTAACCGAACCATCCAAATCACAACGCAGGAGGGCAACGAGCGTTGGTATCACATTCAGTCGTATCCTCTTGAGCATCGCGGTGAGAGGGTTGACAGTGTTGTTGTGACTATTGACGACGTTACTGACCAGGAGCGGCACAGACAGACGGTTCGAAATCAACAGGCCTTCATTCAGAGTACCTTCGACGCGCTTGAGGATGTCTTCTACGTCTTCGATACGGAAGGTACTCTTGTCGAGTACAACGACCGCTTGCCCGAGGTGACCGGGTACGACTCTGATGAACTGGCCGACATGCACCCGTGGGATTTTTTCCCACCTGATGAGCGTACCCAAATCAAACACGTGGTCTCGAAAGTGCTCCACAACGGGTCCGACGAACGAACCGACGGGCATCTTCTCACGAGTAGTGGCACGAGCATTCCCTACGAGTTCTCTGGCGCACCGTATTACGATGGACATGGCGAGGTTGCCGGTCTCGTCGGCATTGGTCGTGACATAACCGAGCGTCAAGAACGCGAACGGGAACTCACCCGATTCAAAGAGGCGATTGAGCAAACGGGACACGCAGTCTGCTTTACCGACACTGAGGGGATCATCAAATACGTGAATCCGGCCTTCGAAGACCTAACTGAGTACTCCCGTGACGAAGTCCGGGGTGAAAGCCCAAGTATCATTCAGTCGGGCGAACACGGCGACGAGTTCTATCACGACCTGTGGGAAACGATTACTGACGGCCAGGTATGGGAAGGGACCATTATCGACCAGCGCAAGTCAGGCACACAGTATAGAGCCCACCAGACGATTGCGCCGGTGACCCACGAGGGTTCCACACTCGGGTTCGTCTCAGTCCAAAACGAAATTACCGACGAAAAGTTACGAAAAGAACACATCAGTGTGATGTCTCGAATCCTCCGACACAACTTACGGAACTATCTCAACATCATATACGTACATGCACAGCAACTGCAGCACTCACAGAGTGAGGACATACAGCAATCTCATGTCCAGAAAATCATTGAACAGGCAGAGAAGCTCGAATCACTGAGTGAGAAAATACGGGCTGGCAGGAAGATACTTGAACAACTCTCATCGCCATTCGACACCGTTCCTGTGAGCGAACTCTACGAGGATGTCGTAACCTCGGTCGATGAAGAAGCGTTAGATGCCACGATAACGTTCAAAAATCTGTCCGAAGAACCCGTCTATGTGGCAGAGCAGCTTAAGCCTGCGCTTAGAGAACTCCTTGAAAACGCACTCAGACACAGCGAAAATGGAGCGCCGTCGGTGACTGTGCAGGTACAGGTTGCTACGGAAACAGAACGGGTTGGGATTACTATCGCAGATAACGGACCTGGTATTCCAAAATCAATCAGTGAAACACTCCAACAAGGCCGGGAAACGGATCTTCAGCATTTGACTGGAGTTGGTCTCTGGATTGTCAGGTGGATTGTAACAGGACTCGGCGGAACGCTTGAGATCGAGACCAGTGATGTCCCGGGGAGTCGAGTCACACTCACGACACCACTTGACCCATCCCAGATAGTCGAAAATCAGTAACCAGCCGAGCTTTGCTTGCGCGAGCCTGTTGTCGTTGTCGCGTGGGCTGTCGTGGCTGACACCAGTGGTCTGTTCCCTGATATGACTGTTCTGCCGGTCAGTGTCGATATTGTCTTCTTTGCGCTCTTTGCCGTGTTCGTGGGTGGCACTGGGATGTTGTCAGCTACCAACGACTGGTCGTTGGCTTGTCAGTGGGACTCCCACGTTTCGCGCACCCGACTCGAAAGCCCCACGCCTCCTGCTTTCTAACAGGGGGCTTTCTCAGGTGGCTGTCGAGTTGGGAGTCGGAGGGACTCGTTCGTTGTCCCCTGACTCCCGGGCTGGCTGACGGACAGCCCGTTCCACCGGCCGCTTCTGGGCCTGGGGGACGTACTATTGAGTCTGTCTCGGAGTCCAATCAAGCTTACGCGCTTCCTCCCACGAGTGAACTCCTGTCTCTTACCCACAAGTTCACCGAGCCCCGAACAGACGTTTCTGGTGCTGTTGAACCCGATATGTAATCGGAATATCGAGGTGAGGGACGGTTCGGGCGATGATATTGGTGGTGAGGGGTTACTGACTAGGGGTAAGCGAGATCGGCAAAATCGTCGCAGAAGGGTGTTACATCTGTAGATATCAGAATTTTAGCCGGGTTCATCGATCTCAACAGCGACTCGATTTGTGGGTAAGAGACAGGAGTGAACTCGTGGGCTTCCGCGCTGGTCCCGCTGTGTGACTCGCTTTGCTTGGGTACGACTGAGCCCGGCTGCTCGGCTGGTCGTTGTTGCTATTTGAGGCAGCGTGAGGTCCCGCTGGTGGGCGTCGGACTCTCGGGAGTGTCTCTGGGGTGGCTGTCGCCGCCTCTCGCTGTCTCAGTGGCAACAGCCATCATAAGAACAGACGCTGTAGTGTACTTATGTTCTGTATCGAACGATTCTCTTCACCCGCTATTTGAGGAGATCGTCGTGCAAGACTCGCGCCCTCTATCTTGCATACCAGTACGAATCTCAGTCTTCTCTGGTCTTTCTTTCAGATTACTTCACTGCGTCATACCGAGAGAGTATGGGCTCGCGGTAAACCAGATTGTCCCACTGCGTATTTGTTTGATCATCAATGAAACTAGAGTTCGCTCTGGATATCCAGAGCATCCATTGCAGTGACCTCCTCGCTAATTTCTTCTATTTTTGCTGTCTGTTGCTCGTTTGCAGCAGCGATTGACTGAGCCATCTCGGCAACATGCTCAAAGTCGTCAGCCGTCTGGTCAATCATACTTGCAATCTCTTCGGTACTTGCGGCTTGATCGTCAGTCGCGTCTGCAACTTCCTGTACTCCATCGGAGACATCTTCGACCACCGCTGCAATATCTTTGAACGTCTCGCCAGAGCTACGGACTTTCTCCGCACCCTCTTGGACTACGTCGTTGGTCTCCTCCAGACTAGTAACGGTATCAGCGGTGTCTTCGCGCACATTGGCCACGATATCCTCAATTTCCGAGGCGCGTTGCTGGGATTCCTCAGCGAGACTTTTGACCTCTTCGGCAACAACTGCAAAGCCCTCACCAGCCTCACCGGCGCGTGCCGCCTCAATGGAGGCGTTTAGTGCCAGCATATTCGTCTGGTCTGCGATATCGTTGATAACCTCGACAAGTTCGTCGATTTGCTGTATACTGTCGTTGAGTTCGCGTATGTCCTCAGTGACGGTAGCAGCAGCCGTCTCCACGTCCTCCATAATTTCTATTGTCTCATTAGCCTCTGTTTCACCGGTTTCGGCGCTCTCACGAGCGCGCTCACTGACGTTCTCCACCTCGGTGGCCGTAGCCGCGATCTCTTCAACAGTGGCACTAAGAGAGCTAACCTCCTGGGAAACCTCAGTGACGGCATCGCGCTGGTCGGCTACAGATGAGCTAATAGTCTGCGAGTTTTCGGCAACTTGCTCCGAAGATTGGTTTAATTCATCGACAGCAGTCTTAATACTTCCAGTTGCCTCCTTGCGGTCAGAGATGTCCCGAAATGTCTCACTGATAGCGACAACGTTACCGTCCATGTCTTGAATCGGGCGTACGACTAATTCTGTTGGGATGACACGGCCATCATAACTCTCTTTTTCAACTTCAACACGTATTTCATTTTTATTCTCATCAACAATCTGTTTGAGCGTACAGTTCCCGGTTCCACAGACTTCTGGACTACAGAGCTGATCGTAGCAGTTGACGAGTTCGCTGTTTTCAGCGTCAACACCACCCATCTGTTTCATTTGCTCGTTCTCGACGACAACATTGAAATCAAGATCAAGAATTCGCATCGCTGCGCCCGTCGATTCCATAACCTGCTTGAGATTATTCGTGAGAACGGCCCACAGTTCATCCTCGGGGAGTTGTTTGCCACCAAATATTTGTTGTGAGAAGTCTTCGCCAGCCGTGGAACCCGTTTGAGTGCTTGCCATACCTATATTTAGAATAGTATGGTATTTTAATAGTTATACAATTCTTACTGCCTGGGAATCTCTTCTGCTAGTATGTCGGCTTACGATACGACCACCGTTTGCTGACTAGTGCTGCTTCACCGTTGAACTGCTACATGCGACCGATAAACGGTCTGTAGCGGGAATTTATCAGATCAGGACTGAGGACCCATTAGCCGCTTTCAGTGTATGTGAGTGGTACTACCGCTATATTGGATGGTGGCCTACATCTTTTTACACCAGAGCGGTGAACAGCAGGCTGGTGAACACTGATGCAGCGGTATTCAATCTCGTTTGACGATGAACTGGCAGGGTGGGTGGAGTCTCGGGCGGCGGAGCGTGGTGTCTCCAAGGCGAAGGTGATTCGGGATGCGGTTGCGACTGCCCGAGAGATCGACACCGACCTGGTGCAGACTGGTGATGTACTCAGTCGATTAGAGGATCTCGAACAGCGCGTTGATGCGCTCGAACAGACCCGGGAAGAAGCGGTTGGCGACGAGCTCGCGGAAACATCCGCTGACCACCGTGATCTTGATGTCTCGATGGAAGATGACACGTCGGACACCGAACCAGATGAGTTTCTTGCCGAGATCAAAGCATATCTTGCCGATCAGCGACCACGGACTGAGACCGGGCAGACGGCGATGCTGACGGCCTTCGAGCGGTTGCGGGAGGTAGAGAGGGCACAGACCGCTGACCTGCGTGAGTACGTGTATGAGCGCCACAGCGAGGAGTATACCGACGCGAACTCGCTGTGGCAGTCGGTCCAGCGAGATTTCGACGATGTCCCGGGCGTTGAGAAGGCTGGTCACGGTGAGTGGGTATACGCTGGCGACGAGACCGCTCGTGAGGAACTGAATGCGTAGCGTGCTTCAGCAGTGCGTCAGCGACCAACCTCTGTTTCATCAACCCCATTTCGAGTATTGAACGATCTGCTGTCTGTCGATTCTTCAGCGGAAATGGTGGGTATTTGAGAAAGCGAGATGGACTGATCCGACAGCGTGTCATAGAATCAGTCTCACCCGGTCAGTCGAGCTGTGCATTGGCCGGTAGATTCAAGAACGTTCGTAAGGAAATCTTACAGAGTATGGCATCCGATGAACCCGAGGTGACCACAGTTACTTCGAAAGGGCAAATCACGATTCCGAGCAGCCTCCGAGAGCAGTTTGGGCTGGAGCAGGGAACGAAACTCATGGTCGTGCCGACAGACTACGGACTCGTGTTGAAGAAAGTCGATCTTCCGTCGGTCGAAGAATTTCAGCAGCGAGTCAAAGAGCGCGCAGACACAGTTGATGTCTCTCCTGAGGACGTGTCCCGACTCGTCCACGAGGCACGGGGCGATAATGAATGAAGGCAGTCCTGGATACGAACGTTCTCATTTCGGGCGTTATTGCGACCGGCGTCCCGCACAAGCTACTTGTCAGGGGGCTCGAGCATGAGTACCAGATCGTTGTCTCCGTAGAGACACTCACTGAGTTCCGTGAAACGCTTCTCAAGTATCCAGAACGCTTCCACATGGACGAAGACGAAGTGCAAGAAGAAGTCGAAACGCTTCGCTATTTTGCCGAGTTTGTTGCCCCACAGGAGGACATCACAGCCGTTGAAGATGACCCGGACGACGACAAGTTCCTCGAAGCAGCAGTCGCTGGCGATGTTGACTATCTCGTTTCTGGCGATGGACATTTGCTCTCGTTGGACTCATTCCGTGGCATCGGTATTGTCGAACCGAGGACCTTCTACGAACTACTCGACGACCAGTAGCCCATCTGTAGTGATCGGTGGGGAGCTCATATTCAAGCCGAGACTCATTCTATGACATCCTGGATCTGTCAATCATGGGCGTGCGTAAGATCGTTGGTCGGACTCCTGAGATGACTGGCGATGATACCTTCCAAAACAGGACGGCTCACTCGTCTTCAAGTGCCGCGTAAATTTCCGCGTGCCGGCGTCCGTCGAGTTTCCCCATCTGGAGGGCAATCTCCCGACGCTCTTCGTCGCTCTCCGCCGCCTGATACCGCTCGTAGAGCTGGCGGACGTCATCATCGACCGCCGTCGAGGAATCGGGGCTGGACGCCATTGTTCTGGTGAATATACTCTGTGTGACCCTTTATGAGTTGCGACGAGCACACGCTCGGAAATAGATGACTGCGGTCTCTGTGTCGACCGCGGCTTCGTCGGTTGCAAATCGGTGTAAGAGAGCCCGAATTTCATCGCCGTAGTCGAATATGTACCCGTTCATCATGTAGAAAACGACGACTGTTCGGAGTGCTGTTCGCTTGTTCCCGTCGACGAACGGATGCTCTGCAACGAGAAGCCGCATCAGGTGAACCGCTTTATTATGAATCGTCTCGGGCACCTCCCCGAAGAACCTCTCCGCGATATACTGCAATGCGGAGGCAATCGCGTCCTCTGACCGAACTCCTGGTTCTGTGGTGTCGCCTTCTGCCACGATCTGTTCGTGGAGATCGAGGATGAGCTCGACAGAGGGATAGGCGAGATTGTCAGTCACGTCTCTGGCTTTCTTACGCCTCCCGTTAACCGTTTCGCGGCCTGTGCCTCTTCATTAATTCACAGCTCCACCGTCGTTCTGAGATATTTCTGTTGCTTTTATAAGGTCAGAATTTGCGGTAAGAAGATATATCGTCATGTGATATATGATTGTCTAATCCGACTGCAGTCTTGCGGTTTTCTCGGGAAATGCGGTGTGTGTAGCCACACGTGCTTAGAATAGTAAGACAAAGTGGTTATGAGTATCAGCCTGCCCTCGGGGAAGCACGAATGGTCCATCTCGCTCAGCTCGACGCTACTCCCCGGGAAGAGCAGGAGTCAAGGATGTTTCTCAGAAGCTGCCGCTGTTATTTCAACGTCCACGTCAACGCCAGAAGCCTTATTACGAATTATCTATAATCCATAAGTCAGATGGCGCATTCACCCTCTCGGTCGGGTCAACCACCGATTCAGCAACTCCAAACGGTCGCTGACCTCCTCGAAACGCCGGTACTCGCTCGTCTGTACGCCCACGTCTTGCAACACGGCCCCGTCACTGTGTCCGAGATCATTGACGACCTTGAGATTCCACAGGGGACCGCCTACGACTACGTACAGAACCTCGAAAGAGTTGGCCTAGTAGAAAAAACCACTGAGCAGCGCCCCTACAAGTACGATGCTGAGTCGATTGCACTCACCCTCTCTACCAATGGTGAAACCCAGACAATCACACCAGCCCTCATTGCCGCCGTTGCTCGCCGAGATGAGGACGAAGATATCGACGTCTACATCGAGCGCCATGGCCTCGACGGACTCGCTGTCGCCCTCAACTACGCCTACGAGTACGTTGATGGCACAGTCAACCATCGGATTGCGGCCCGGGAACTCGACCTCTCGCCGCTTGAAGCCGAGATCATCCTCCAAGCACTGGAACCAATCGCTACTGAGTACGCCGACACAACTGCATGACGACCGGGTATATCGCTGATACCGGTGTCTTCATCCGGTGTGGCGGTCCAGACAACGACAAGTTTCAGCGGCTTCGTCGCGCACTCCAACAGGCAGACGCCTCGTTGCAGATCCCACAGCGAATCTACGAAGAACTTGGAGGCAACCCAGCAGCAGACGAGTATCCATCAGGAAACATTCCGTATCCCGAAGGGCTCAAAGAAGGCTGGATCGTCGTCGCCAACGAACTCGATTACACGAATCCACTCATTTCGACAGTAATGGACCAGACACGCCGATTTATCGCCAACGAGACCAATCGTGACGAAGATCTGATCGAGAAAGCCGATACCGCGCTAGTTGGGCTTGCTGCCCAACTACTCGACACCCGAGAAGCAGACCACGTCGTTCTCTTGACCACAGACAAGCCAGCGGGAAAAGCAGCAGAGACACTTCTCCCTCGACATGGCTTCAACGACCGTATCGAATTTCGGTATGCAAGCGTCGAATATCTCGAGACGGTCACGGCCAACGATTTCCAGTGAGTGTCGAAATAATAGTCTCGACGACGCTCCACAACCTTCGACCACTCGTACTTTGAGAAGCGAGTGGTTATTAGTACGATACAGCCTTCAGAGAAACACGAATGGTCCATCTCGCTCAGATCGACGCTCCTCCCCGAAATGACGGTCTCGAAAAGGCGATCCAGGACCGACTCGCCGATCTCGATTCGGGAAAGTACAAGCGCAACAACGCACACGTGCTACGACTCTGTGCTGAGTGGCTGCGACGAGAACATGATGTGAACAGAGTCGAAGAGATCACCAGTCAAGACCTTCGCCAGTTTGCCCGTGCACTGCGAGAGTGCATGGATAACGAAAAGTCGAATATCAACGCTGGCAGCACCGTCACGCAGTACTACGACTACGTCGCTGCCTGGCTTGGATGGGCTGTCCGCGATCAGTACCTCGACCGCAACCCAGCCAGAACAGAGACAGCCACCGAACCACTTCCCGAAGTCTCGACCGACCCAGACCGCCAGTTCTGGAGTGACCGAGAACGGGAGGCTATCTGTGCAACCACAGACCAGCTCGTCGACGTTGCACTCGACAATCCCGATGAACAGGCCCGTCGGCAAGCCTACCGTGACCGCGCGCTCGTCTATCTGCTGGCTTACAGCGGGTGCCGCGGTGCAGAGATTGCTGCCGTCAACGACGATGAGAAACGCAATGGCCTCCGCTGGAGAGATCTGAATCTCGACGACGGCATCATATCCGTGTACGGGAAAAGCCGCGAGTGGGAGGAAGCACCCCTGTTCGAACCAGCGATTGAACCACTCCGGCGCTGGAGGCAACTGCTCAATCCCGTGGGCGATGACTGGCCCGTGCTGCCGACAATGCATCTCCCCACACTCTATGGAGAACTACCGACCGATGTCGAGACATCACCAGACACCGTCTGGGCTGATCTTCGAGAACACGAGCTGTGTCCTCCGTCACTCGGTACCGACGGCGTCCGCCGAATTGTGAAACGTCTTTGCGCAGACTCACAGTACGAGTTTGCCAAGCCACTCAAACCCCACGGCGCACGTCGTGGGCTTGGCGACACGCTCTACCAAGAACAGGCAGAGCTCGCCCAGGACGCTCTCCGGCACAAGAGTATCGAGACGACCCACGAATCCTACAGTGAAGAACGAACTCGGCGGGTGAAAGAACGCGGTGACGAACTCTTCGAGTAGTTAGTACTACTTCTCTTGGGTAAGCGATTGTTGGTAGAGAGTAGGTGGGCGATTTCGCGGTGACGTGCGCTCAACTGCGTGACTTAGAAGCCGGGTGCATTCGTCTTTAGCTACGCTGGACAAGCCGTGTGAAGGCTGCTCTGGCAGAGTACTGAATCGGTGTAACAGCTGTTCATATCAGACGGCAAGATGGGTTTCGCCCGTCCGGAATCTGAATCTGGATCTATTACGCCGCTGTCTTCCGATTGGAGCGTTAGCTAAAGACGATTACCTAGTATTAAATTATAAATAATATGCGAATGGATGTCTAGGCGTCCTCGCTTGCCAACATGAGGACACCCCCTACCCCGTCATCAATTGCCCCACTTTCGGGGTAGTTTTTGAAAATCGCTCATGAGTAGAGAGTTGTTGGTGACATCTAGCACAGTTTTGAGGATGACCTTGAGTGCTTCATTACTCATAAAGACTGGCAGGAAGTGATGTGCGACCCGTTCTATGACAGTCCCTGCCCAGTAGATGAGGAACAGACGCTGATCAGAGCGGAACATCTATTCATCAGCCATGGCAACGCTGGAATCAGTCATGCATATCTCCAACGACTTACTGTGTTTGTATTCGGCCACTATGACTGAGGAGGACGACACATATACGATTGAAGTGCCGAAGCGCGAGGTCGAACGCGGGAACATCCAGCGTGGAGAAATATACCGGGTGGCGCTTTTGTCTTCCATAGCCGATGCTCCCCCAGCAACCAGTGAACCGTCACCGGGCGAGTCAGCTGACCCCACGTCTGCTCGCCAGCACGGTGAACGAACACACGACCTACCTGTGTCGGAGGGAGAGACACGTGAGGTTGAGATTGAAAGCCTCGGTGACCAAGGCGATGGGATTGCGAAAGTCGAACGCGGCTATGTCCTGATCGTCCCGGAGACAGACATCGGTGACCGAGTGACCGTCCGTCTTCAACAAGTGCAAGAGAATGTCGGGTTTGCTGAGGTCATCGAACGTCATCACGACGTCTCTACCCAGTGAATCGCCTCGAGGTCAAGTGGTTCGAGAGACTCCGTCTCTCGTCATCACGGAAGATTGTTCGTTGCTGGTGAATCTTCTGTGCCTCTTCGATCAGTCGCTCTAACAGCAGTGGCGGAGAGTATCCGAGAAACCCACCCAATTTGTAAACCAGAAGCGGGGCGTGCGACCGGTTGCGGACGCCGACGACACGGAACGTCTTCCTGTTCCCGTCATCGCGTGCGCCCGCGTGTAGCCTCCGTTGAAACTCTGCTTCGATCTCTACAGCAATATGCTTCAGTAGAGATCGTCCACGACATCCTGAATCTTCTTCGCCGATAAGCGTCTAGGTGGGTATCCGCTCGCACTCACAGAGAAGCCGTTTTTCCAAGGCCCCACCCATTGTGAAAGAGCTATTCGCTGAGTGATTTCTTCACATCAGTCGATGTCTCAGAAATACCGATTTGAGCTACCCATGAGTAACGTGAATAGCATGACTCACGTGACAACCGTGACAGACTCAACAATAGGGGGGCGGGGGCAATCCTATTTGCGGTTAGCAACAAGCATCCGAGTGTCGTAGGAAAGGCGACAGACGGGTGAAAGCCCGGCACGCGGGAGGGCCGTCGCAACGTCCTCAACGTGTTCCGTAGCGAGTTCGTGAATGCTCTCTGTGAGGTTCCGTAATCTACCCATATCGCCAGAAGGCGTCCAAATCCCCTGAAATCAGCGATCAAATTCGCAGAGGGAACCGGGGTTCAACAGAGCAAGGAATGTCGTGGTAACCCCGGAGCGAGGACAGCACCGCAGCGAGGAGTGCAGGAGCGACCGAATGGAAGGAGGTCCGTGTCATCGGGTGGACCGCTACAGAAAATGAGCGCTCGGCGAGCGCAATGTGGAAACCGACCGGGCTTGGAGCGCCAGAGCCCCGAGCGCCGTCGAGGACACGCCCGCAGGCAAGCGAGCACCAGGGCAACGAGCACAGCACCGCAGGCCGCCCGCATAAGCATCCGTCGAGGACAGCACCACAGACGGTTCACCCCACAGAGGCTCGGAGGACAGCACCGGAGAGCCTCGATTGATAAGCGCGGTCGGAACCGGTGGCTCTCGTGCAGTGCTCGGGGTGGACCGCCCGGAGGCGACCCCGGCGCAGCTTGCTGCTCCTCATGTGTGGGTGCAGTTGGGTATGTGATGATGAAGTTGCGCCGAAGGCGGACCAGCGCCAGTTCATCTGGCGCGCACAGCGCGCGAGGGATGCGCGGATCGTGTTCGTTTGCGAAAGCTCGCCAACGGCGAGTGGTAGGATGCGATCTGGAAATCGGAGAAATGCGGCGTGATTCTGATGCTGAGCGGTGAGAGGCCAACGACCGCGTGGAGGAGGCCGACCAGCGGTGTTGTGCAGTAGCGAGTCGAACGACCGCGAGGAGAGAGACGATCAGCGGTGCTGTGCGATATCGAGGCCGACGACCCCGAGGAGGAGGACGACAAGCGGTTCTGTGAGGAAGAGTGACGGACGACCGACCTCGAGGGAGGACGCCGACGACGAGTCACGGAGATGCGAGCTGAAAATCGTAAGGACGTGGTGTGATGCTGATGCTGTGCGTCAAGAGAGGCGGACGACCGACCCAGAGGGAGGACGCCGATGGAGATAACGACGACGATGACGATGCTGTGATGGAGAGACCGACACGACGGAGGTCGACTGTTGTAGTAGTCGAGAGTGATGATAGAGAAGCGTGTGCGTGACAGTTGGAGTACGGCAGTAACAGCGAAGCTGGGCAATGAACACCTGGTGGACTGAAAGGGCGAGACGGGTTCGCGCCATCGGAGAGTCGCCTGAGTGGCCGCTATCTGCGAGTGCGGGCGGTTGACCGAGCAGATATGCCACTCAGCGACCGCGAACCCGTTGAGGGCTTTCAAGGTCGTCACTGCAACACAACAAGAGGCTCTCCGCGTGTGATGGAAGGGGCGTGTCGTGAGAGCGCCGATGAGTGTGAGAAATACCACAGCACGACCAACAGAGTCGAAATAGCCATTCGGAGTCGACTGAAGCGTGAGGAAGATGTACGCGCGAGTAACGCACGATAATGGGTTCTGGTGTCTGTCCACGATTCGTGTCGTTTTCCGAATGCTCCGGAGAAATAGTCACCTCGCCCAAGAGACCAATCGTTGAGTGTCCCGATAGCGACGAGGGCGATGATGCTATGCATCAGGGGAGATTGTCGTGAGAGACACTAGAAATATTTTGAGAGTTGCCGATGAATGTAGCAGTGGAGAGATCGCATGAGTGAATCAGAAGACGTAGAACAAGAAGAATTGGACGATCAAGAGATGGAAGAACTCAGCGAATCCGATGAAACACGGAGCGAAGAGACGCCAGTG
The DNA here is from genome assembly GCF_026410925.1 of Halovenus salina. Classification (GTDB taxonomy): domain Archaea; phylum Halobacteriota; class Halobacteria; order Halobacteriales; family Haloarculaceae; genus Halovenus; species Halovenus salina. Next base: position 58,563 of record NZ_CP112975.1, on the reverse strand, counting down.
GACAACGAGTCAGGGAGCGAAGAGACACCAGTGGACAACGAGTCAGGGAGCGAAGAGACAGCAGAAGATCGTGAAGACAACGAAGACGAGGACGTTCTCAGTGGCTTCGATGATGACGTGTCCCTTGGACTCAAAGGCTCAAGCTACGTTAGATTCAGTCCAAAGGGCGAGAGGATATCCCCTAACTCCCACCTCTCCCAGCGTCACCTCAGGGGCTACTACGCCTATACTATCCTCTACAACGAGAGCGAGAACGAGCTCTATCTGAAGACGCTCACGGAGGAAGAGACCAACAAGCTGAGAGCGGAGCGCCCTGGAGTAAAGATCAAAGAGATTGATCTGGAGGATAAGAACAGCGTCTCTGAGATGGCAATCAGAGAGCTAGTGCGACAGTTCAGCATCAAGGACCAGTTCGATGATGAGCTGAGCATGCGCTATTATCCCGACTGGGATGAGGAACGTGAGTGTGTCATCGTCGACCTGGACGAGGAGCCAAAGAAAGTTGGCAACAGGAACAACAACAGCGACAGTGACGATGTAGAGTCCGTGGACGAGTAAGAAGACAACAATAGACTTCTTCTGCTACCGTAAAAGACGAGTCAACCAAGGACAACACAACCCTTCTGCTACCGAAGAAAATAGAGCAAGAAGCCTCCAAAGACGCTCCACTACTATCCCCATCACCTTCTCAAAATACTGTGAGAAAAGTGGTGAGGTGAACAAAAACAGAGCAGTCAAAGAACGAACGTCACAGACGTACGATACTGCCACACCCTCAGAAGAACGGGTGTGAACCATCCTAAGCGCCGGGCTGATCCCCGCGCTACATGCTCATTGATTAGCGTCACACACGACTCCCACTCCCTTTCCACTCCCATCCTACCCCACACCTCACTCCCCGGCCACGCTCTATCGACCTGGCCGCCCGTGGCGGCCAGTTCGAGAGGGGGGACCCACAGACCCAACGGACGTTGGGTCGAGGACCGTCCCTCTCGTAAGCGGACACAACACACTCGGACAGGAACGCGACGATGGATACAGAGTCGGACAGTCGCTAGTCAGGGACCCGTTGGTGCATGAGAACAACAGCGGATCAACGCGTCTCATGTGCGAAGAAAACACGAGTGTGTAGGCGGTCAGTGATGCATACGTGGCGCATATGCATCATCTGGCCCCGCAGTGTCCGCGCACCACACCGATAGAGCAGCCGCGGAGACCCCCTCAGAGGCCCCCGGACTGTGCCGCCTGAACAGTCCCACACCCCCCAGCCCCAGCTGGCGTTTGAACGAACCTGTTACTTTGTAAATAGATTGTTTGAGAAAGTGATTCTGAAATATGGCTAAATGCCAACTCAGGTGGGGGGTGTGATGGTACGAAAATCGGCCAAATAACTGCCCCATATACCCCTCTCACGACCTTAGATTGCTTGGGCCAGCCTATAACGCGTTCTAAAACAGGCCCACAGATTCTCAAATCGCCGTTTCTGACGGTCTGATTATGTGAAAATCGTATACGCAATCATCGCTATTATTGAACCGCTCTATGTGCTGCGATTCTGCCGTATACGCAATCGTCGCTATTATTGAACCGCTTTGTGTCAGGCGATTATGTGAGATATAGTTTCAGCACCAAACAGACAGGAAGATTATATTACTATGAACCATTTTTTGAATCGTATACGCAATCGTCGCTATTATTGAACCATGCCATGTACTGCGATTCTTCCGTATACGCAATCGTCGCTATTATTGAACCATGCCATGTACTGCGATTATATTGATTAACTGGAGTAATGTACTTCAGACAGAATAAAAAATGCTCTACAGTAATCAAAAAATCGTATACGCAATCGTCGTTATTATTGAACCATATTGTGTATGGTGGTTCTATCGTATACGCAACCGTCGTTATTATTGAACTACGTTGTGTACCGTGATTATATTGATTAACATGGGTAATGTATTTCAAACAGAAAGAAAAATGCCCTGTAGTAATCAAAAAACCGTATACGTAATCATCGCTATTATTGAACTGTACTGAGTACTGCGATTATAGAGTATACGCAATCGTCGTTATTATTGAACTGTACTGAGTACTGCGATTATATTGATTAACATGGGTAATGTATTTCAAACAGAAAGAAAAATGTCCTGTGGTAATCAAAAATTCGTATACGCAACCGTCGCTATTATTGAACTGCTTTGTGTGGTGTGATTCTAACGTATACGCAATCATCGCTATTATTGAACTGTACTGTGTATTGCGATTATAGCAATTACCTATGATAATATGCCATTATTGGGGCTATTCTCCGCCTATACAAGCAATTATTGCTGGTTGTTGAGTGAGTTGGCTGCCTCTATGAGCACCTCCTCAGAACCCGCTCCAAAACTCCGCTTGGAACCTCCACACCAACCCGAAAAACTACCGCCGACCGTACCCGTCGTCGTCCTCGCTCAGTCGGTTGTACACATCGTCGCTGAAATTCAGACTTTGGTAGATCGAGTAGTCACAATTTTCTCGTCCGATACACACATCTTCGAAGTTGCGATTGTCGTTGTTACAGCCAACCGGCAGGGGTGACTCACCTTCAATATCTTGCTTCTTCTCGTACCGGACTTGATAGTCTGTTATTTTCTCTCGATACCAGGGGTACTGCGAGAACCACTCTTTGATGTCTTCAACGCTGAAGTCTGTCTCCAATTCCAGGATGATACGGACCATACTGAACAGGTACCACCGCCGTGGTGCTGAGTCCGACATAGCCATCTCGTGAATGTTTTGCATACACGGGAGTTCCAGTAGGTCTTCAAGCTCAGTCACCTCGACAACCTTCGCGTTCGACTTGTGGTACTCAATCAGATATTCGTTCGGGTCAACGTGAGTGTCCACCTCCACATTGTCTACGTCGCTATCGTTCGCCAGATCAACGAGTACCATCCCAACTCCTTGGGGAGAGGTCAACCCTTCGAGTGTCTTCTTCACCCAGTCAATGTCAGTCGCCCCGTGGAAGATACTCGTCGCTCGTGCAATCTGTTTGCTGGTCAGCGGCTCACCAAATGCAGCCACTTCTGAGTCTACGTGGTCTATCGCTAGCAGGATCGCTTTCAACTTCGGCGGGTACCGGTGGGCTTTGAATACTTTGTCTGCTTCGCCGTACTCAATCCACTCCGTGATTTTGTTGTTGATTCCCGTGAGCGCATCACGGTAGGTGTCCAGTTTGTCTTCCGGAATATTGTCGTAGACGATTTCTTCTAGACACCGCGCCACACCACTCCGCCCGAAGAATGCGTCCCGGTACTTTTTGACGTGATCCGAGAGGGGAACGTAGACGTACTTCCCTCTGATGATGGATTGGATGTCGCCACCTGGCTTGTTGTCTTTCCGGGCTTCGCAATGCCGGTTCGCGTGAGCCAATGGCACCTTGAAGAATTTTGCATCTCCCAGTGGTTCGAGTGTGTCAATTCCTTCGACTGGCTCACCAGCTGGTGGGCCGTACTCATCTTCCTTATCTCGCTCGTAGACGACTGTCCCCAGAGCTGTGTATATCTCGTCACCATGCTCTGAGGTACGGGCCGCCCGGTACACATTATTGAGATAGTATTCGTGCAGCCGCTCGTGGATGATGCAGTCGCGGCTGTCCTTCTGTATCTTCGGGTGTCGCTGGACCAGCACTGAACCGAATGTCATGAGCAGCATGAGCCGACCGGGGTCTGGATTTGTGAGGTCAATGTCCGTTGCATCTTCAGGGTCGGACTCACCCGCAAGCATTTCATCCAGTTCTGGCTCTTGGAAGGCACAGGCAGTGAACTCCGCCACGTCGTTGATCATCGCTTTCTCGTTTGCCTCCCCGTTCGTGCTATAGTACTGTGCGCCCCGCTCAAGCAGGAGCCGCCGATTCAGTTTCGAATGGTTGCGCGGATTGATTGCAACCTGCCATGCACGGACCACGCTTTTCGTAGGGTCTTTCGTTACCATTGGATATCACCGTCGTTGGTGCGCACTGATTGCGGAAGTGCTGCCTCTTTGATGAAGTCAAAGTCACGACTCGTGATAGGCGTGACAATTCTGTTGACCTCTGTGTGCAAACTGTATGGAAGCCGGATAACTCGTGACCGGTCCCAGGTGACTTCATCGTCAATCGGAAAGCCGAGTCGCTCGTTGATGTATCGACCAATGTATTTCCGGGACTGATGAGTCAGCGTGAGGTAAGGGTCATCCGACTTCGCATAGATGTGGACTCCCTGGCCACTGTAAAAGACATCCGCACTGTCGAAGCCAACGGTATCGGTGAGCCAGTCTCGAATCTCGAAACCGTTGTGGATGGCTTTGCGGATGTCTTGGAACTCGTATGCGTACTCGTTGGTGACCGACTCTGAGACAGGTCGCTCAGTGGCCTCAGATTCGTCGCTGTCCGGTTTCTCGTCTGCGATGGTCAGTGGGACATCTGTCTCGGCATCGACTGCATCTGCACGGGGTACTGTCACTGGAGCAGGCTCAGAGGAGAATACATTGCGCTCTCGCAGGTGCTCCTCCTCGATAGAGGCAAGTGGGATTCCAAAGGGACGCCGTCGTGAATTACCGACTTACACCGACAACGCCGCGAGAAGCCACTCATCCTCCACTGTATCCAAGACGACCGACGTCGTCAACGTCTGGGAGAGCAGAGCGAACAACTCTATCCGATTCATCGTCGAATTGTATCGACTCACCACTGTCTCTACCAACCCTTCCAGTGTCTCGTGATCGCTGACCACCTGCTCACGAATTGCCAACCGCGTCAGTAGCAGGTCGTGCTTGTTCTTCAGTGGGCTGCGTGCCAAGTCGCGGGAAAACATGTCAAGATATAGTAAATTGGTGGGCGGCGGGCTACTGCTAAGCCGGACGAGCCGTGTAAAGGCTGCTCTGGCAGATCGCTGGGCCGGTGCAATAGCCGTTCAGACAGCAAAATAGCTCCCGACTCACGCAAATCTGCATCTAAGTTTATTACGCCGCTGTCTTGTGATTGGGCTCTTAGCTAAAGGCGGATGGACGGATGTTGTATGAATGTTGCTGTGGCACTCTCAAATGAAGCATTCAGACTCAATCCGAGAATTGCTGACCGGATTTTAGTCTTTCATACAGTGCCGCTAACTCTTGTTCGATTTTGAATTCATCACCGTCAACCAGCAGTGACTCACACTCCACCCCAACCATCTTCACCCGACCTGAGATATCTCCATCCACTTGGGACGCAAGCAGCGATGTATACGCTCCCACCTGAATTCTGTACCGTTCCTTCGTCTCCGAATGTGGATCCTGAAGTTGCAGCTTCAGATCGACGATCTCCCAAGTCCCGTCCTTCTGTTTGAGGACAAGGTCGCCTGAACCGTCAAACTCGAACTCAACGCCGTCAATGCGGATTAAGCCTGTTAATGATTTCTCCAGATAGACCGCCTCAGATTCCTTGATACGCCGCCAGCACTCTGTATCCCGTAATTGGGAACCGACATGCGAAGTGAGGAACGCCACAATCTCTCCGCGAGTCGATTCCGTGAGGTGGCCACAGTGTCTCTCAACGGCCGCCGATGCAAGCGGGCGAAGCGCTAGAATCTCTTCTACAGCTCCCTCTCCATCTGTTTGTCGAGACCTCACTCGATGGATCATCAGTCGCATGAAACTGTGAGCGATAGTCCCGAGTACTTCCGGCTCAAGATCTCCTACTTCGAACGGCGCTTCGAAACCCACTCTGTCTGTGTCCATCTCTGTGTGCAATTCCGTATTCTGAAGATGCGCAAGCATCCATTCTTCGGGAGAGGTAGCCAGCGGCGCGAGCGTACTCGGACGAATGAGCCGTGGAATGAAAGCTGGCAGTGTTTCCTGTGTGACTCGACTACTTCCCGCGAAACGGTCGTCACCACCAGCTGCTCTCAATTCAACGGGTGACTTCCCTACACCGTTCTGACGGCCCCCAGCCTGCAGCGACACATCGTTTACCGAAACCGTCAACGGTGTTTCCTCACCACGTGTGTCAACGAGGTATTGCCCTGCACGGGGTGAACCGCTAAATCCGAGTCCGTTTCGGATCGCATCCACCCATCGGTCGCGCTCTGAAATACCCGCAGGGCTCGTCCGTGGCAATGGAATGACCAGATGGTCTCGAGCACGTGTCAACGCCACGTACAGCAATCGCCATGCTTCAGCACGGTGTGAACGTGCGACGCGCTGAAGCTGGTCGTGACCAAGCAGCTGATCGGGACTCTCTGCTGTCTCTGGAGAATACCACTGCTCGGTCGCCCACCGCAAGCCAACGTCACGTACCAGGCCCGACCGTCCACCAGTGTGATGCCCAGTGTCTGAATCTGCACCGGAATCTCCACCTGGAGTATACAGACCATTCGAGAACACCGAGAGTGGGCGAGAAGTAAGAGACAAATCGTGGTCGAGCTCTGGCGGTGCAAGTCCTACCACGTCGCCGGAGTTGATGAATCGTTGGTTGGACGTACCTGGTGCCCACAACCTGAACCCCACATCAGCCAATGCAATTACGTCAGCCTCATCGCCTTTCATCTGATGGATTGTTTTGAAGACGACATCCGCCTCACCATCCTCAGTGACAGGCTGGGGCGGGCCCTTCCGCGGCTCGTTTCGAACCGGCTCAACTAACTCGACAGCACGTGACGTAGACATCCCATCACCACTATCCAGCGAAACGAGCCACTCTTCGAACGCATCCAGGTTTGCAACACGTGATGCCGGCGATTCCTCGCTGACGAGGTCATATCTATCACTGCGCAATGCCAGCGTCTCGATCACGTCCGCGGCCAGATTTCGTGCTGTCTGTGGATACTGGATGTTGACCTGTGTTCGAAGCTCTGTAAGAGCCCGAAGGACCTCCTCCTCCCGTTCTGACAACTCTTCACTCCTCTCTGCAAGCACTGCATCCAATTCCCACTGGTGTGAGGCACACGCGGTCTCTAGTTCTCCAACATCGAGACTAGTGGCAGACATGAGTCTCTCGGTACGCGCTGGTTCCAGTGGATCGATCAGCCACTCCATCACATCGACCACCGCACACACAGCCGGCGACTCGAATAAAGGAGTGCTGGCATTGAGAACCGACAGTCCTTCAGCTCGGAACGCTTCTGCATACGTCTCCATGTGTCGGCACCGCCGAAAGAGAACTGTAATCGGCGGATTACAATTCCTCTCTGATCTATGAGAGTCATCAGAGGAATCCTCCGTCTGACTGGTAGGGGTAAGTGTTCCATCCGCCAAGCCACCAGCCAGATACGTCGCCAGCAGCCCAGCTTCACCTTTCCGACCTGAGGGACGTACGTACTGGTCACTTCCCGGAATTCCCTGTCGATTGAACGCTGCAATGTGGATACCTGGCTCATCGGTTGATTCACGCACTGCCTCCAGCCGTGGATACTCCATTTCAAGCTCGCCGAGGTTCCCCTGCTCCGGATCAGTCAGGACTGGCTCCGCGATTGCATTGATTGCTCGGGCAATCGCCGGTCGGCACCGGTACGTCCGGGTTGCCGTCTCCACTACATGTGTCTGCCAGTCATTTTCAAAATATTTCCCCTCTTCGATGGCAGCGGCGAACAGCTCAGGATGTGCATCCCGCCAGCCATAGATACTCTGACGGATATCTCCCGCAGCGAAAACTCGTGCATCCGACCTGACCAACGGGGCTAACGCATCGTGCTGGAGAGCCGAGAGATCCTGGGCCTCATCAACCAGCCAACAGTCGATTCGATCACGGTGACGGGCCAACACTCGCTTCCGACGACGCGCCATGTCAGGATTGTCGCCCGTATCCTGACGGGGCACCACCGCGCTGTCTTCCGTCATATCTCCTGAGTTACGGCTCTCTCGTTGCTCCGTCTGTTCGTCCTCACGCGTAAACGTATCAGTTCGGCTCTGGCTGCCAGCACTATCCTGCTTCTGTCCCCGAGATGCCGTGCTGTATTGAGGGGTTTTCCCTGCAACGACATCTGGATCGAAGAATTCGGCCACCAGATACGCACAATCGAGATGTGAAAGGACACCACGCTCCCGACTCAGGGAGTCGTACGTCTCACGATACCCCGACAAAACCGTACAGAAGTCCTCGATTCGTGCCACCCACGATTCCCGAAGTTCCTGATCTGCTGCCACAAGCGAACGACAGTCCTCCTCCGACAGCGACTCAATCGCCTCCTCCGCTGCAGACGCTGACACACACCGCGCAAGCGAAGCCCCAATGTCCTCAATCGATGTCGTCTCACCCTCAGCGTACACTGCATCGATCGTATCCAATAACCGTTCCCGGAACTCATCGTGAGACAGTCGATGCGACCGGCAATACCGCAATGCTGACCGCAGCAACTCCGCCACACCGGCGTCGTACTCTCTTGTCGGGTAGGCCTCGGTCAATCGGTCCACTGCCGACGAATACGCCGGATCTGACCCGACTGCATCGAAACAGGCTCTATGAAGCTGCTCCAGATGCGCATCGTTGCCGGTCGTCGGCATTTCCCTGAATCCTACGTCACTGAGAATCTCACTCAGAAGCGTCCGAATTACGCTGTCGATCGTGCCGATATACGGTGCCTGTCGAACGCGATGGAGGAGCGCAGTCAGTTCCTCGTCGGTCGTTTCAGCCCCAGCTGGCGTCATATCGTGTGTAACAAGCGCCTCCAGACGACTCGTGATATCCGAGCGGATCGTCGACGCCTCGTCCCGAGAAAATGTCACCACACACAGCCGTCGTTCCGGTGTCGGATCGCCTGCAACCCACCGCTTGAGCAACTCCTTGGCTGCGAGATCACTTCTGACGAACGACTTTCCCGCACCGGGAACGCAGTTCAACACGAATAACCCAGAATTGGTATCGAAGTACGCCTCCGCAATCAGCCGTTGTGCTCCCTTCAGTCGAGGCGGGTCCGATGTCTCCGCAGTCGAATCCGAGTGGTCGTCGTCTGTCGACGAGGACTCCTGATTACTCATGACTCATCACCCTTCAACCTCCCCCTCCGAAGAGTCCGCGTTCGGTAAGAATGATTCCAGTTCCTCAGGGATCCGCCGCTCGACCTCGAGAAGACCAACCGCCGAAGAGCGGCTCACTCGTTCAACCGGAACCGACTCCAATAGCGGCGACCGTCTCCGATCACCGCCGTCGCTTCCCGTTGTGTGTCGAGTCAACACAACACCCTTCGTCGCAGCCGCCACCGTATCCGCGAACTGATCGTAATCCTTGATCCCGCTCCATCCGAGCCGGGGTGCAACCTGATCTAACCCCTCTTCTCCCCTGCGCACAGAGTCCTGAAGAGAGACTGGGACGAGTGACTCCTGCTGTTGCGGCCAGACACCAGCCGACAATCCCACGGCGATGACGTACGGGACCTCTCGTCCCCAAGCATCGTTCGCTTCAATGATGTCCAGAGCCCGTGCGTTGGCGTGTTCCCGACGGCCAGGTCGCTGCGTTGCATACGACTCACAGAGTCCAGCGATCCGATCCCACGACTGCTCGCTCCAATCCAACTCCAGTCGCTGGCCGTACGTCCGTGCAACCCGCTCGATAAGATCATCCATCCGCGTGACAGCTCGCACCGCTCGCTCCGTCTCCAGTAACGCCGGCCCGTCACGCTCCTTGCGAATCGGGAGTACATACTCACGATACCGCTGCAGTACCCCACCAAGGATGTCAGTCGACTGTTCCGGTGACGGCCTCTCAGGACACGCCATCACCCACTCCAAGTACGACAGTAACTGATCGTTCCCCCACGACTGCTCTGAAACGCGCGTCTGCCAACCCTCGATCGACACCGCATCAGTCGGCGCCTGATGAGACATCTCCCGAACAGGACTCATATCCAATGGCCACTCATCTAACGGTTCAGGTGGAACCCATCCAAATGCAAGAGGCATCACTACCGTCTCGAACGTAACCTGGTCCGCTGCGAAGATATCGCAGAGCGTCTTACACATCCGATACGGCAGTGTTTCGACGAGGCGTAACTGCGTCCAGATCGTCGGTGCAATATCGTGTCGAATCGCTGCCCGGACAAGCAAATCCTCATAGCCGTCTAAATCACGACTAACAACCAGAATATCACGAATCGGAACTCCACGCTCTCGTAATTCCGCGACCATCGACAGTGCAATCCGTGCTTCCATCGCCGGCGTCGACGCTGGAACTTCGACTATCGGAACCTCCGATTCAGGACAGAAACCAGCAATCGAACGGGACAGAACGCTCTCAGTCATCGAATATCAAACACCTCCAATCCCGGCGTCTCGATTGCGAACAAATCCAAAAGTCGTTCTTGCACCACCGGGGCCGACGCCCGCCGCAGAAACAAATGTACCTCAACATCAGTCGTCACGAGCAGACTCACCAGAAAGTCCACTAGCGACGCCGACAACGTACTTATGCCGCAGACCCAGACCCGCTCAATCGACGCATACTCCGCATCCCACGGTTCCCCATCCTGCGAAACCAATCTTCGACATGCCCAACGGAGCAGCGCTCCTGTTGATGTGACACGGTCTGTCCGCACACGCAACGCACGTTCGATTGCGACTGTGCCTGCCACAAAATCCTGCATATCCGTCGCTGCTGGCCTGTCCCTCCCATTGCAATACTCACGAAGAGCAGTGAGGCGATCAGGATGGTACCCTGTTATTGTCTCCAACTCGTTTCGAGCCTGGTCCACGAGTTTGACTGACTCTGCTGGGTGTGGTCCAAGTACCATCTGTAACCGGTCGGTCGCTTCAGGCGTCTCTCGCAGCAGCATCTCCAAGAGAGCGATGCGATCCACACGATCAACCAGTCCTGGAGGCGTCTGTGTCGCCGTCTCGACCACCTGCGCAGCAACAGCATCTGGACTAACGAGAGAAAGCGTATCTCGAGGAGTATCCGCCGCCGCCAACCGGCGCTTGATTGTCCGGCGATGCAAGGCAACAGGCGCAAGAACGAGCTCAGTCGGGAACGGTGAATGGTCACCGTATGACACTAACGGTGTGAGATCACCAACATGGACAACAACCTTCCTGTCAAAGGTTGCTTTCGACAATAACGGTTGCTGCTGGGTCTCCACCTGCTCACCGTCCCCGCGAATCCCCGGCGAGGATGCCTCCTCCCCAAACACCTCCAGAGAAGTCTGCACCCATCCAGATGACCCCGGGCCACCTCCACCCATTACAACCACCTCATTTCGCCTCCACCAGAGAACGCTCTCAAAACCCAGCCGTTCCTCGATGTGGGAAAATTGATACACAACCCGCCAGATTCCGCGCTCATATTCATACAGTATATAGCGCAAGTACTTAAATCTGAGTCATATAACGATTTTCTGAATTAAATAGCTTGAAAGTCTCAGTAACCGATGCATCTAACAACCAATGACCAGAATTCGCTGGTATGCGACCGCGGGTCCCGTGGATGAACGAAACTGATGATGCGATCCTCGAGTTCTTCGAGGAACTAGAATCCACAGGACTCAACGTCTGGCTTGCCCCAACCCCAGTCTGGATTAACCTCACCCAAAATCTCAGTGTACTCGAGAAGTCACGCGATACAATTTCGCGCCGGATGGGGAAGTTAGCCGAAATGGGCCTGCTCAAACGTGTCGATGATCGACGCGGATATTATTGCATCACAGACAAAGGGATGGCATATTTAGCCGGAGAACTCGATGCTGAAGATCTTATTCCACCAGAAAGGTGAACGTCGGTATACCTCAAGACTTCAACCAGCTTAACGGGATCCCAAAGGGACGCCGTGGTGGATTACTGACTTACTGACAACGCCGCGAGAAGCCACTCATCCTCCACCGTATCCAAGACGACCGACGTCGTCAACGTCTGTGAGAGCAGTGCGAACAACTCCATCCGATTCATCGTCGAATTGTATCGACTCACCACCGTCTCTACCAACCCTTCCAGTGTCTCGTGATCGCTGACCACCTGCTCACGAATTGCCAACCGCGTCAGTTGCAGGTCGTGCTTGTTCTTCAGCCCCAACTGCTGTGCTCGCCAGTCTTGTGTGCCGTCTCGTCCCTCACCTGTGATTCCTTTGTGACACGCACGGCACAGACAAATCCCCTGGTCTGGATCACGATGCCAGTGGTGGTAGTCGAACATCTCAATACCAAACTCCGGGAGTGATCGCCGACACAGCGGACATCTAACCTTCCACTCCCACCCAAACTGCTTTGCCTGCTTCGTGTACTCTTCTGTGTACTCTTCCGTTCGAGGATACGATTCACCAGTCATGATTCCCGTCCACAGATGCCGATCCCAATAGCCCGTCGTCACCGACTCTAACTGCTCGACACTCGGTGCCGTCTCCAATGAAGTCACTATCGCCACCGCACTCCATCGCTGCAGCCCTGTCTCGCAGGTCTGACACTCCTCTTCGAAGTGTGCCAATCTGGATGGGATGCCATCTCGGTAGCGCGTGATCACGTCACCACAGCCCGAGCAGAGAATCGACACTGGCCGCTGCTGCAGAACCTCATCCTCTTCAGCTGCCTCCAGAACCACTGGTTCGACCGAACACGAACTGCTCTCTCCAAACGGGTTCTGTCTCGCCGTGATCGACGGCAGGACCCCCTCGAACGCCACCTGCTGATCCCTATGCATCACTGTCACCGTCACTACGTGAGTTACTCTGCCCAGGATCGAACTCCCCCAACTCCACGTCACTCTCGTCACTCTCGAGACTCGCGTCTTCCAGCGTCTGCAAGTCCCACCGCGTCGCCTCTCCATCCGCGCTTCGGGAAGAGTTCTCCACACTCCGTGGTTCCGATGTGGAATCCTCGTCAGCAGTTACAGTGTCTGCCTCACGATTGTGTGCCTCAGTGTTTCCCGGCGTCTTCGACTGCCCCTCGATGTACGGCGTAATGTCTTCGCTCTTTGCGTACGCTCGCAGCAATTCCGCTGACGATTGCTTGTCATTCGCCTCATACACACCCGCGATGTTTCTACTCAGGAACTGCCGAGACGGATTATTCGACTCATCCGCCAGTGCATCCACTGCTGCAATGATCGCCGTTGGGTCCTCGCGTGACTCTTCACGATCCACCCACTGTTCAAACGGGAATTGGAATGCTTTCGCCCGTCGACGCATAAGCCCGACTTGTCGGGGACTCCGCTTGACGATCCCAGCAATTACGTCCTCATGGTCCTCGACTGTGTCTTCCAGTTGCCGGCAAAGCCGATTCACCAACTCGTCGAGTATCCGATTCCGGAGCTCCGCTGGCCGAACCGGGATGACACCACGAGCATCATGTTCATCCGGGACTTGCCACGGCAGCCCGTACGTCTCCTCGACATGGTCTTTGACTACAATTCGCTCGACGGCCGGCTCCACGACATCCAACGCCATCAACGAGTACAATGCCTGACGAACACCCGGGTTGCTGCCTAAATTGACGTTTTCTAAGATCTCACCAGTTGTCGCAGGCCCCTCCTCACCGAGGTACTGCAAGATTTCCGCACGGTTGGGCTCGAGCGTGACACTCCCCAGACGCTGCTTGATTCGATGTCGGAGGTCTTCTGTCGTCGGCATCTGTGCGATCCAGACACTACAGCGCAGGCACCGCGTCTCCAACTCTGTGAGATCAGGGTCACTGTCACTGGGGTCTTCTTGTTCAATCCGCTGAACGAGCAATTGTGCCGATCCATTGTGAGCACGTCCGCGACAGCCCTTGATCTGGCACCGATGTCCGTCTCGCTCAAGAACCTCCTTGCAGAGTTGCTTGGGAATCGAATTGTGTTCCGCGTAAATCTGCTCTTCCAAATCCGCTCGATCCTGCTCAGACTGTCCCGACCCGGACTCTGAGTTAGCGTTACTCGCCATCGGCACCTACCTCTCGTCGTGTGCTGTCATTCAATAGCTGTTCGCCAATCGTTCCGGAGGTTTCATTTCCGGTCCAATAGTTAGTTTGCATTGCTTCGTCAATCCGGCGAAGTGTGGTCCGGTGTTGCAACCACCGGGCCGCTTTTAACGCGGACTCACTTCGTATGATTATCTGTTCCCCGTCCACTTATATATTACTATTCGTAAGATACGAATAGATGCAACTTGAGAATGGTTACAAGAAGACAAGAATTATTGTAAGAGAGCAGCCGTAGTAAAACGTAAGAGTGCCGCTCCGACCAGAAGACCTCAATGAAACAGATGAAGCTATCCTCGATGAGCTTGCTCAAGGGCGTGTAACACCCCAATATGTTGCAGATCAACTAGATATTAGTCGCCCATACGCTAGTGAAAAACTCAAACGATTTCTAGAACATAATCACGTGAAAAGGCTGGCCTCTGGATTATACGAATTAGAGAATGATCCAAGAACAAAAGAAAATAACCTAAGTAAATAAGTTCGCGCTTGAAATTACACTTTGTGGAATGTCCAGTATATCCCTACCCTGTAGTGCTCCCTATTGCAGATAGAACTGCACGGCATGGTAAAACACGATTCTCGTGAGTAAGCGAACGACCACTCGAGAGAGTACAATTTGGACAATTATTTGATTCTCCGCTGCAGACAGTCACTACCAGTGAATTGGCTGGTAGACTCCTTCATTCACGAGCGTCGAGAACGAACGTAGTGACTCCTAATGCAACGATTTCAGTGGCTGTTGACGACGAGCTAATCAAGTAAAATCAAATTAAAGCCCAACGTGCTTGAGATCTTGAACGCGAAGATGGTTCGTAGAACCTTATGTAACATACTACAATTGATCGAGTGGCAGTTGTTACATAAGGTTCTACTGACCACGGCTACATTTTCCCTTCGAGGATCACGTCAATGTTCCCTGTACGTTTGGAGGTATTCAATTGAAGGTTTCAAAAGATGAAACGTATTCCACAACGCCCTGTGAAAGAATGATCAGATTCCTATTTAGCGATTTACAAGCTCTTTGCTACAATCATACTAGAAGAAATTGGGCGTGGAAGAATAGTACCTCCCCCCGGTTTTCACGAGAGTGTGGTATGTGGTAACAAGCTGGTGATTTTTCATCTCCCCTCACCCCAGTTTTCACGAGAGTGAGGAGACAACACGTCAATTTCACACTCATGAAATACGGGGTGTAACATTATCCATATTCTGAATACCGCGGCGTTGGGCTCATCGGTTGCGAGAAGCCGAGTACGTCGCCGAACGGTACGAGGAACCAGAGCGGTTATCTGCGGAGTTGTAATCACTCGATAACGCCCCTTCAGAAGATGTTTCAGATGCTCCATTCGTCAGAGAGGTCCTAATTCACGAGACGAGAACAACGATGTTGGCGACCTGGAAGCGACGAGGACTAGATCCGCTTGAACAGTTCCAGTCAATTCTCGTGGGAGAGAAATCAGATAACGACGAGAGGCATCACTGGGCGGTGATTCTTAATCCACCTATCCAACTACGAAAGTGTAGTCCCCTCCCCCCGGTTTTCACGAGTGTCACCATAGAGGAAGAGGGCAAGAAACAATATCTATCGCTTTTTCCTAGATTCTCTACAACTACAGAACAACTACTAGTGTAATACGGGTATTGTTATCAACTCTCTATATTAAAACTTTCTCTGTGATATAGTCTAATTTTCATTCTCCCCTAGTTCATAAGGGAAACTCTCGTGAAAATCGGGGGGAGGGGGTGGATGAAGGGTCTAATCGTCCCGTGAAGCAGTGGCTACCTCTCATGAAACAGATGACTCTCATGAAACGGTGGTTTTTTGTCACATACCGTGCTTCTGTTATCTACGATGGGTCTTGAACCGTTCTCCCCCGACTCGACGATTTTTCGGGATGAATCTGTCCTACGGGACGGGTACCAACCCGACCGCCTCATCGAGCGAGATACAGAACTCGAGCAGTACCAGAGTGCACTCAAACCTGTTATTAATGGGGCCCCGCCAAAGAACTTATTTCTCTATGGACAAACAGGGGTCGGAAAGACACTATCATCCAGGATGGTTGTTGATCGATTAATTGAGGATCAGCAACAAATCGATGGCGTTGATGTACACGTCGTTGAATTGAATTGCAAGTCGCTGAACAGCAGCTACCAGGTGGCTGCAAACCTCATTAATCAGTTCCGTCCACGGGACGAGCAGATTAAACCGACTGGGTATCCGAGCGGCATGATTTATAATATGCTGTTCGATGAACTGGAGGCCCTTGACGCAACGCATTGCCTTGTAGTACTAGATGAGATTGATGCTATTGGGAACGATGACAATATTCTGTATAAGCTTCCGCGAGCTAATGATAACGGTAACGTTGAGGAAACACTGGTTGGAGTTATTGGCATCTCAAATGACTTCACGTTCCGCGACAACCTTTCGGCCCGTGTGAAAGACAGTCTCGCTGATGAGGAGATTCATTTCCCACCCTATGATGCCAACGAACTTGGGAACATCTTGAAACAGCGAGCAGGTGAGGCATTCCACGATACTGAGGCTACGCAGCTTGACGATGGGACCTACGAGTTACAGTCTAACATTTTGGAAGGTGATGTAATTCCGTTATGTGCGGCATTCGCTGCACAAGACTCGGGGAGTGCCCGACAGGCGTTGAAGCGACTCTATAAGGCTGGAGATCTGGCTCGAGATGAAGAATCTGATGTCATTTCCGAAGCACATGTACGGCAGGCAGATGAGATTGTTGAACGCGATAAAGTACGTGAGGAGTTAACTCGGTTGCCGACGCAGAGTAAATTGACTCTCTACTCGCTACTATTGTTGGAGCAAGAGGGTGAGACGCCGTCCAAACGTAACCGGATATATGAGCGATATGTTATGGCTGCAAAGCGTATCGATGCGGATGTTCGGACGGATCGAACAATTCACGATCGGTTGTCGCAGTTAACATTAAAAGGATTCTTGGACGTTGATGAGCAGAATAAGGGGCCGAAGGGTGGTTCGTATTATGAATACGAGTTTTCGATTCGTCCGGATTTGGCCCAAGAAGTTCTCGAAGAAGACGATCGACTAGCGGAATTATTTGCTACTGATGGGACAACGACAACACTAGATTCGTTTTGATAGCCCGTTGCACGACGGTCTCAGGCCTGTCATAGAATCCATCTCATAGCTTCTCACAGCCTGGCTCGTTTCCTCACTCGTAGTTGGTAATTGCAACGACGAGCCGTAGGCATAGCGCATCAGGATAAAAATGCTGACGCACAACAGCAATGACTGTGGGTTGGTCGACCTGACTGTCCGGAACGAATACGACGGTTATTTGGGGTACGACAGCCCCAGCGACGACAACCCGGTAGAAACAGAGTTCGAGCAAGAGGTGCCGGAGCACGAAATCGAAACGACAGGAACGCACTTCTCACTCTCGCCTGCTGTCCGAGTGGATCTCCCTGAGAGTCGCAAGGCCTTGATGGAGGAGTTAGGAGTGGGCCTGCACGCGGTCGAACACGCGCTCATCTCGTTGCTCCCTCGGGAGGTTCTCTGCGACCGGGGGGACGTGGGTGGTCTCTTGATCAGCCACCACCCAGAGACAGAACTGCCGACCGTGTTCGTCTACGGCGGCTACCCTGGTGGTGTAGGGCTGGTAGCCACTGCCTATGAGGCGCTGGGCCGACTGCTGGATCGGACCGACGACCTGATTGATAAGTGTGGGTGTCGGGAGGGCTGTCCCAGTTACATCCACTCGCCACAGTGCGGGAACGCGAACCGGTACTTGGACAAAAGCGCTGGAGAATGCGGTCTTAAACCGCTACACGTAGCTGCCTAGCATCCGCTACACCTGCACTGAATAGGTAAAAAGGCTGCCGTCGCGGGTTCAACCTGCTCCGACAGGCAACCATTCGCTTCGCTTACCGACGCTTGGAGTGGAACACCATTCTCCTGAACTCATCGGTGTAATGAAACCTCGACGGCGTATTCTTCTGCTAATTCCACGACATCGTAGACGTGCATCCCTGTTTTGAACCACAGCACACGGTCATCCATCCCCTCAAAATCCTCCGACGAGCAGTCGAGTCGCTCGGAGACAGCGATGATCAGATTCTCACGGTCTGCATCTCGTATCTTTGCCAGCTTCTCATCAAGATACTCTGGCGTCCAGAAGCCCACGATTTCGAACAGTGCCCGCCGTCCGTCTGGATGTTCGAGGGCGAAGTCGGGGAGCATCACCTCAGCACCCAGGTCCAACACGTCGTCTTCTCGCCGGAGTTCCCAGTCCGTGTTCGCTCGTTCCCATTTCTGGGCGAGTGTCCGTTCGACGTCGGAGTCGAACTCACCCTGAGCAGAGTAGTGCGACGACAGGTCATCGGTGTGGTCAAGTTCGAACGATAGGGTCCGCCCCGTGGAAGCACTTTCGTCGTCAAGGATATCAGCTTCTACGTCCCAGCGATCACACAACGGGAGCGCAGGCAGGAAATTCGCCATTCGAATGCCGTACTTCCGTGATTTCGAGAAGAGAGACGCTGCCCCATCCAAGATAGCTTCGTAGCCCTCTGCGACATCGGTACTTGCCACCCGATTACCGTTCCTGTCGATGGGATAGATCCGGTGCATCAAGCCAAACAACTTGACGTAGCTGAAGACTGTCGCAAACGAGTCCCAGACTCGGATCTGCATCTCCGTAGCATCATATAGAACAGCCTGTGCGAGCGCAAGATTGTAGCGTGTGAGCAGCCAATCGACCGTGATCGTATCTTCGGCGTAGGACTCCTCACTATCGCCTGTCAACCGAGTCGTGGTTGGTGAGTCGTCCGTCTCCTCGTATCCATCGGAAACACGGTGTCCAAACTGCACGAGTCGCTTGTTCTCCTCGAGGTCAGCGTACATTCCCCGATAACACTCTTCGAGCGTGATGCCGAGTTGATCGGCAATCGAACTGTAGACTTCTAACTTCTGGGTGTCTTCACCAAGCGTCGGTTGTCGGACAATCGGATATGAGTCGTTAGCTTTCTCGAACAGTAACTGACGGATTTCTCGTGGTTCGACTGGAGCTACTGTCTCGAACTCACACTCGTCTTGGAGGAGTTTGGCCAGTCCTTGGACGATTTTGTAGTCGGTATCGGCGACAGTCAACTCGTCAATCGTCGATTCGAGCTCGCCCTTGGACTCGCCAAGATGTGCTTCGAAGATGTCGATCAATTCGCTGGCTGTCTCCCGATATTGCTGGTCGTCAGTGTCGATAAACAGCGGTTCGATGTACCTGTCCCGCGTGCGAGAGCGGGCGAGATCAGCTGTCAGCATCGGCACTCACCCCTTGGCGACGGCGCTGGGAGACGTACGTTTCCATCGTATCTTCGGTAATAATCTCGTAGAGACGAGCAGGCTGGCGATCGTCGGTGGGGCGGAGAATCCGCCCGAGACGTTGTGCGTACTGTCGTTTCGAGGCACTCCCGGAGAGAATGATGCCAACGTTTGCAGCGGGAACGTCGATTCCTTCGTCGAGGACTTGAGAGGTGACCAGCATAGAATACTCGCCGCTCCGGAAGCGGTTGAGAATCTCACTGCGCTCGTCTGTCTCAGTCTGATGGGTGATACACGGGAGGATGAACTCTTGGGAGATGTCGTATGCGAAATCGTTGTTGGCAGTGAAGATGATCGCCCGGTCATCGTGGTGACGTTTGAGGAGATTGTCGAGGGTATCGAGTTTCTTGTCGGCGGTCCGAGCGATGGTTTCGGCGCGTTGTTTGGCGATTAGCGCTCGGCGGCCATGCGGATCGTAGGAGGTCCGTTTGAGGAATTCTTGATAGCCATTTTCCTTCCAGATCTCGAAGTCGTGATTGTCGACGTACTCTCGGTAGAGTTGGTATTCCTCGTCGTATCGCTCGCGCTCGTCGGGCGTGAGTTCGACTTGGAGATGGATGGTTTCGTACTCGCTGAGATACTCACCAGCAAGATTGTCAACATCTTCTGCATAGACGACAGGGCCGATCAACTCTTTAAGCACTTCCTGTTGGCCATCGGCGCGTTCGTAGGTTGCGGTGAGACCGAGGCGATAGGGAGCAATGGTCATTTCGGGAATCTGCTGGTAGGTGGGAGCTGGGAGATGATGGACTTCGTCGACGACGAGCAAGCCAAACTGATCGCCGTACTCGTTGATGTAGCGATAGGCGGAATCGTAGGTGGTGACAGTGATATCAGTAACAGTGTGATCGCCGCCGCCGAGGACGCCAACGTCGTCGGGGAGTTGGTCGCCGAAGGCGTTGGTGAGAGTGGCGTGCCACTGGTTCAAGAGATCAATCGTTGGGACGACGACAAGGGTGCTGACGCCAGCGTCGGCGATGGCTTGCACAGCGAGGAATGTCTTGCCGCTGCCAGTCGGGAGGACAACACTGCCGCGGCGGTGATGGTCAGTCCAGGCTGCCAGGGCGGCCTGCTGGTAGTCGCGGGGTTCGATCTTGACCGCAGGTGTGAGATAAAGATCGCTATAGGCACGGGCATCGTCTTCGAGGGTCTCGACAGGCGCAGTCGATTGTTGGAGTGTGGACTGTCCATCAGTGTCTGACTCCGCCCAGTCTTGGAGGGACCGATATTGCTGGGCTCGTGCGCGGTACTGGTCGACGCGGTCGTCCCACTCTCCGTAGGGGACCGAATCTGGGGCGTCCTCGAGGAGGAGCGTGCCGTCGTCGAAGACCAGACGCATTGTAAGAGAGTGTACGGGCGGGCCCATGCTGTGTCTTGCGGAGCGGAGTTCCTGACTGGCAATTGGGATCAATCAGTGACGACGCTCGAATTGTTAACCAACAACTCCGCAATATCGCACCGGTTGTTGGTTAATATTGGACATCTCTCCGCTGACTTGGAGAGGCCCACTCTCTCAAGAAGGGACCCGTCAGTTCCGCTGTTCTGCGTGGTGACTTGCGCCGTCTATCTTGGACGAGAACTTGTTACGATATCGCTACTCTGGCTGTGTTTCACTCAGTGTGGTGGCTCTCAGGCTCTACGTTCTTTCATCATCCGGAATGACAGATCCGACAGCCTCGATAATGTCGCTCTTGGATGGCTGAGTCACCTGCCCGGTTTGATTCTCATCACAGAACGCCCTAATCCGGTTATAATACACATCAGCATGGATTCGTATATCGATATCAGTCTCCATCGACTCGTATGACTCTTCAGTTACTGTAGGAATCTCGTCACGCATTTGAGACGCGCGTTCAGCTGCCCCTTCTGTTGTCGCGGATACGAGTGAGTAGACATGATCCACGACAACCTCTTCAACTCCAGTAGTGATTGAATCATATCCTCGCACGAGAAAGTAGATATCATCTTCGTAATCATACGACCAAATATCGATCTGGACACCGATAGCTATCCCACCTTCCGGTATCTGCAAATCGTATTCTTCCTGAAATGACTTGATTCTGTTCTGTACCGTCTCAATATCAGTCTCTCCCAGATCGTCATGTATCTCATCAAGGAATTGTGCTAATACATCTCTGGGTGGTTCCATGCGTGACCCGATTTTTTAGCTCTATCCTCAAGAATGATGAGATTTGCCAGTACCACCAGTCCCACCTGATGCTCCTGTCGCCATGACTGTGCAATACTTGCGCCTTATCTTGCACGCTTCAAATGACGGTGTTCGCATATGTCCAGCGGAATTCTACATTAGCACGGTGTACTAACTCTGTGGCTGCAGTACTACTAAGACACTACTCTTCGACGAGTAGCATTGCTGGGCATGTAGTTCAGTCTGGCAGAACGCCTGGAGTGAGGCCGGCTCGCCGGGTGCGTGAGTCCGCGCGGCGCGTACCGCGACCATCGGTCAGCGAGTCGGGCACCAGGAGGCCCTGGGTTCGAATCCGCAGCGTGCCCATTACCACGCCTACACGAAACCGATCTACTAGTCGTGAAACCTCATTTTCCGACACCTGATTTTCGATGAACTCCCCGCTCCTGTCTGGCAGTATTCCAGCTAAAATGACGGGGATGCCCCACGGTCGGCAAGAGACTCCAGCGTGAGAGTGGCAGTAACTCTTTGCCTGCCGATATCCAACAGAACAGTATGCCATTCAGTGTCTCTTGGCACACCCTCCTTGAGGAACTTGAGGACCTCCCCGATGGAGCGACGCTCGTGACGCCGCTCTCTCGGGATCGCTTTCGTCTCCACGATATCCAAGAACAACGGGTTGTCATCGACTTTCTTGATCGTGACATCGACACCACACGGCCCTTGCAACGCGATCAATTCGAGACCCTCTATCGGCGTGTCACTGACAACGACGGTGCGTTCGAA
Organism: Halovenus salina; assembly: GCF_026410925.1. Taxonomy (GTDB): domain Archaea; phylum Halobacteriota; class Halobacteria; order Halobacteriales; family Haloarculaceae; genus Halovenus; species Halovenus salina. Next base: position 36,386 of record NZ_CP112975.1, on the reverse strand, counting down.
CTAGATCGACTCCCGCCAGACGCCGACCCGTACCCCGCAGTGTTAAGTCTCCACCCACGCTTCGAAGTCGACGAACAACAGGGCATGATCGTCGAAACAGAGGGACCAACAGCCACGCAGGTTCTCGACGATGACAGCTCGCCAGCTGACGCCAGCGAGCGGACTGAACCCGAGCTTGATGTCTACGCTGACGCACTCTTGCTCGTCGACGCGCTCGAACGCCACGACCTCGACACTTTCGAAGACCTCGAGACTGACGCCCTGGTCAACCTGTATACACTGTGTTCAGATGTCCAACGCAACGCCGATAGCCTTCGGAAGGAGATTGCCGACGTATTGCTCACCCGGTTACATCACGACCGCCCAGTCAGCGGCCCATTCGGCTCTGTCCAGCGGACGTCACGGCGCAACAAGTCACTCAAAGACGACCAGGCAGTCATCGAGACGCTGGAAGCCGCAGGCGTCGATCGTGAGCAGATTACCAGCGTCGACCGCAGTAAAGTCGACGACGCCCTCGAGGTGACGGAACTCTCCGAATCGGACGTCTACGAGATTGGTGAATCCGAGTACGTCCGCAAGGCCGATGTCGACGAAGAGAGCAAGGAGACACGGCTCCAGGGGTTGAAAGACCAACTTGCTGCTAGTGATGACGACGAGGCAGCCGAACTCCGGGACGAAATCGAAGCACTCGAGGCTCGGATCGAGGAGTTGACCAGTTTCCGGACGGGGACGACGTTCCATACCCGTTCGAATGCCGAGTGACCCGTTTTGGGCCCGTACTCCTCACCATTACCCGGGTAAGACGACGGCAGTAGTTCGTTGGAGACGGGAGACGCGACTCGTAGATATGGCTACCATGTCGGCTGACGACTTCTCGATTCACACCAAGGACTGCCCTACCGTCGGCGATGGGATGCCGCTCTCTGACCTGCCTGAGACGAAGTCACGTCAATTGAGGATCTCGACTGCGAGTGCTGGAACGAGTATGACTCTTTAGACGAGATCTCATAACACCTTGTCTTCTTAGATGTCACTCGTGGCGGGTTGCAGTGGTCCCGCTCACACTGGCGAGGTGATCAGAAAAATCCTCGATGAGCGTAGCGAGCGTCTCGCGGTCGGCAGAGTCGACGTCGTCCGAGAGCTCCAGTTTCCGAACGGCGCTCCAGTCGACGAGAGTGATTGTTGCGACCTCCGCACGTTCTTGGCTGTTGCGAGCAGTGTCGGTAGCCGTTACGGAGCATACTCAGGGTATCGCGTCCTGCACGAATCACGGCCAGAGAAACGTGAGCAACTGCTCTCTGAGCCGAATGTGGACCCGATGGACCCCGAGGGTACGCTGCTCGGGCCGTGGGTACTGACTGGAGAGGGTGTTGCGGACCTCGAAGAGACGCTTTCACAGTCCTCTGCGGACCTGGAATTGCAGGACAACGGCGACAATTTCGCGCCGTTCGTGCTCACCGGGAGTGTCGTCGACGGCAACCGTCGTCGAGCAGTGGCGGAAGCAGTCACTCGAATTCTGTCATTCAAAGATGGGCTGCGCCCGGAGCGACAGGCGATTTCAGTAGTGGCTGGGTTGAGCAGTGACATTGTGGCAGCGACGGAGGCAGTGGCCGCCCTCGGTGGAGAAGACGAGCCACGAGAGATGGATATGCAGGATGTCCAGTACGGACTGTCCCAGTTGTCATGGCGACGAATCCTGCCTGGACTGGGTGGTGAGGTGGTGTCGAAGGTGGTCGCAGCGTTGCTCGACGCCCAGGAGCGCCTCTCAAAAGCGGAGGTAGCAGAGCTCGCTGGGTGTTCGACCCGGTCGTTGTCGACAGCAGCCAACGAGCAGCGATTTGCGGAGTTGGAGAGCGCCGGACTACTGGTTCGTGAAGATCGGGGAAGCGGGAAGGCAACGCTGTGGCGACTGTGCCTCCCGTTCCGGACGGAACGACACGATGACGAGCTGTTGCCGAGAATGCTGGTCGATCAGGAAACAACGGCGACAGGTGGGGAATGGCACCTCTCGAACGCAGTCACGGAGGTTCTGTTGACCAGCGCTGACGAGTACGGCGTCGAGTATGGGTTCGAGTTTGGAGGAGCGGTAGCGAGGGCAGCGTTCTGGGGGCCGCCCCCAATCGAGCGTGATTTAGGACCGCTGACGAGACAATATCCAACTGTTGAGCCAGTCGTCTCGCTCTTGGCCGTCCTGTTAGATCAAGAAGATCGACACAGGCGAGACGACAGTTCGTCGGTGGAGTTCGGCGTGCATCCTGATCCACCTCAGACGACACTCTCCACAGCAGTTGGATGAGTCCTTTTGAATGTCTATATTTGTTGGTCGCGTCGCAAAACCGTTCAATCTTAGTTACCGTAATTTACGGCAAAATTACCGTAATTTCTGGAGAGAGTTGAAACGTCGGTATATCGGTGTTAGAGCGGCCAAGAGAACTATTCTTCAGCAGGTACAATAGGACTCTACTCTGTGAGTGAGGATTGAGCGAGAGTTCTGAACGACTTTGCGACGCGACCAATACATTGAGTGTCGTCAGTGTAGACGAGGGGTTGATGATCCCAACCAGCCCTGCCCGAGTTGTAACAGCATGGACATTGCCGTCTAAACTGAGGGTGTCATAGAACGAGTAGCACACCAAAGAGCAGGGTGAACGCTGAGGTGGATGAGTTCAGCGACCCTGCAAGATGAGCCTTCGGTAGAGTCGTTCTTCAATGTCGCGGAGACGGAGACGCTAGCGCTGTTTGAGTACCTCTCCTTCGAGTTTCTCGCAGAGTTCGACGTGTTCGCCCCGGCGGAGACGGGGCGAACACGAGAGCACGAACCACCAGAGCTGATGCGTGGCTTTCTCCACTGCTACTACAAGGACATCTACGGCATTCGCCCCGTTGAACGGGAACTTCGGAACACGGTAGTTTGGCTGAGCTGTGGGTTCGATCGACCGCCGTCAAGAGACGCGGTCGATCGCTTCCTCACCGACCTCGAACACGTCGTTGACGAGGTATTTGACCACCTCGTCGAGCAGGCCGCCCGCCGCGGCCTGCTCGACTTGACCTACTGCATTGATTCGACCGACGTGAGAGCGATGCCTGCCGATCAAGACGCGTCGAAATGCTACGATCCAACCGACGACGAGTACTACTACGGCTACGGCTGTACGATCGTCTCAACCGGGCAAAAGATTCCGATTGCAGCCGAGTTCACCGAGAGCAAACAAGCGCCAGAGGAGACGGCGATGCGTGTCACCCGTGACGCGCTCGCCGTCGCCAAGCCGATTTGGATGGTTGGTGACAGCGCCTACGATACGCTTGACTGGCACGACCACCTGCTGGCCGCAGGGGTCGTGCCAGTCGCCCCGTACAACGCGCGAAACACCGATGATCCGAAAGACATCGAGTACAGGGTCGAAGACCGCATCGAGGAACACAGCGAGGACGTTCAGGTGAAGCAATCAACCTTGGACAAGACGTACAACCGCCGTACTGGAGTCGAACGAACCAATGAATCAGTGAAGGACTGCGGCCTCGGGCGTGCGTTCGCCCGAGGCCGCGTTCACGCACGAGCGCAGGTGTTCCTCGCTCTATGCCTTCGTCTCGTCGTCGCAATCACCAACTACGAACGCGGAGACAATCCGGGAAGCACGATCATCACGGTGTGAGAAGACTTCTATGACACCCTCGTCTAAACTTGTAGAAACTTGGTGTTGAAAAGTGCCACACGCACGGCAAGTTCTGCTCATCACTGTCGGCTATTGAGCAAGTCTGCTCGCAGGAACCCATTTATCGGTAGGAAAACCGTAGAACAACTGTTTCCGTTGTGCTGACTTGATGCTCCAAGTCTTGCACAGCTTTACTTACCAACTCCAGAACAGAAGCCACTGTTTCGTTGTCTTCGGTAAGAGCCATGGCTGAATACGACTGTGAAAGCTGGGCCGACGCGATCTCGACCGCTTCAGCCATTTCCCTTGAGCGTGATGAAGCGGAGCTGGCACAGATTCTTTTGAGAGTGCAACAGGGTATGATAGTAACCTTACTTGATGATTCACCAATTGTTGGATTTATAGGACGCAGGTTAGTTCAGCGAGTTTGAGAAACGGGGAGGCCATAGCGAGAAGTGGCCATGCAACTCGCAGACCGTATAGAGACGCATTCGATCGAGTAATCCAGTCCGGGATTTATTTTCACTCCTCTCGCTCAAACCTGTATGGATGTGGTCTTTTGACTCTTCGAATTTGAGAAGTGGCTACTATGACAACACCACGTTCACGCCGACATACCAAATATATCATCAGGTATATTTTCGATATAAAATGCGAATAACTAAACCATACTAGCAACTACTGGTAAGCTACAAATCGTCGTTGGCGACGCTCGGGAGTAGGGAGTTAAGAAGCGTCGATTCAAGTCGCTGTAGCCGATCGCTGATGGTTGCATGTGTTACTCCGAGTTTGTCGGCAAGTTCCTCCTGTGTCGTTTCTCGCGGTATCTCGTAGTATCCGGCTTCTAATGCCGTCTCGAGGAGGATCCGCTGTTTGTCCGAGAGAGCAAGCGTCGGATCACTATGAGCTTTCGTGTACTCGCCAGTGCGAACAAGTGAGAGATCTAGGCTGTTTGGGATCTCTCTGGTGACGTTCGTGAGTGCTGCTTCCGAGCCCATGAAAGTGATTCGGATGCCGCGTGTCTGCGAGTCATCGACAAATTCCAACGGCCACTGAAGTACGATCGTATGTTCGAATATAGCAGTGAAGAGGGCTTCCATCATCGGCGTCGATTCGTAATGGACGTACGCGAACCCATCGTCCTCTGTGGGAACTTCGTAGTCCAGCACGCCGGATGTGTGCTCAAACACGCCGGAGAGCGTCTCCATGTTGCCGCGGAACTGGGCCAGTTCGACGTGTGTTCCATCCTCCAACGGGTTGATGAAATGCGTCGTTTCGATGTGGACATCAGAAGTCGTTGCGACCGCGTCGTCGAGCGCGTGGAGTTGCCCGCGCTCCCACGAGAGGATGACTGTTGCGTATCTCATACCGTCTCACCGGTTGACCTGTGTTTCACGTCGCGCTCAACGGCGTTCGATGATGGCATAGACGGATGTTCCAGACCCACGGTAAAAATGGTTCTAGAAGTGTCGAAGCAACGGCGACAGGGCTGGAATTTGAGTACCTAATTATTCATGGAACAGAGAGAACATGCCCCTCTCGAACCACGCACCGACGCACAACGAACACTTCGCTCTGGAGAGCAACGATGAACGACGAAACTCGATATGGGAATGATTTGCAGGTACTTGTCGTCGGCGGCGGTATCGCTGGCCTGACCTGTGCAGGCTTACTCGAACAGCGAGGCTTCTCACCGGACATCGTCGAGAAGACCAACAGATACGGCGGGCTTGGATATGCCCTCGGTCTATGGCCGGCCGGGTCGAACATCCTAAAGGGACTCGGCGCATACGAGGCGTTCCAGGCACATGCGGATCCGATGCACACCTACACGCTGCTCAGCGACAGCGGGAAGAAACTCCACAGCTACGACCTAAGTGGACTCGCCGTTGAATACGGGAAGCCCCATCTCATCTGGCGGCCGCGCCTCATCGACGTGCTTGGAGAGACGGTAACCGACGAGAACATCCGAATGGGAACGACGGTGACGGATATCGACCAGCACGACGATGTGGTCGACGTGACATTCACGGATGGGACCGAAGGCACCTACGACCTCGTCGTCGGCGCCGACGGGATTCACTCAACGGTCCGCGAACAGGTCTTTGGAGACGTCTCGCTCACCTATCAAGGCATGACGAGCTGGGCCTTCTGGGTCGACGAGGAACTACTCGACCGCGGCGTCATCAAGGAACACTGGGGTGATGGCCGGTTCGCCGGTCTCTACCCGACCGACGACGGGCTGGCCTGCTTCCTAGCCGTGGCTGCACCGGAAGGGATGCCCGATCCCGTCGCCGAGCGGAAAGGACGTATTCGGGAGCGTTTCGAGGATATGGGCGGGTTCATTCCGGACGTGCTAGACGAGATGGAAACAACGGACGCTGAGGACATCTGGCACGACGACTTCTATGACCTCAAGATGGACGAGTGGACCAATGATCGCGTGGTCCTTATCGGTGACGCCGCACACGCTCCGTTGCCCACCGCAGGGGTCGGCGCGTCGATGGCGATGGAGTCTGCCGCTGTCCTCGCGGGTGAACTGACGCGAACCGATTCGACATACCTCGAACAGGCGCTCGACCACTATGTAACGCGTCGCCGCGATCGCGTGGACGAAGTGCAGCAAAAATCCCGCCAGATCGGGACGTTCGCCCTCTTCGACCACTCGCTGTTAACGGGGATCCGCGACCAGATCGTGAAGTTCTACTCGCAGGATCGGATGGAAGAGTACTATCGAGGCTTCCTGTCCAGTGAGATATGATCATCCGGAGGGACAGCATACAAAATGAGTGAACTATGATTGATGAGCCAATCATTCCGATCTCGCGGACGGTACTCGGTGAACTAACCGTTCAACCGCCTGAATGTGACGTCCTGTACAGTGACATAGCTGAACTCGAAATTCCGGATTATAGCCCTCGGGACTCCGAACTTGCGTTTCTCTTTGCTGGGGTCTCTGAGTCGGTTCAAGAAACCCAAATTGGAATAAAAGGGAACTATCGCGGCACGGAAACGATATCGACCAGTGGTGAGTGGTCGGACGATGGGGGATTTTGCACCCCATGGATCAACATTGGTCAGCCATCGACGGATGATGGGGGTCTCATTATCAAAGTTCACACAACAGAACGAGTCCAATTTGAAAAGGTTGCGGTGGCAATTGGTGTAGTAGATTGATCTCTGTACCTATAATTGAGCCGAAATAGTGGTTCTCCTCTTCCGGTGTTCGGGAGTAGGTGGGACACTGTATCAATCATTTCTCCTACAAGAGCCACATAAGGAACCACGGAGTGCGCTCGTTACGCTCATTGGATCAGACGACTCTTTGAGCACCGTATGAATGCTATTTCCGACGATATCTCTGTCTTTCGCTCAAGAAGACTGACGACCCCAAACTCACACTCATCAAAGACCAGCAGCGTATCCTCGAAACGCCAACCCAGTTTGGATACGACGAGGTTCCCCGGCAAACAATCCAGGAGGAAATCATCTAGGAAATTGGAGTTACTCCTGACACGACCAGCGATAGACTATGATGGATCGAATGTCAATTCGTCCAATTCATTAAGTTGGTATCGTTTGCGGAGAGACGCGATCGTTAGCACAGAGTATCGTTTCCTGTTCCTCTGTTGCCAGTGGTGGTAAAACTGGGCTGGTGGATGGAGAGACGGGTGGGATAAATGATTCATCACTACTAGAAATCAGGTTGAGTAGTATCCGGACTTTAATCTGGGCCATAATATGCCAGAGATCGATCGAGAATCGGCACCTCGCGACCAGAAGTCTAAAGAATTCCACGAAACGGAGAAATTTGATCCTCAGCAGGGCGAAATGGAACAGATGGGGGATCTCAAGACGCTCATGGATATCCGAGAAATTCTCGCTGATGAGCTCGGTGAGGGAACTGCCACGAAGATCATTGTAAAGGCGTTCTTCTGGGACCCTACGTTCAAGAAACCCAACTGGAGACCAGATGCGTTCGAGTTCCCAAGTCAAGAGATGCAGGATGCGTTCAAGAAGATCTTTGACGATATGGTCCCATTCATCTGCCTATTCAGACGGATCAAACAGCATTGTGATGAAGAGACCGCTCAACTTCTCATGGCAGAGTCGACGGTCCCCGCAACTGTGCCGTATCTTGAGGACACGTTCAAATCACACCCTCACGCTCAGAGCATCAATCCGCTTAGACACGATATGCGGGACTATCTAGGGACTGGTGATGGGTTCGAGTGGACAGAGAAAGTTTCCGAAGATGGCAGGGAAGTCAAGTATCAGTTCACCCGCTGTGGATACATCGAAGTGATGCAAGAATACGGTCTCGACTACGCAGCATCGATGGCGTGCTATTGTGATCATATCCATTTCGACGTAAACACTCCTGAACTGTTCTTCAAACGGGATCACTGCATTGGGGAAGGAGACGACTACTGCGACCACCATTACATACTCAAATCTTCTGCAGAGGATTACGATGATATGGACAAATATGGTGATACGGAAAACGTCGAATACGACGCCAGAGAACTAATCGATCGCTGGAAACACGAATTTCAGTGATGTGAGCCAAATTTAATATTCAATATCACGAGAGCTCAATACTTTTGGTGAGGTTGTAGACAGTCTCGTCGAAATTCACACTACGGATCTGATGATCGAACTGCACTGAGTTCGACAGGTGTAAGTCGGCCAAAACTAGTCAGATGGCTGACTGGTATCGTCGACACTCCAACTACTGAACTACAACGAACATCTAGCGAAAGTTGTGCAAATCACTATTGACGGCGCCTCCACCTGTCAGGCACCACTGTAACACCTGTGAAGCCCCCCGCCGAAGAATCCGGCTCGTCGTCGATTTGTCGATGCCGATCGCCGCCGCCAGCTCCGCGAGCGTACATTCCCTGGGAACCTCGAAATACCCCTTCCGGAGGGCAGCATTCAGCACTTCTTCCTGTCTCTCCGTTACGATCCCTGCTGGACTCTCATCGTGGACGAGCGAGAGGAGTTCCCACGCCCGGCCGGACGCATCGAGCGCTTGGCGAACCGCCTCGAACTCATCACGCGTTCCAGTCAGGTCGAGTTCGTACCACCCGTCGCGAACGACGACCGGGAACTCCACGGGGAGCGACGACGCCGAGACAAGGTCATATAGTTCTGTGTCGGTCGTCACGTATTTGGAAAGAACACGTCGGTTGTCAGTCGCCAAGACGGAGATATCGTAGATCGACCCGTGGTCGGCCACGGCCGCGCCGATCGCCTCTGGGTCGTCGCTGATCGCTTCGCCCAGTTCGACTGCGCCGTCGTCAATCTGCACGCCCGAAAGAAGCCGAAACGTCGCGTCCGGCATCGCTTCGCTTACGTCCGCAATCCACATCTCCGGCGGGAGGCGAGCCTTAAATCTGGCTACAATCACGACCAGACACCCGGAAGTTCGATTATCAACAACATGTTGTCCCAGGTGATTCCTCTCCCCGAACCCAGTAAAAATCATGGTCGAAACGACGACTATGAATGCACAGAACAAGCAGGGGCGTCAGCAATGACGATGGACCACCTCGTTATTGGTGGAGGGCTCGGCGGACTCACGGCAGGTGCCCTCTTGGCCGAGGCGGGGGACTCCGTCCGCGTTCTAGAAGCTCACGACAAGCCTGGTGGCTGTGCGACGACCTTTCAGCGGTTCGATGCCGAGATCGAGGTAAGCCTCCACGAGATGGATGGACTGGACGAGGACGATCTCAAGACGCCGGTCTTCGAGCACCTCGGCGTCTTCGAGAACGTTGATTTCGAGCAGATCGACCAGTTCTACCGATACGTCGATCCCACGCGGGGTACTGACATCACCGTCCCCCATGGACCCGAGGCTGCTATCGATGCATATGCGGCTGCTTTCCCCGAGGAGAATGCGGGCATCCGGAAGTTCATCAACGTCATTCTCACAACGAGACGAGAGGTTGCTGACTGGCCGTTCTTCGAGGAGCCCTCCCTCGTCGACTACGCACTTGCACCGGTTCGGCAACGAACCCTGGGGCGATACCGGAAGACGACTCTCGGGGAGTTACTCGACGACGTGATCGACGATGAAAGCTGTAAACTCGCACTGGGAGCGAATCTGGGCTACTATCACGATGACCCCTACGAGCTGTCGCTGCCGTTCTTCGCGGTCGCCCAAGGCGGGTACATCGATGGCGGGAGCTACTACGTCAGGGGTGGATCCCAGCGCCTCTCGGACTATCTCGTTTCGCTCATAGAAGAGAACGGTGGGGCAGTCGATTGTGGCCGGTTGGTCTCGGACATCCACGTCCGCGACGGCTGGGTGTCGGGAGCCACACACGCCAAGACGTATACGGAGACGGACGAGCAAACCACCCAGGCAAACTCCGTGATCGCGAACGCCGCAGTACCGACCGTGGCCGAGAATCTCCTGGCGGACCCGCACGGGTCCACGCTGGCCGCGGAGATTTCGGACCGGGCGATCGCGCCGTCGTTGACCACGCTGTACCTCGTGTTCGAGCCAACTCCCGCGGACCTCGGCAACGAGTGCTACTCGACGATCATCGAGGGTACGGACATCGACACGCTGCTGACCTTAGTGACACACCTCCGGCGGGGTTCGGAAGCCGCAGACTCACGTTCGTCGACTACAGCCAGGTGGCCGCCGACCTCGCACCCGATGGTAAGTCTGTCGGCGCCATCACGACCGTCGACTACCACAACGCGTGGTGTGGGCTGACCGATCCAGAATACCGCCGCAAGAAAAACCGCGTCGGCGACGTCTTGCTCCGGAGGCTCAACGAAGTGCTCCCGGGTGCCTCCGATGCTGTCGTCCATCAAGAACTTGCCACACCCCACACCATCGAGCGATTCACGCACAATCCACTCGGTACTGCGTATGGGTTCGCACCGACACCGAACCAGACGCTGGGCGCGCGCGAGATTGAACCGTCCGTCGATGGGCTCCATTTTGCCTCAGCTTGGTCGAGTCCAGGTGGCGGGTTCACGGGAGCCATTCTCAGTGGTGCGAAAACGGCCCGATCGCTCACCTCCGACGTTGGCACATTTTCCTAACTGGAGAGCCTGGCCGAGAATTCCGTGCCGCGGGCGTAATCTCTACGCTTGAACAAAAGGAGATGGACTACCCAATTCCCAGCGTGTCATAGAATCCGTCTCATACCCTCTACGCAGGGATAGTGACTGGTTCATCTCACGCCTAGTTCAGGGAAACACCGCATTTCCTCTTCTATCTAGACGCGGCTGTGTGAACTGATCTGGCCGAGAACTATTGTATGACACGCTCCGCTGTCAGCAACGGACAGTCAAGCTGTTCCTGGCAGAACTCGCGGTTGTCTTGGCTGTCGAAGCCCGCATCAGCCAGTGCTGCCTGGAGATTGTCAGTCTCGTACCGCTCATCGAACTCCTCGATGAGCGGTTCAAACGCGACAGTATCGTTGCGTTTGCCGGTCTCCATCGTGATGGCGACCGGCAGTTCACTTGCGGCATCAACGACGAGGAACACCTTGTACCCGTAGAACGAGCCTTCGTGCTTTCCCCAGCTTGCGCCTTCAACGTCGCCGTTTTCGATCTCTTCGCGCGTGTTTGCCCAGGCGGCGATGTGCGTCCCGTCGATCACGATGAACTCGCCAGCATGGTCGTGATCGGCGAGCAATTCGCCACACATCGACTGGAGGCAGTCACGAAGCTCTTCGGGTTGAAGCTCGTCGAAGGCCCGCCAGAGGGATGTCCCGTCGGGGACATCCTCTGGCTCGACGTAATCCAGCGCCTCACGGAACGAGTGGTTCCGCTGGAGGCGGCGTTCGAGGGCGTCGAACGAGTCGCCCTCGAACTGCCGCAAAACGAGTGCAGCAGCACGTTCCGGAGATATCGACTGAATCTGTGAAACAGCAACCGAGAGGAAGGTCGCAACGAGTTCATCCCGGTAGAGATAGCCGTCTTCAGTTGGGTCGTCAGGAGTGACATCGGTCGGTTGATCGGTTTCGCGCTGGGTCAGCTGGGCGTCCCGTCGGGACGACCAGCTGTGGGTGTAGACGGTGGTATCTTGCCAGTCAGCGGCGTGAACGTCGCCTTGTTTGGCGAGTTTCTTGAGCGGACGGTAGCAGCGGCGACGGAGTAGGTCGTTTGCTTCGGGGACGGTGAGTCCAGATGGGCGGGTGAACGCGAGGTGCTTGAGCACGGGTTTGGTATCTTCCTTGCGGTGGAAGACGGCAACGCCGTCATCCACCTTGGGTCGCCAGAACCCGTCGTGGGTAGAGCGGTGACCAACAATGTGCTTGCTGGCGACGTATTCGCCGTTGTGGTTGAGCGAGGTGTAGAAGGTGTCTGTGGAGGCGATTTGATTGATGTACCACGCCGGCACGTCGGTGCCGGCGCGGAGGGACGCCTTTGACGCGACCTCATTGTGGCCTCGTAGGTACTTCCGAACAGTAGATTCATGAGTCTCTGCCGTGTCGTCACCAGTGTCGGATCTGGTAGTGGACATACCCTTGATCCGACTTCTAATCTAGTGAAAGTGACTATTTCTACCGCTAGTGAACACTATACGATAGGTCTGAGCTAATCTTGAAAGCGTGCAACGGGCTATATGTTTGCAGACGTGAGTTCGCTTGTTTTCAGCCGGAGTGGGACGCTAGCATCAAGATTGTTCACCGTCTCATCGAGGGTCAGCACCTCAACAGTGAGATCAGCAACGTCGGAGCGTGACAATGACCAGACGTGACTCAAGACGGCTTCCAACGCTTCTGTGTCACCTACTTGGACACGCCAGTGGCCAGAAGAATCGAGACTATCCTGAAGACACGTTGCGTACGATTCTGCGTGTGTCGATGACATATATTATGCCTAGTTACGAGAGTAAAATAATCATCGGATATTATGTGGCGTGTTTCTGATACTTGTCCCACCGTCGGGAAACAAAGATGTAACAGTAGCATGTGGATGAGGCCGCGTGAGAGGCGATTTTTTTCTGCAGCAATGCTTGACCGCATGGTTGTGGAAGTACGTTAGCAGGAGGTATTTTTTTGTGAGAACAAGTCGACAGGCGCGAAGGAAGGTGGCCGACACGTCCTCAACAGGGGTTGGGTGTGACCCGAGTATTTTTATATTAACGCGAAGCACTCCGACACGGAGCCCCTTCCCGCGTCGTCACCATTCCAGAGTTCCTTCCCCCCATACTTGTGGGGGCTCCGTTTTGAGACGGGAGAGAGACAGCTGCCAGCATCCAAACTACTGCGAAAGGCTATCTTGCTGGCCCATTATGAGCGACGTTGAGCAACAGACCAAGTAATGAATACACGAGGACATCTGGATAGCTAGAGACGCATTCTATCCCATATCCCCAGTATGTCTTGTGTATGGAAAACCACCAAGCAAGACAGACTGACAGACGGGTGCCAACTCGAACCCTCGGGGTGGCAACCGACGCACAGACCTACAAGAACCTGTTGTACCTCGTGGCTCGGTTCCCGCTTGGAATCGCGTATCTCACGGTGTTCGTGACAGGACTCTCCCTTGGCGTGTCGCTCGCTCCGCTGCTCGTGGGTCTCCCGATTCTCGCGGGCGTCCTCGCAGTGGCCGGGTACGTCGGCGTCGTTGAGGCTACGCTCTTGCGAACCTTGCTTGACCGAGATGTCGAGTGGTCGCCGGTCGACCCGAACAACACGCCTGTTGTCCCCTATCTCAAACAGGTTGCAACCGACCCGATAAATTACCTTTTGTTGGTATTAGCGTTTGCCTCGTTTGGTACAGGCATTGGATTGTTCGTCGCGCTCGTGGTCGGATTTGCGTTGTCGCTTAGCCTCGTCGTCGCCCCGGCGGTCTACTGGAGAGAGGGTGTCCAGTACTTCGACACTACAGAGTCGATCGACCTCGGCGTTACCACCATCAGCCAGGGGCAACTTGCCATCGAGACTCTCCCTGAGGCGCTCCTTGCCTCGCTGATCGGGATTGCCCTCACCGTTGCCGGTCTCCACCTGGTCAACCTCACGACTCGGGTGTACGCTGATGTCACCGAGGCCCTGTTGTCCGGATCAGAGTGAGAACGTCGGCAAAGAGAACCGACGAAGGAGATTCCTTCGGCACATTCACTGTCGTTCCCCGGCTTCGAGGTTCTTATCGTGGGTTCCAGATTGATGCTCCGGCAGTTTCTCGACCAGCACGGCGCTGATTTGCCGACGAGCGTGAGCGAGGACGCACACCAGCGCCTCCGCTCCCGGGAGACTGCATCGACGATTACGGAGCAACGCGCACAGGCGGCTGTGGATGGGCTTGAGGAGCTAGGCGTTGACCACCCTGCCTGGGAGGTTCTCTCCTCGCTCGCCGCCGCGCAGCAAGAGATGCGTTCCTACAGCTCTCTCTATGCCGATACACAGTTTGGGGATGTGGGGAAGTCTGCCCTCCGACGCCGCCTCAAACGCCTGCGCGATGCGGACCTTATCGAGACGCCGACTCGCAACGGCGACAGTCATGCACGTGTCACGCCGATCGGACACGTCGCTCTTGAGAAGCATCCAGATGTGACTGTTACGACCGATGTGTCGGCTTCTTCTGGCTCTCCCTCCTCGTCTGCGGAGTGGTCTATCGAACACACTGGACAAGCAGAATCGCATGACAGCTCTACCTCGTCATCCGCCGTGAGCGACCCCCGAAACTCTCACAATAGTACCGTGTTATCCCAACGCGCACACGAAGGGGAGACAGCCCGTCATCTGATGCGGAGAGTTCGGGTAGTGATGATTCTCTCCAAGGTTCTCATACCTCTTCTTCCGCTCTGTCTACACAGTACCTTTCTCTCACAGACCACCATGCAACGGCAGCAGCGGCCTCGACGGGGCAGTTCGCGCTTCTGGAGCGATCACTGCCAGAATCAGCAGTTCATCGAGATCATCGTGAGAGTCGATTCAGCTACGATGCTGATCGAGAGGAGGTCGTTGTGAGTGTGGATTACTCATCCTCAATCGCGCTGACAGCGGTGCGGTTGTGTTCAGCGTTACTGTCGGACAAGGCATTCAGCCAGGTCCTCACTCCTGAGCGATTGGCTGGACACCCGGACGGGATGAGTCTGGACGGATTGGTCGTGTCGAATCCGTATGTGCTCCGGGATGCAGCCTGTCTTGGCTGGCTTCGAGACGTGGACGCGACTGGGAGTGGACTGTGTAACCGTCTTGAACAGGCCCGTCGAGACTTGCTCGCAATGACTGATGACCTCCATGACGAAGATGGGGTTGACGGAGCTGTAGCGAGCGAATTGTTGCGGATGGCTCACGGGTTGATGGGCGTGGCGCTCCGACTGTACGACCTCTTGGAGATTGATGTCGTCCGAGAGCTCCAGTTTCCGAACGGTGCTCCGGTCGACGAGAGTGATCGTTGCGACCTCCGCACGTTCTTGGCTGTTGCGAGCAGCGTCGGTAGCCGTTACGGAGCATACTCAGGGTATCGCGTCCTGCACGAATCACGGCCAGAGAAACGTGAGCAACTGCTCTCTGAGCCGAATGTGGACCCGATGGACCCCGAAGGGACACTGCTTGGGTCGTGGGTGCTGACTGGAGAGGGCGTTGCGGACCTCGAAGAGACGCTCTCATACTCCTCTGCTGACCTGGAATTGCAGGACGACAGCGAGAATTTCGCGCCGTTCGTGCTCACTGGGAGTGTCGTCGACGGGAATTGTCGTCGAGCAGTGGCGGAAGCAGTCACTCGAATCCTGTCATTTAAAGATGGGCTGCGCCCGGAGCGGCAGGCGATCTCGGTGCTGGCGGGGTTGAGCAGTGACATTGTGGCAGCGGCGGACGCGGTAGCTGCTCTTGGGGGAGAAGACGAGCCGCGAGAGATGGATCTACAGGATGTTCAGTACGGACTGTCCCAGCTGTCATGGCGACGAATCCTGCCTGAGATGGGTGAAACTGTCGTGTCAAAGGTGGTCGCAGCGTTGCTCGACGCCCAGGAGCGAGTATCGAAAGCAGAGTTAGCTGACCTCGCAGGATGTGCAGCAAAATCACTGTCAGAACCACCCAACGAGCGGCGATTTGCGGAGTTGGAGAGCGCCGGACTCCTGGATCGTGACGACCAGGGATGCGGGAAAGCAACGATGTGGCGGCTGTCCCTCCCGTTCCGAACGGAACGACACGATGGCGAGCCGTTGCCGAGAATGCTGGTGGGGCAGAAGACCACGGCAACAGGTGGGGAATGGCACCTCTCGAACGCGGTGTCTGAGGTTCTGTTGACCAGCGCTGATGAGTACGGCGTCGAGTATGGATTTGAGTTTGGAGGAGCGGTAGCGAGGGCAGCGTTCTGGGGGCCGCCCCCAATCGAGCGGGATATAGGGCCGCTGACGAGACAGTATCCGCCGGTTGAGCCAGTCGTCTCACTCCTGGCTGTCCTGTTAGATCAAGAAGGTCGGCTCGGGGGAGACGACAGTTCGTCGGTGGAGTTTGGCGTGTATCCCGATCCAGCTCAGGCGACACTCTCCGCAGCAGTCGGGTGAGTGACTGTGAACGCGCTTTGTCGGTGACGAGTAAGACAGGTCCTTTCTTGAATATGTAGAAGACAATCTATCCTCGTCCCAAAAGTATTAACATTGTGCGTCAGTAGACTGCCGGAAAATGTGGGGGTTGCACTCAATACACACGCAACTTTCTGGCACAAATATCACAACCGCTCTCTCGCATACGTTTTCCACTCTTCGTAAACTGGACAGTATCTTAATCTTGTTTTTATTATTCCTTTCAGCGTTAAGCCGGACATCTTCCCATACAACTCATATTCCGCACCCGTCTATTGGCAGGAATCAATTTTCCGTCTGGTGATTAGCTTGAGACTGAGTCAAAGAGATTTTGGACCATGTCGTTTCTTGACTATGGACTCAAATAGACACATAACAGCAGATGGAACCCGACCCGTCAGACCTGTCACGTAAAGAGCTTGAACAGCGAATCGCCGAGCTAGAAGCCGAAAAGAAGTCACTTCAACACCAGCGTGACAAAGCCGTCGCCGAACAAGACGCAGCAGGCGCATTTACTCCCGGACCTCTCCCAATTATCGCAGCAGTCTGCCGTGAATCAGGCCTCGTGGAAACTGTCAACGATCTCGTTGAGTGGGACGAACAGCAGTCTACTCTCTCACCCTAGTACTCCTGGAAACCTATTGAGAAACTCAATTCACAGATACGACACTGAGTGGCTGTCGGCGTTGTTTCGTGGCACCAGTTGTTCAAAATGTTCTACGGAGTACTACGGTGAGAGAGTTATGGCGCTCATTATGAACGTCCTGACTGAAGGGGAGCCGTTGTATCGGCTCCCCGAATTCTTTGAGGCAACAGACACTGAGAACCTCTTTCACGACGGAATCGAGCCAGACAATCTCAACGACGATGCACTTGGCCGTGGCCTGGATCAACTTGCTGAGACAGGACTCCGCACGGTCCTCGGGACCGTGATGTGGGAGGCTGCCAGCCGAGAAACCCACTCTCCTCGCGTTGTTCACTCTGACACCACGACTGTCTCTGTCCAGGGAGACTACGAAACTGACGATGAGTCCGACCAAGCACTGAACATCACGTACGGACACAGCAAAGACAATCGTGGTGATCTCAAGCAGTACACCGTTGGACTCGGTGTCGATCAACACGGCGTTCCCGTCGTCGGTGACATCCTCGACGGGAACGCCTCTGACAAAACCTGGAACGTCGATGTCATCGAGAATCTGTCTCGCTGGGTCAATACTGACGAGCTTGCTGCCTATGTTGGTGACTGTAAAGTCGTCTCAAAGGAGACATTCGAGGCAGCAGATGAGTTCGATATCGAACTCATCAGCCGACTCGCGCGCACCTACAACCTTACGAATGACATGATCGAGACAGCTCTCGACGAAGACAACTGGACAGATCTGGGGGCGTTCTCTGAAGACGATGACGCCGCAACCTATCAGACTCAAAGTTTTCCAGGGACGCTCTACGAACAGGATGTTCAGTGCGTTGTCGTTCGGTCATCGTCGTTGAAAGAGCAGGCTGAGAACCGCATCGAGCAGGACCTCGAAAGCACTGAAGAAGACCTGTCGGACGCGGTCGACCAGCTGGCCGACCGCTCGTTTGCGTGTGAAGAAGACGCGGTAGAAGCCGCCGCGGAGTGGCTCGCTGATCACGATGAGGATTGCTTCGAAATCGAGACTGATGTTGTCGAAACTGAGGAAAAGAAATCACGTGACAGTCCTGGGCGTCCACCAAAAGACTGGGACCCGTACAAGACAGTGTATAAAGTAGCTGTCACGGTACAGAGGGATGAACAAGTAATCAAGACACGAAAAGAGCACAAAAGCTGCTTTGTGTTAGTTACAACACTGACAGACACTGAGGAGTGGACTGGAGAAGAGATTCTGGAGTTGTATAAAGATCAGCAGACGGTAGAACGGCGGTTTCCGGTACTAAAAGATCCCAAGCGGGTCGGGCCGGTGTTTCTGAACCGGCCCGACCGCGTGGAAGCACTCGGGTACGTACTGATTCTGGCGTTATTGATATACTCGCTCATCGAGCAGCGAGCACGGCGGGCGTTAGCCACGGCTGAAGAGCCGATGAAGTTGGCCGGTGGGCCGAAAACTCGTCGGCCCACCGGCCGACGTGTCCTCGAACGATTCGAGAACATGGTCGTCATCGTTGACGATGACGGGCAGCGAATCATTCCAGCGAATGTGGATGTGCCTGAACGAGTTCTCGAACTGCTTGATCTGAGTGTCGAAGTGTACGGTGTTGAAGATGAGTGATGTTTTCACAGCGGGGAGAGTTTGTCATTTGCCCCGAAAACCGCGACCTTCATTACACATATCTGATAGCAACAACGAAGTGAGTGGTCAGGAGTCGCAATTCCTTCAGTTTCAGCAACAAGAAGGCGCAAAATCTAGCTTGGTTTCCTCAAATTCGCTGGCTGCTCGTTCGGGGTGCGGAATATGGGCAGAGGGGGCATCTGCAAGGGTTTCTCACAAGTTGAATCACGGAGATTCTTTACGAGTCTTCGATCTCTCGTGTGAAGAATCGTTTAACGACTCTCTTTCAGACTCAACAGATGAGTTTCAAAGAAACAGGACCGTCGCCATGGAGACCCCGATTCTTCACTTTTCAGAGAGAGCAAATAATTTGCCATCGTGGGTACTAATATAGATAGTGCCGTCAACGATAATCGGCGCACTGCTGAACGAACTCACTGACGTCTCAAACTCGAACAACCGCTGACCGGTTGCAGCATCTACGCCGTATAGATAGCCTCTGTCTTTCAAGGATGAACGGATATAGAGGACGCCATCCGCAATCGACGCCTGAAATTGAGCGACGCCTCCCTGGAACGACGATGTCTGCCAGGCTGCAAGCGCCTTCTGCCACGTTCTCCCGGCCGGCTGTTCAAGATAGGCGCTAATTTTTTCTGGGTCGTTCGGAAGAGCGTATACTGTCCCTTTGCGTGTTTTTGATGCAAAATAAATATGCCCCTCTCCAGCGACTGGGCTTCCAGATGTCCGCACATCGGTTTCATAGCCGTGATAACTGCGTTGTTCGCCTGTTTTCAGATCAAGCTGCCGGAGCGCATACGTACGCAGTGCCCAGAGATCATCTCCGTGTATAGTTGGGTCTCCTCCAAGACTGTTTTCTGGCGGGAGTTCAGTATCCCAAACAATCTCCCCTGTCTCTGCATCGAGTGCCTGGCGAGCGGTATATACGAGACCCTCATGCACAGCGAGTTGGTAGTTGATTTTACGGCGATTTGGCTCAATGCCTGTATAAACCCAGATACGCTCACCGGTTGCTGCGTCCAGTGCATAGATATTGTAGCGATTATCTCCGACGTAGACAGTCCCATCAACGACTGTTGGTGATCCCTTCACCGGTGTGTCGTATCGCTGTGGATTTTCAACACCCTCATCGGTTGAATCTGTCTCCCAAAGGGTCTCACCGGTGTTCGCATCAAGCGTCAGTAGACTCCCTCGGGCTCCGGTTGGGACAAACACACGCCCATCCATGACAGCAAGTGACCTGATTGTTGGCCGTTTATTGCCTGATTGGAGTGCTATTGTGCGTGACCACACCTCAGACCCGTCCCCTGTATCAATGGCCTGGACGATACCACCACCGTTCGTCGTGTAGAGTGTCCCGTCTTGCACCACAACAGTTTCTCCGCCCCTGGTTGCCCTATGGACTGACGTGTGGCAAGTGTTGTTGACCACGCTTCCTTGACTGGACCTGATGGCCCTGATGTCGTCGGGTTGTAACAGGTGTTTCGAGGTCCGTACTGATCAAGTGGCCAACCCGACATCTCAGGTGGCCCGTCACGAATTTGCCCTGACGAGGTCGATGTCGATTCCGTGTTCCGTGTCGCGTCTTGTGACCTGGACCCTCCATTCTCTCTGTCCGTCAGACTGGTACAACCTGCGAGGCCACAAACCGCAGTCACACCAACTTTGAGCAGTCGTCTGCGAGATGTCTTCTGACAATTTTTCATAGTGTTACAAATACTGTGTGAGTATATAAGACTGAGTGTCATATTTTCTGTCCGGTCATTCTTTAACCAAACTGTGGCAGTGGTACAGAAGTCTTCTCACACCCTGTACTGCCGTATTTCCTATTTTAGTGATGATATATTTAGTGCGATATAGTCCGAATATCGACCCGAACCTCCGATATATTTAATCGGAGAGCATAATCCAAGACCCAGCGAATTAAGCCGTGAGAACTATTCTGGACCACTGCCTGAGCCGAATCAACGATCTCCGACGTAAGAACGTGTACAAATTGACCGGACTGGGGTGTGGCTATTGACACGTGGACACAACATATTAGTAAACCAGAAGAATGATCATGTATGAAAAATTAAGTACTGACTGTCGCGTTCTGAGTATTTAAAACTGGCATGAGCCGGTCGTGACGGCCTGTAATGTCTGTAG
This sequence comes from Halovenus salina, assembly GCF_026410925.1. GTDB lineage: Archaea > Halobacteriota > Halobacteria > Halobacteriales > Haloarculaceae > Halovenus > Halovenus salina. The sequence goes on along the minus strand of NZ_CP112975.1, from coordinate 15,807 downwards.
CTTCCAACTCAGAACACAGGCCGTCAACAAGAGGTACAGACGCCAGCAACATCAATACTGACGAAATTGTCGCTGATGCACTCTACTCGCTGCTCGACGCAGTCGACAGCGAGTCTATTGCCGACGAGTTCAGAATCGGCATCCACTCGGACAAACACGACTTCACGAACCACCTCAAGGTCGCTGTTCGTGAAGGCCTCGATCCGTCCAGTTCTCTTGCCGAACTCGAAGACAAGACCGTTGTTGACGAGTCCCTCGAACACATGCCCAAGTCACGGTTCTCCGAACTCACGAACGACTGCGACTACCGCGCGGTCGTTCGCCTCCTGTTCGAGCTACTGCACACGCCACAACTGTATCATCAGCGAGCAGTCCAACGAAAACGACTGGAATGGCTGACGCGAGGTGTCGTCGCTGCCGACGCAACGAACCTCGAACTCACACGCTCTGTTGTCGTCTCATAGTGATTGTTGCGAGTCGTTACCGCCGTCGGGAAACGAGGCGCGGGTCTCACGCCGTGAAACACCGAGATTCGTGACGTGGTCACGAAAATAACCACAACAATCACTATCAGACGAATTCGTCGGAGACGACGAAGATGTCTACGAGATTGATACAGATGACCGGGGACTCGAACTTCACTGTGCTGGGCGCGTGGACGGAGAACACAAAAACCCACTCGATGCCACTGTTACAGAAGGCGACAGCCACGAAAGCCCGCAGTTCAATCTCCTCAAAGACGATGTCGAGGTCTTCGCAGACCTCGACTCGGTCATCTGGGTCTTTGACCGTGCATACACGCGCTATCTCCGATTTTGTGAGATCAAGCACAGTGACGACGACTTCGTTACGCTGCTGCACTCCGACGCTCGGTTTGATGTCATCGAAGTCCTCGAAGAGTTCGAAGTAGCTGTCTCCGGGACCAACGCCGCTCAGCCAAACAACTCTGATGGCAAATCGACGCGGCGGGTTCGTGATGAACGCATTGAGTTGGCCGAGACTGGTGAAGAGTTTTGCCGGATTGTTCTGGAAACACCAGACGGAGAAGAGATCGAGTACCTGACGACGCTGGCGTCGTCAGAATACGGTCCCATCGACGTGATCAGCATTTACACGCTCAGGACATGTATCGAGATTCTCTTTCGGGAGCTGAAGCAGTATCTGAACATCGAGAACTTCCACTCGATATCGCTGAACGGCGTCCTGCTCGAGCTGTTCTGTGCGCTAATTGCCTACGTGCTTGTCGAGTGGTTTCGCCAATGCCACCCGGTGAAGGGTGGCATGGCGCGTGCAATCCAGCAAGTCCGGACGTTCTGGAACGAGACGCTGGAGTCGTTCGGCTGATTGAGCCCAGTCTACCGGTGACAGCCGTCGCCCACCAGCGACGGCTGTCGTCTCACCTGTGATTTTCTCCCCTATATCTTCGAGACGCGGGTTCTCTTGACCGACCACATGGTTTGATGCTCTTGTTCGGAGCTGATCACTCCCAGCGATCCTGCTTCAATACCACCCGAAGAGGTCTCAATTTCTCCAGGGCTTTATTAACTCAGAACGCGACAGAAGCAACAGACCAGATATTGAGATGTTTGTAATCTTGATATATTTACGAACAAAATTTAAGTGACGTACAATCTTGATTTGCTGTATTCAAACATGGTTCGGATTACATCTATATTGGTTGGAGTAGCCTTGGTCCTGACAGGGGGCATCATTGCTGTGATACTCGGCTTTGCTTCCCCTTTCATAACGCCGTCGATGATACCTGTTGGCCCACCGGTTGCGATTATTGGAGCGATGTTACTTCCAGTCATTGCTGGGTTCCTTGGTAGCCTGATAACTGCCGGACGGTGGCATAAGACTGCTCGATCCATAGGGTTCAAAACGAATTTTGGTCGCCACGGGATTCTCAAACCTGAACTGACCGGCGACGTGGGCGGCCGGCCGATTCGAGTCTACTCCTACACCAGCGGTGGTACTCCCGAAGGTAGTTCGGGAACAACCTACACCCATATCGAAGCTGAACTTGACCGTCCCTTGGAGTGGAGTGCGATTGTTGGCAAGTCTGATGAGGAAATGACTGATCTGGCACAATCAGGTGGTACAATTCCCGATATCGCCCCGAACGAAGAATCGCTGGCTAACCTTCCAGAAATGGGTGGTACGCGAACAGTCAGTGTCGAAGACGGGATTGCAGTCTGGGGTGACCTTCCTGAAGAGCGTGCGGAAACCCTCCTCACACCACGCCTCAAGCAAGTCATCACGGTCGACAATCCTGGCGTTGCAATTGGGGATGCAGCCGGGATGATGATAGACGCGCTGACAGCGCGACTAGAGAAATCCGACAGCCATTCCGCAACTTTCGCTCGAAAAGCATTAGAAGCCGCTGAAGATGATCGAACGCAAACACCGAAAGCGACTGTCGCTTGTGACCAGCGTGGGCTGGTGCTGGATGCCACTTCGTTAGAGTCACACGTTGAACTCGTAGTAGCAGCGGCCGAAGCTGCTGAACAAGCCGAAATGATGAATTGAAACGGGGAAGACCCCGTAAATCGGGTGGAATCAGTTGGGTTATCAAGCATCAGTACCTCACAAAGGTTCGGTGCTGATTGACCGCAACCCGCAGATGAACGCTGCAGCTGGCACAGGTCTCGTGTGAATTTTCCACCAAACAGACAACAACTGGTAGATGGTGTCGAGTCGGCGGCGGTCAGCCGCCGACGACAACAGCGTTACCACTACGAAGTCAGGCTTTCCCGGTCGATATCTACCGGATGAACTGGTCGTCAGGTGGTTTGTTTGTTGGAATCTTGCGTCTCACCGACAATGCGTTCCACGCTGCACAGGTGATCATCCGAATGAACTCCTCGAACGGCCACCACCAGAGGCGACGCCCGCCTCGGCGTGGCGTCGCCGCATACTCCCAATGCAAATACCGCCAGACGTTCTGCAGCAGCAAGCTGAGTACCACGAACAGGAGCCGTCTCGTCGCATCTTGCGTCGTCGTTGAAATCAACGATGACTCTGATAATCGGTAGGTCGCTTCGATTCCGAAGCGTTTGCTGTAGTGCTTGCGGGCCTGACCCGGTGTGTCGATGAACGGCGCGTCGACGGCGTAGCCGTGACGCGCCACTCCATGCTCCCCGTACCGCCCTTGTTGGTAGGTACAGTCGATCATGACCGGGAATTCGACGGTCCATTCGTGACCGTCGAATTCCGTCGTCAAGTCGTGTTCAATCTCACGACTCCATCCTTTGGAGAGTTCGTTCTGAATCTTTGTTCCCCACGGGATGATCGGGACGACATAGGCGTGGTTGTGCGCTTGCATCAGCGTGAGACACTTGCCGTCGTAGAATTCACTGTCCACGTAGAGCGCCTTGACTTCGAAGTCGAAGTCATCGACAAGGCCAAGAAACTCTGCAAGGACACTGCTGGCGGTGTCGCCGTCGGTGAGACGGCGCACCGCCAAGGTGTAGCGTTTGTTCTTCACGCGGGCGTACAATGTAGCATAGGCATGGAATGCGGTGGTTCCATCTTTCGCTTCGTTGTAATAGAGACCGTCTGTTTCGTCTCTGTCGCCGTAGTAGGGTCGCAGGTGGAAATCCACGACGATTTCCACCTGCTCAGGAGCAGTTCAAGCGTGTACTCTTGGAGTAGTGTGTTGCCAACGGCTTTGACGGTGTCAAGATCGAACTTGGTTCGGAGGTGGTAGAGGATATCCGTACTGGATGGACTGTCTTCACTCCGATCACAGAGCATGGAGATCGAGGTCCCGTCGGCGGCTGCGCCGACGAGGACCTCGTAGATGTCTTCGGGATTGATCTCAGCATTCTCAGCGAGACTTACGCCGAATGCACCGGTGAGTGCGTTGACGAGAAAGTTAAGAAGCTGGTCCTCGTGGATTTCACCGTCTGCTTGTTGGTTCTGTTTGGTCACAGTTCAGCAAGCAGACCTCTCAACTAACAGGCTTTGTGAGGTACTGAGAATTGGCTGGTGGGGCTGTGCAAGCATACAAAGTGTGAATGCAACAGCCGGGGACGATAAATTAATCATTTGTTAGTATTCAATTAATATATGATGTATAGACGGACACTGATAGTTGTATTCTCTCTTTCAGTCGTAGTCATTCTTGCAGGCTGTGGTGGTACAGGTAGTCCAACACCAACACAGGAGAAACCAACAGAGGCGGTGACATCACCTACAGTCGTTGAAACGGAACAAGCTACATCTGCAGAGACGAGTGACAGCGAGACAACACGGACAGGCACACCGACAGATTCTCCTACAACTATAACAACAGCCTCTCAAACGCCCACCGCATCTACAACGCCGACGCCAACACCGACTTTGACGCCCACACCAACTCAGACCCCTACCCCTCGCTCAACACCGACACAAACTCCAGAACCGACGAAAACTCCGGATAGTGGAACCACTGAATTGACAGTTACTATCACCAACGTAATTGACGGAGATACGGTAGATATTGAATTCGAGAATGGGTCGACAGATACAGTCAGACTACTTGGAGTCGACACGCCTGAAGTACACGTTTCTGTCGATCCAAGTGAATATGAGGGTATTCCAGATACCGAGGCAGGCCGTGAATGTCTCCGTGATTGGGGAGACCAAGCATCTGAATATGCTAAGGATGAACTGACCGGGAGAACAGTAACGCTCCAGTTTGATGAAAAATCTGATTCCCGTGGTAGCTACGGTCGACTGCTCGGATACTTGATTGTCGGCGGAGAGAATTTCAACTATCAGCTTGTTAGCGGAGGATACGCACGAGTCTATGACAGCGATTTCACTCAGTCTGACCGTTTCTACAACGCAGAAGATAGTGCGCAATCATCTCAAACTGGCGTTTGGGAGTGCCGATCTGTCACTACCCCCACGGAAACCGACAGCCAAAGCGATGGCCCATTAGTAGTTGCAGAAATCCACGAAGACGCGGAAGGCAACGAGAACGAAAATCTCAACGACGAATACGTGGTATTCCGAAACGAAGGCGACGAAGAGTTAGATTTGAGTGAGTGGCGAGTTGAGGATGATGTCGAACATACTTACCACTTCCCCGACGGTTTTACTCTTGGGTCTGGGGAAAAAGTAACACTCTACACCGGCTCTGGAGAAGACACTGAAACCGAATTATACTGGGGTAGTGGCAGCGCGATCTGGAACAACGGCGGCGACACTGTCTTTGTCTACGACGACAATGACGCCCTCATTATACAAGAACCGTATGGGGCGTCAAATCAAAAGAATACGATAGTTATTGCGAGTCTGATAACTACGGCAAGTGCTACAGTTGTCGTGCGTCACCGCTCGAAATAATACACGATTCTGCAATCGGATGACAACTCACAATCGACAACGCTCGTATCAAACCCCGCCAACTCTATCCAGCAAATCACGCTTGAAACTCCACTAGAAACCAATACCGTCTGCCAGTACGAACAGATTATTCCCCACGATGAATGCTCCCCAGAGAATTATCAACGACCACAGCACAAGTGACAACTTGTATATCTGCTCTCTTTCTGAGTCCGTCCCACGATAAAATAGCCAGGTAAATGCAGCAAAAATCCCGAAGATTATCAAATAAAGTTGGGCATGGACGAGTAGAAAAGAAGTTGCTCCTTTTTCTAAATGAGTGGCTAGCCATGGGTTTGCCTCTCGACCAACATCATACACGCTCACTGTAATGTATGTTATAACAGGATCAGCAACACCGTGCAAAAAGACAGCAATCAGTCCTAATCCCCAGAATCGCTTGATGCGGTCGTCACCAAGTGCCCCTTCCCCGGATAATGGAAGAGCTCGACTGCCACCCATTATTCCACATCTCTGAGCAAGGACCCCTTAGCATAAATAGACCCATACCATACATCCTCTTAATCACGGGAATACGAGATTGCGCGTGACTCGCGCTGTCTCAGATGGGATTCAGTCATATGTTCCGGAACGATACACGCGCACAATCGGTACAAATCGGCGCTGTGTTACTATTTGGCATGCTCATCGTTGCGCTTTCGACATGGCAGGCATTCCAGGTTCCTGCCCAGAATGAAGAAATCGAGTTCAATCATAATCAAGAGGTCCAGAAGCAAATGATAGAGCTGCGGACGACTGTGAATTCACTCCCCGGTATATCGACTCCGCGCTCAACGACAATTGATTTGGGTGTTCGCTATCCCTCACGAACGATTTTCAGGAATCCCCCACCTGTGAGCGGGACGATACGGACAGTCAAGACGACGGACAGCGGGTTCAACGTCAGCATCGAGAACGCATCTGCAAGCGGGGAAATCGGTGATTTCTGGAATGGAACTGCCCGGCAGTACAATACTGGCGCGATAGAGTACGAGCCCCGGTACAACGAGTACAGAAATGCGCCCCGGACTATCTACGAACATAGCGTACTGTACAACAAGTTTGGGGAGAATCAGGAACTTTCCATAACTGGGCAGACCCTGGTCCGCGACGACACAATCACCATGGTCGCAGTGAACGGGACACTCAGAGAGGACCGGGTCAACAGCATCTCGGTCGACATCGAGCCGATAAGTACCAGAACGCGGACTGTCGAGGTCGGCAACGAGAGCCACAACATGACGATTTCGACTCCAACACGGATGAACGTGAGTGAATGGCGAGAGGTATTTGAAGATGAATTGGATGACGGGAACGTCACTGCTGTCGACACGACAGATATCGAAGCGCAGACGACTACTCGATGTTACATGTTGAACTCAAACGCGGGACGTACTCCTTGCAGTTGGTAAAGGTTGGCGTTGGCACACAGACAGCGCGCGATAAGGCAGCGTATATTACTGATCAAAACAGGCGGTCGTTCAACATTACAAGCGCCGAGTCACAGCGCATTACTGTCGAGACACGAAACAAATACAACGAACGTGTCAATGCGACAGTAAATGACAACATCACCCAAGGGAATGGTACGATACGGCGTGAGAAGGCGAGTGGCGGAGAGTATACATACCGGTATTTGCCATTTGAAAACACAACTGGTGAAGTTGATGTCACATTCACACTCGCAAAGAATTCAACAGCGCCCGACGTTGCGGCTGATCCCGAGGCACGGACAGTTACCACAAGCATCACTGTCACACCACCAGCAAATGGAACTGCAACGCAGCCAGAGTACAAAATCGACTGGGATGAGCAAGCGTCAAGTACACGATTTATTGCTGGGGGGGATTCAGATAATCTCATCTTCACTATCCCAAACAAACCGCAGCTAACGGGGAGTGCGAACTTTGCTATTGAGAATCAAGATATTGGTGAGCTTAAAAGCGGTCAGTACACACAGACATTTACAGATGGCGGCGGCTCGGTAACGTTCAACAGTAGTCAAAGCGGTTCAACACGCGTTATTGCATCCTCGGGGACAAGTCAAGATACACTGAATGTGACTGTCTTCCCCGAGCCAGCACCAACAAATGTGACTGCAAACATTACCGAGCTTGATTTAGACGAGGAGTATGTGAAGTTCAATTACACAGGAAAACCGGTCTCGACAGAAGGTTGGAAACTTCACGATGAGGGGCAAAACTACGACTTTACGTTCCCACGACAGATTCTGACCAGCAGTGACACAGTTGTCATCACGACAAATAAAACAGCTGAGAGTGCAGTCCCAGACACAGACTACCGGTTCAATTGGTCGACTGATGCGTACATTTGGAATAACGGCGGTGATATCGCAACACTCCTCGATGCGGATGGCACATTTATAGATGATCTGGAAAAGTAACTTAGACACCTACAAAATTACTAACATCAATACACAGGATGGTGGTGGAACTAATATTGATGTGACCGTTAGAAACAAGTGATCCCGATGCACAGATCCGCGTCGAATCACTCAAAAACGGGAATGTTGTTAAAACCGAGACAGTGGATGTCGATAGTACTGAACACAACAACAGACAATTACTGTTGGTGGGGGTAACCCAGCCGATGAAGTCCGTGTAACGCTCCTTAACGAAAACGGCATCTCGCAGACTTCACCACAGACGGCCCCATACAGCAGTAACTGATTCTTTTCTCTTTCCTCATATGTAGCACAGCCTAATCCCGTTTATTGCTACATACAACAGATACTGTCTCTCTATTTTTTCAGCGGATCACACAGGAGTGTCTGTATTTTGGAATGCGCGGTCGATCACGTCCTCGGTTGGTTCGGTGAGATAGGGTTCGATGGCGGCGAATGAGTCCCAGCCGCCGATGGCCATGACGACACGGGGATTCATCTCTTGGTCAACGAGTAAGCGTTGGGCGAAGCGACGGCGGAAATCGTGGGAGCTGACGTGTTGGAACCGTTCCTCACCAGTCTGCTCGGCGGCTTTCGTTGCAGTGGGGATGACTACTTTCCGGACGCCGTCAGTCGACAGATCGATAACGGGGTCCTGGGGAGCGATGTTTTCGGCGTTCTGGTAGCGTTGGAGGTCGCGCTCGACGGACGCGGGGAGAAACGCATCACGGGGTTTCCCGCCGTTACCTGTCGTATCTTTTCCAGCTGGGACGTGGAGGCGATACTCGTCGTTGGCTGTCGTTTTGATTCCGGCTGGACGAATCTGGGGGATTTAGAAAAGCTCAGACGACATCGACTTCCGAGAAGGCATCGTCGACGATGTCTTCGCTTGGCGCGTTTAGGTAGGGTTCGATAGCCTGGAAGCTACTCCACCCGCCGACTTGCATGACAACGCGCGGGTTCATCGCTTCGTCGACGAGGAGGCGCTGGGCGAACCGCCGTCGGAGGTCGTGGGTACTGACCTTGCGGAAGTCCTCGACACCGGTTTCTGCAGCTGCACGCTCGGCGGTGCGCTTCACGACGGCGCGGACACCGGGCTGTTTCAAATCGATAAAGGGGTCCCTCGGTGAGATGTTCTCGCTGTTCTGAAAGCGCTGGAGATCGCGCTCGACGCTGTCGGGGAGGAAAGCGTTCCGCGGTTTTCCACCATTCCCGCTGGTGTCTTTCCCGGCCTTGACGCGCAGCCGGTACTGGCCGCCTTCGCTCTCAGTGATATCGCTTGGTGTCGGCTGTGGGATTTCGAACGCTCGCAGGCCGACGTACGCGCCGAGTTGGATGATAATGTCATCGCGCTGGCTGCGGGTCGCCCGTCGGAGGTCCTCGATCTCCCTGTCGGTGAGCCATACTTTATGTTCATCGCCGCTGGTCGATTCGATACGCATTACGATTAGTTTAGTTTCCGGCACTAAAGTATCTAGCGGCTGGTACAATCGGGGGTATACACACCGGATTTCGAGTGAAACTCGGGGAATCTGTTACGACTTATCGAATAAACCGTGACTGTCTGTTAGTTCCCTCCAGGTGGAAAACTGATACATCACGCTGTGAAGAGGGTGTCATAGAACGAGTAGCACACCAAAGAGCAGGGTGAACGCTGAGGTGGATGAGTTCAGCGACCCTGCAGGATGATCCTTCGGTAGACTCGTTCTTCAATGTCGTGGAGACCGAGACGCTGCTGTTCGAGCACCTCTCCTTCGAGTTTCTCGAAGAGTTCGACGTGTTCGCTCCGGCGGAGACGGGGCGAACACGAGACCACGAACCACCAGAGCTGATGCGTGGCTTCCTCCACTGCTACTACAAGGACATCTACGGCATTCGTCCCGTTGAACGAGAACTTCGGAACACGGTTGTCTGGCTGAGCTGTGGGTTCGATCGACCACCGTCGAGAGACGCGGTCGATCGCTTCCTTACCGACCTCGAACACGTCGTTAACAAGGTGTTCGACCACCTTGTCGAGCAGGCCGCCCGCGCGGCCTGCTCGACTTGACCTACTGCATCGATTCAACTGACCTGAGGGCGATGCCCGCCGATCAAGACGCCTCGAAGTGCTACGATCCAACTGACGACGAATACTACCACGGCTACGGCTGTACAATCGTCTCGACCGGGCAAAAAATACCGATCGCGGCGGAGTTCACAGAGAGTAAACAAGCGCCAGAAGAGACGGCGATGCGCGTCACGCGTGACGCGCTCGCCGTCGCACAGCCGATCTGGATGGTCGGTGACAGCGCCTACGACACGCTCGACTGGCACGACCACCTGCTGGCCGCAGGCGTCGTGCCAGTCGCCCCATACAACGCGCGAAACACCGACGACCCGAAAGACATCGAGTACAGGGTCGAAGACCGTCTCGAACAACACAGCGAGGACATTCAGTTGAAGCAGTCCACGTTGGATGAGACGTACAACCGCCGTACTGGAGTCGAACGAACCAATGAATCAGTGAAGGACTGCGGCCCGGGCGAACGCACGCCCGAGGCCGCGTCCACGCACGAGCGCAGGTGTTTCTTGCCCTGTGCCTTCGCCTCGTCGTCGCTATCACCAACTACGAACGCGGAGACAATCCGGGAAGCACGATCATCACGGTGTGACAAGAGTTCTATAACACCCTCTGTGAATCTAACGCGGTGTGCCTGCTCTCCGGGACCTGAAATGTCTTGCTGCTGCAGTTAGTATCGGGACTGACCGATGAATGGATGCTCTGAGAGTATTAAATTAAAGACAAATTGAGTTAGATACTTATTTCTTGACAACAATCATTCAGTAAACAGTGTCGAATAGATACCCCGATGATTGGCATTCACGAAGTCGGAAGGTGAAAAAACGGGATGGCTACACCTGCCAAAACTGTGGAGCAAACGGTGGACCGAAAAGTAACAATGAGCTTCATTGTCATCACATTGTTCCAATCAGTGATGGTGGATCACACAAGAAAAGCAATCTGAAAACACTATGTAAGGATTGTCATGATGCTATCCATCATAACGACAAGGTAGCTCCAACAGGTAAAATGCAAACTGATAATAACCCCGATTTACCCCTCCCTTCGTCAGTTGATCTAGAATCTGTAGGAAAGACATCACTGAAATACTATTATCTTTTGTTAATAAAATACCCTATTCTTTTGGTAATCGCAATTACGAAATGGACATGGGTAGGTACGAAGATGGTGTGGAGACTCATTAGAAGAATTTTATAACAGTTAGCGTGTCGTACAGTCATTCACAACCGGTCAGTCGATCTGTGGACGGACCGCATGAGTTCCTACCAATTACCGATGATGTTCGTAGTGCCGTGCAAGACACGGCGCGCATCGGTCAAATTACCATTTGATACATCCGAAGAATGAATCCGATGTCTCTGCTTTGCAGATATATGAAACGCCGGACCATGCTCGGAGCGCTTGGAAGTGCCGCCGTAGTAGGTTTTACGGGATGTCTCAGTGATGACGAAACTGCCTCGCCGGACTCACCTTCTCCCTCGAAAACGAACTCACCTTCTCCCTCAAAGTCGGACGATCTCGTCGTCTCCGGAGCTGGTGACTATCCCCACCCCATTCGCATCGATAATTCACTGGACCACGAGGTTAGCTTGACAATCACGGTTGCGCGTGAGGGTACCCAACTCTATCAGGAGTCCCATACGGTTACTGAACGCTCGGATGTCGTCGTTGCAGGAATCACTAAGGAATCTCTCCCGGAGGATAGTCGACCAGTGTCGGTAACTGCGAGTGACTCCTCTGGTAACGATACCAGCGTTAATGTGTCCGTCTCCGACTGCCTCGGCAATATCGTCTTTTATTTCGAAGCATCCGAGACCTTGGAATCAACATATTCCATCTGTTGATTTAGGTCGGTGAGTGTCGTGCTGCTGCACTCACCCTCTTTATTCAGCACCGCCGCAAAACTCTCTCATCGATAGAGGATTTCAACAGAGCCATTCGATCACAAGCCTACTAGGGAATCCGATACTGAACAATTTCTTCAGCGCGACAGTCGGGACATTCCGCCGCATCAGGATCAAGACTTGTTCCACACTGACGGCACTCCACGACGACTTCGATTTCGTCGCCCGGGAGCAATCGCCTGAGGACGCCCCGTACGCTCACGATTGTGACCGTTCCGACGGCAGCGAATTAATTCTACCGGCCAGTCGGGTGCCCGTGCATCGGAAATTCGGTGTTCATAGACGACAAAGCACCAACGCTTACTATCACGGTCGACCTACTGGGAGGTGGAAGGACACTGTCACACGCTCCTTCCCCCCTTTAGATGTCCGACGACACGCAACTCCTCGGTCACTGCCCGAACTGTGATGCGGCGATTCCCGAAGCGTGGCTCCTCGTCAAATATACGAAAGACAATGGTGCGACCGGCATCTGGGCGGAGTGTCCCGACTGTGGGACAGTCGTCGCCCCTGCATGATTGCGGTTCCTCCTGGCTGTCAGTCCTGACCTGAACCGTGTGGTCGAGACAATTTTTCACACCCTAGGCGTGTCATAGAACCGTTCACGACCACTCAGTAGATTTGTGTACTGAGCGCTGGCCACTCCGTGAGACTCTTTCTCTGACAGAGTTTAACCGGCCAGTGGCGTCCACCTATGCAGCACTCAATTGGGATTAGCGTAAGAAAATTCGTGACGAGAGTCGGCATAAATTTAATATTTTAGGCAGGAGTCCAGCAGGTATGGTCCAAGACCTCGTAATTAGTGCACGCGAAGCACCCCAGGATTTCCCCGATGCGCTTCCACAAGTCCCGCCAACAGCTGATGAAATCACTCAACTGCTAGAACTGTGGACAAATGTTGTCCATATTGGCTCACTACGCTCTGAGACTTGGAATGACGTGCAACGGAGTGAATATATGATATGGACCACGGACGACAACCGGCAATTTCGAGTGATCTGGGACTCTGATGCCAACGCATTCTGGACATGCGAACGGACCAACCCATCTCCTGATGGCGGAACCTCATTCGGCTAAATAGCTTGTTTCACCGCAGTAAAACGTTCAATAGCACTGTGGACTTTCGGCTTTACAGACTATCTCGGGACAACACTTTCAATGAATCATAATCAAGTAGGGTGTAAATGAATCCGAATCGAGACGAACTTCTCTCTCAACTTCCCCAGATGGACGAGTACGAGTTTGAACAGTTGGTTGCCAATGTCTGGGAACAACGAGGGTGGGAAACGACTGTCACAACCGGCTCAAGCGACCGTGGAATTGACGTTATTGCTGAGAAGAGCGGTCCCTTCTCTCAGAAGCATCTCATACAGGCGAAGCGATATTCCGCTGGCAATAAGATAGGCAGTCCAGATATTCAACAATATAGTAGTCTGAGACAACAGGAAAGCGATGTTGACGCCGTAGTTGTTGTGACAACAAGCTCGTTCACAGCCCAAGCTCAACAGACAGCCGACGATTTGAATGTCAAGCTGGTTGATGGAAATGATTTGTGCGAAATGATACTCGAACTGGACTCTCAGGACTTCCTTTCTGATTATTTTGAGTCTAAGACATCTACATCAACAAGTAAAAGTTCGAACTCACTCTCCGACAAGAATTCATCTTTTTCGACCTCTAACAAATCATCAGTTTCAGCTTCCAAAAATTCGAACACAAATTCCACTAAAAAATCATCTTCAACGACCGAGAACAAAGCGAACGGAGTAAGTTATAACGTAGACCCTAAAAGTGGGGTGAAATTCGCTCAATTAAGAGACAATGGTAAAGAACACAAGTATAAAGATGATGATGATGAAAGCTACCCCAGTGGTGGAGAATGTCCAACTTGTGATGATTACTTATACAAGTACGAGAGTGACAATTCTGGATTTAAAATTAAGTTCAATGCGATTTTAGGGATAAGCAAAACTAAATCATATGAGAAGGTGGCTGGATGCAAAAAATGCGGTTCACTATGGATATTGAAATCTGGAATATTGAGGAGTAAGTGGAAGAAAATTGTTGGTGGAAATATTCCTTCAGAAAATGTCAAAGAAGAAAATAATGACTATCGAGGAATCCAATAATAGGTATCAAATATTACAAAGACTGGATGAATCTCGTCAGTCGGAACCTTACCGACGTGGCAAAGCGCCTCAACGCCGACATAGACGAGGCAGCCTACGACTCGTACGACCTGACCGATAGCGACCGCGAAGTAGTCGGGAATTATCTATCGGTGTTCTAACGTCGGTTTGTAGTTCGCACTGTTATTGCTAGAGCTGTTGGGAGTCCGAAATTCCTCTTGTATCTGCCGGATTTCCCGCTCCTTGTCGTGGTCGAAGTCTGGGTCGTTCGTAGAGTTGAATGGAACTCCCTCGTTCCTGAACGCGTCGGAAGGGGGTTCTTCAAGAGCGAAGTCACCGGATTCGACGGCTTCCACGAAGTCCCACGGAGTGTAGTAGGTCCAAGGGCCTTCGTTTTCCAAATCGCTCACGTCCTCGTCGTCAACGACGATGAAGCGGAAATCTTCGTCGGGGAACGTCTCTTCGTACAAGGCCCTTATCAACCGTAGCCCGTCTCTCCGACGTGGCTTGATATGGTTCTCGAACTCGGAGTTACTGTACTCGTATTCCTCGCCTTTGACTTCGTTCCACAGTCGCTCTGCTTCCGAGAGGCCGGGAATTTCGCACTCCGACTTGAGATGTTGATTGCCGGAGGCGAAGACCGGAATATCGGTTTCATGGGCATACCACTGAACCCACCCTATCGGCACTGACCGTCTCCGGCGTGCTGTCCGACTTGTATAACAAGTCGTCATTCACTCAATAGCGCTGTAAACCGATCGAGAAACTGTCGACTACTGCTCGGATGACGCTCCCACGTTGTCAGCAATCGTTTGGAGGTCAGCCTTCCGGAACGCGGAGTCGTCCGCCTCCTCCACCGACGCCGCGATGCCAACTTGTACCCGGATTAGTCGACACATCCGCGATGTGGACGGTCGCTTCACGTCGTTGATATCGATTTCAAGTGCCTCACAAATCGCTTGCAGCTCCTCCTTCGTGAACGACCCATCGAATTCCCGCTCGAAGCGACCCGTTGCCACTCGAATTGCGTTCCGAACCTCGTGGACGGTCGGACTCATGAATCACGACTCTCCTGTCGCCTCCCTCAAGGTTCCGACTCGGTAGTGAGTAGCAGTTTCAGAATCTGCAGGGCCGAGGCACTCTCTGACCACGACTGAAGTTACAATCTCAGTCTTGCACGGGATCTAACCTTATGTAACATTCATAGTTCAGTGGCCAGTGTATGTTACATAAGGAAATGACACAGCCAGAACCTCCAGCGTCGCTCCCGAAGTACCTCGCAGAGGGTCTCCCGAAACAGGACGCGGATACCCTCCGAGACATCCGCGAGTACGTCGACGCGCTGATCGAGTACCGTGAGCAGCCAGTCGACCCTGAGGAGCTGCCGGATACTGCGGAGCCCGTCAACCTGGACGATAGCGGGAAGGGCACTGTCGTGAAAGAGAAGGTGAAGTGCGGTGACGACACCTGCAAATGTGCTAGCGGCGCTCCAGCTGACATGCACGGGCCGTACCTGTACCGCTACTACCGCGAAGGCAGCGAGTTGACCTCAGAGTATCTTGGGAAACCTTGAACCGTGAATATACGTATTCATATACGTTTCCGTATTCGTAATCATATACGCATCTGTATCTAAAAGCTATTGGCGGCGTGGCGGCCATATGCATCGCGGGCCGTCTCAACCACTTCAGGGGCAGCCTCTTCCAGCCCAGCTCGGATGGCCAACCGCATGATTTCACTCCTATCAAAACTCTCGCTGTCACTGGTTTGGTCTAACTCGGTTTCTAAGGTTGCTCCAACATCATCCAATTTTTCGGCGTCTTCCAAACCTAGAATTAGTGCTGCGAGATGGTCGTCACGAACCGAGAGTGTTTTCGAGGTGTCCCCTGCTGCAATACTCTCGAGTATGTCAACAATTGCGTCTTCGAGATCATC
>NZ_CP112974.1 GCF_026410925.1 Halovenus salina | reverse complement strand
CTACGACCGGCTGATTGGCGACGAGAGTTGCGATCCCTTCGACGACTCGAAACGTGCCGTCGAAACCTGGGAACACGGAGACTGGCTCCCGCTGCTGAAGCACAATCTGGCCGACATCGAGCGCACGCGAGAGCTCACCAGCCTCGCCAGTGAGTACGTCCCCAAGTCCGACTTCTCGATGAAGAATCTCGCACCACCCCAGAGTTGAGCAGACATGCTCAGACCGGGTCGGGACTGCCGCTGTCGAGGACTAAATCCTGCCCATTCTGCGGGTGTAGCGGAGGACTCTGCGAACAGAGCCACGGCAGTCCCTCAAAGTACGTTCTCAGGAAACAGCGGAAACGGTGGGGTGTGTGAAAACGGACATACCATTCACAGCCTGCCGTGTTCGGCATTCACGAAGTCCGAGTTACAAATCGATACCGGGGAGTTTCACTCGGCACGCGGGATGGTGAAATATATAGCGTGTCACAGAACCCATCGCACGGTCTGCCTATCCACTTCTTGTCAAGAGTCGTGTGCAAGATGGAACGCGCGAGTCTTGCAAAACGGCGAACCAAATCTTGGCCTGTCGAGACCAATATTTCAAGCCCTTGTACATGGATAGACAATAAACATAAACTTGCTTGAAAAATCACAAACTCATTATGTGATATTCCTTCAATATAGTGTGGTATTCATAAAATATAATATGCCGCTATTTGTGCCTGCAAATGTGAAAAGAGAGAGACGCCGCTTCCTACAGGTCTGTGGATCCATCACTGGCAGTATCGTCCTTGCTGGGTGTTCCGGCGACGATGATGAAGAAGAGGATGAGACACCGGAACCGACGACGACACCAACGCCCGAGCAAGAAGAAGAGACGCCGACGCCGGAACCGACGACGACACCAACACCGGAACAGGAAGAAGAGACGCCGACGCCGGAGCCTGAGCCTGCGTTTGGTTTGGTTGATGTCCAGGCTGAGCGAGTAATCATGCCGGACCAGACGACGTACGAAGCTACGGCCTTTGTCGAAAACTCTGGCGATGCTGATGGGACAGCAGAAATCACAGTCGAATTCGGACCGGTCAGAACCACGGTTGAGGAGAGTATTGCAACAGGTGAATCACTCCCACTGACAGCTGAATTTGATGCCGAAGTAATCGATGCTGGTCGGTACAACCTCACACTCACGCTTGGCGAAGAAAGCCAGGTCTGTTGACGTTGACGTATTCGCAGCCATAGACGAACCTGCCTGTTCGGATCTGTCGTCTCGGAGGGTGATTCCTCATTGAGCGGCGCAGGAATTCAAGCGTTCGCGGTTAAAGATGGCGAGTTTGAGTACACCCGGACATCAGTTGATGACTCAGGCCACTTCGTGCTTGACCATCCTTACGAGCCTCGCTACACTATTGGTGGAGTACCATTGTATACCGAACCGGGTGAGTTCAACGGTGTTCCTCCTGTCTTCGACCTGGCTGGACGACAAGAAGTAACTTCGGAGGTCACTTTCCTCGGTCGGGTCGAAATACCTGAAGCCTACCGAACCGAAGTCCAACTCGTCGATACTGCTGGCGAACCACTGGAAGATTTCACGCCAATTAGTATCAGAACACCAGGCGGAAGTGGTGAGAACAATTTCACGACAGATGGAGAGGGATACATGATTGCAGAAGATGGCTCAGAAACGGGAATCGCAGCCCCATCACAGGAACACGGGGAGTATGAAATTGAGGCTAGGCACGACGACGGCCGCGAAGTTTTTGGAACGATTTACGGGAGTTCCGAGGGAGAAGAGTTCACATTTGAGGTTGAAGACCCAGATCGGTTCAGATAATACAACCAGGTCTACTTCGGAGCCCGTTATCGAGTAGAGCGAAACTGCAATAACACTTTTCAAGTATATAAAATATATCAAGCAAATTTAAATAGAGACCGAATAATTGTTTTTATATTATCGATAACAAAACCAAATCCTTACTGATGTAATAGCTTGTAAATGATTAGGACGAGTCGACAGTGATCGACTGCTGAACTCACTCTCTGTATGTTGCATACCAATTCGAATATCAGTTTTATCGGTAGTTTCCTCAGCGGCCAGCCCACATCGCTACTGAGCAGTTGTGAACGATTCTACGACACGCTAACAGATGAAACAGTGGGGGGTCTCGCTGTGCGAACGTACCCGGTTCCAAGATGGGCACGCGAGGATTTGAACCCAGGGCCGTCCGGATGATCGGCCCACTGACCGATGGCCGCGGGACGTGCCGCGCGGACTCACGTCCCCGGTGAGCCGATCTTGATCCGGGTGTTCTGCCGGACTGAACTACGTGCCCGCATATCGATATTCGACTACCGCACGAATAACCTCCTGGCTCTGCTCCCACTCTCTGAGATGCCCGTCTCTCATCTGGCGAGGCAACTACTTAGTTCGTGATTCGTCACAAGTTCCCGTGCAAGAGAGACAGCGCGAGTCTTGCATGACGGGTATGAACACCCGGGAACAGAATCACCTGACTACTCTGGACCTTGCCAGCGGGCAACCTCCCCAGTGGCACTGTCGACAGTCCCATACACAATGACCTCATCGCCATCTGGCTCCACGGCTGTCTGGAGAGTTGTACCAGTACCGACTGGTTCGTCGCTGGTCAGCGAACCGACGCGGTCGGTGAACAGGCTCGGTGCCTCCTGTGGTTGTGCGACGAGTGTCTTGGCGTCAGTGTCGGCAACGACTTCGATCGTGAGCGACCCGAAATCGCCAGTATCAGCGGACTCGTAATTAAACGACAGTGCATCTGCCGGAACCGCCTGGCTGGCCGCTTTCTCAGACAAGTTGTCTGTGGGGACGGACACCGTCGTGAGTTCACCGATTGCACCCTCGCTGTTAACGGCAAAGGCGGTCACCGAGTCTCCTTCCGGATCAACTTGTGCCGCAACACTGTCATCAGTGCCGACAGACCGTTCCTGTGGCTGGATCTCGGCGTATCCGCCCGAATCAGCCTCTACCCTAATTCCTGCTGCGTCAGTCTCTTCGGTGACTGTTACCCAGAGTTCACCGAACTGCTGGTCACCGGGGGGTTCGTACTGGAACGTGAGCGCCTCTGGCGACACCAGTTCTGCAGCCGCTGCCTCTGAGAGTTCTTTCTTTGTCGAGTCCTCAGTCAGTTGTTCGATATCATACGTTCCGGTCGCAGTGATGTGGTCGTCACTCACCTCGACTGATCTTGAGTTGTCGATTGTCGCTGTTCCGAATGACGTCTTGATTGTCTCTTGTCTGTCCGCACTGAGTTCGGTCGCGGTAAGGGCAAACCGCGATTCGAACGTGTCTCCACCTGCGTCGAACTCCACTGCCGACACCACGTTTTCGCCGGGCTGTGGTCCAAACTGCATGTCAGTGTTGGGCTGGAAGTCTCCGAATAGTCGTTCACCCGTTGCTGGCCCGAGCTGACCAACTACAAGGTCACCGGACCCGGCCTGTTCGAGCAGTTCTGTCACGTTTTCGTTTGTCTCGAAGATCCTGGACTGGTCCCCGTCTCCGGCGGCAATTGTCTGCTCGAGTTGGCTGGTATCTGGCCCAACAATGACTGTCTCGTCTGCGACTGCTACCACAGGTGGATCGTTCACTGAATCAGGAGCTTCAACGGGCTCATACCGGTCGAACCCACGGTCTGTGCTGGTTTGTTCGTAGGCAATACCAAACGTTTCGTCTGTAGGCTCGATCAATCGTTCGTGCAACTGGTCGGTTGCAAAGGAGCCTTCGGCGATTATGACCCTATTTGTGGCAGTAATCTCACTTACTGTCGAGTCGGACGTAGCCGTGGAGCTCACGGCTTGGCCGAGCCCAGCAAATGAGAGCGTCAATTGGCTAACTCCGACAGCTGCCCCGCCTATGACGAGCGGATACAGAGCCAGCGGATCGTCGACGGATGGTTCTGAAGACCCATTAGTGCCAGTTACGCCGTGTTCCGGAAGATTATCTAAATTGGCGTAGGCAAAAAACAGCCCACTCTGGTCTGTCGTCAGCCACTGGCCGTATGGCAAGTCACTTGCCGGGTCGAACGTGTCCGTTGGGGTGTCAGTTGGAGTGTCAGTCGGAGTATCATCAATTGGCGTGTTGTCGGTTGGCGTGTCGTCGGCAGAGTTGTCGTCTGATTCTTCATCGTTATCGCCGGTGCAGCCAGCCAATGCTGCTGTCAGGGCGCTCATCCCGACCAGGAATCGGCGTCGAGTCTGACTCGTCTGTGTCGCACTGGCGTCGTTGTTGGAGGTAAAGGGAGGGGACATACTGTAACGTTTCTATCAAAAGACACGTACTATCCGACAAAAAGATTGTCAGCACTGTTTCACACCAAGCAACAGCTTACAGAGAGATGGACCACCGCTCGTGTTCTTATACGCCCCCTCGAAAGACCACCATGCTTGGAATGGAGTGGTACTGCATCCTGTAGACGATTTCACGCTTGTCGTCCCAAACCGATGTCGGAACCGTGGTCACGATTTCACTCATCTGCTCTCGCCGCCAATCAACACGACTTTCGTTTTCCACCCGCCACAATCGATATCTCCCGTCGCATCGAATGGAGACAACACAACACCACCCACCATGACTGAAACTGATCTTTCCCACGAAGCCACAGATATCTGTGACCAACTCCCCGACAGCGCCGATGTTGAGCCAGCTGAGATTCACGACAAACTGACCACACTCGTTGAGGACTATCAAGTACCGACTGACGAAGCTCGCCGCAGTATCATGAACAACTATCTTGACGACACAAATATCGACCCGGATGATGGCGATATGGAGAATCAAACCGTCTCCATCTCCGAGATTGACAAACCCGAGGAGTGGGTCGATCTGACGGCCAAAGTCGTCGAGTTGTGGGAGCCACGAAGTGACGCAATCGGCCAAGTTGGTCTTCTCGGTGACGAGACAGGGACCATCAAGTTCACTGCATGGGCCAAATCCGATCTGCCAGCGCTCAGCGAGGGCCACGCCTACCATCTCCAGAATCTTGTCACTGACGAGTACCAGGGCCAGTATTCTGTCAAACTCAACTCCACCACCACGATCGAGGACCGCGACCAAGAGATCGAGGTTGGTGACAACAGCACCGAACTGGCTGGCGCACTCGTCGATATCCAACAAGGCAGTGGGCTCATCAAGCGCTGTCCTGCAGACGATTGCACTCGTGTCCTCCAGAACGGACGCTGTTCGGAACACGGCGAGCAAGAAGGCGACTTCGATCTCCGAATCAAAGGCGTTCTCGACGATGGCGACACTGTCCAGGACGTGATCTTTGGCAAAGAGGAAACCGAAGCAGTCAGTGGCATCTCGCTGGCAGAAGCCCAAGAACGGGCGATGGACGCACTCGATACGAGTGTGGTTACTGACGACATTCAGGATGCCACGCTGGGGCAGTACTACCGTGTGTCCGGCCCGATCATGGGCCGGTACCTCCTCGTTGACGAGTTCGAGCGCCTTGGCCAGATGGACGATCCCGACCAAATTCTGATTCGTGCGAGGTCGATGTAGATGAGTCAGCAAGACCAGGCACCCCAACGTGAACTGGCCCACCGAGTGTTCGCACGCGAATTTAACGACGCCACACACACCTTCCGCGAATCCGATGACGACCGGGCACCGGTCTACGCACTGCTCCCCACAGGAGCGAAAGCCAACCGGGTCTTCATCGTCGGGACGGTAACCGAGACCAACGATGTCGGCAGCGACGACGAGTACTGGCAGGGCCGGATCGTTGATCCAACTGGCACCGTGTTTGTCTACGCCGGGCAGTATCAGCCCGATGCCGCGGCGCTCCTGCGGGAACTCGACCCGCCTGCGTTCGTCGCCGTTGTCGGGAAACCGCGAACGTACGACACCGACGATGGCGAGACAAACGTCTCGCTGCGCCCGGAACACATCACCGTCGTTGACGAAGCGACCCGGAATCGGTGGGTGGCAGAAACCGCTCAGCAGACCCTCGATCGGCTTGAGGCAGTCAATACACCCAGTGGCCAGTATGTCGAACTCGCACGCCAACAGTACGGAAGCACAGTTGACCCGTATCGCCAAGCCGTTATCGAAGCCGTGGAGTCACTGGATAGCGTCACAGACCAACAGAGACCAGGAGACGGAGCTGACGACCCAGACACTCCGGCAACCGACCCGTCGGACGTAACAACATCAGACGCGGAGGCTGGCAGTCAGGAGGCTGAGAACACTGACGATGATGAGCCACTTGGAGAGTTCGAGTCAGATGAACTGGGACTCGATACAACCGACCCGCAGTCGTAACGCCGGTTGGTCACTGCCGTCTCAGAGTTAGACAGGACCAGTCCACACCGCTCCCGTACGCACCCCACGGAACCAGTCAGACACATATCTGACGGGGTATTAAGACCGACACAGTCAAGCGATTAGCTGGAGTGCCACTCGATCTGCTGAACGGCTCCACTCCCCATCCTTCCCGACGGCACTCCTGCTTCAAGACTGGTGCAAATTGGCGCGGTAGGCACGACCACGGAATCTGCAATTCACAAAATATCATCAGTCGTTTTTGGGTCGGTTTTTGGTAAACTGGCGGAGCTGCGGAATACGTTGATATTGATGTTCCGGGCTTACAAGTCCCGTGGTTGGACGGTCTTGCGCTCGTTCTGTTGGGCTCGGCGTGCAGCGTCCGCGAGCAATTCCTCAACATCTTCGTCAAGGGCCTCGTAGAGATCAGAGGCGACGTTCATTTCATCGAGTTCTTCCTGGACAGCCGCTTTGACAACAAGATTTACCATACAAGAGAATCGAGATGAGAAATTCAAATAGCTTCTGATACGCTACGCAGACGGCTGTCTCGTGCCGGAACTCCTCTGTGTCCTCAATTTGCGGATGTCAGACCTATTCGTGACGGGTGATCAAGACCGACACAATCAAGCGATTAGCTGGAGTGCCACTCAATCTGCTGAACGGCTCCACTCACCATCTTTTCCTGATGGCACTTCCCCCTTCAAGACTGGTGCAAATTGGCGCGATAATCACGACCACACAGTGTCTATCATTCGCTGACCGCTTCTTGCACAATCTCGATTTCCTCGTCGGTGAGTCCGTACAGCTCGTAGACAATCTCATCGATTAGCTCGTCAGTCTTCTCAATCTTGGCCTCCAGTTCCTCAGCTCGTTCTTTGGTCGCAATGTAGCTCTCCAAGCCCTCACGAACTTCATCGACGGCAGGCAATGTCAGTTTCCGTAGCCGGTCAACCAGCGAATTCGTCTTCGTCGCAGTCTCACGGAAGTTTGCGAATCCGCCTGCCTCGTCAACAGCAACCGGGACGAACGCCTCAATCAGGTCCGCCTCGGTTTCGGTGAGATCCGTGATTCGGAGTGCAGGCAGTGGGTCAGTCTCAGTATAGCCCCATTGGTCGGTTTCATACGCATCCTCGTCGTCGGGCTTGTAGCGAGCAGTCAATCGGATTTCGACCGTTGTATCGGATTCACGGGAAACAGTGACCTCACCGAGACGGAGGTTTGGTTTCTGCTCTGTCGTCTCTTGAAGAATTGAATCAGCTGATCCCTGTGGTGGTTGTGTAAAGCCAATATCTGCAAGAGTAGTCTCTTCTGAGTAAGAGCCGAGATAGTCAAGAAGAGACAGATTAAGTGATTCACGATTATCACGGAGAGCTATCATTTCGTTAGCTAATTCTGGAAGGGCCTCATTTGCCCCCGTTATTATTTCATCAATATCGAACGTCTCAAGAGTATCACTTCCCGAGACATATCCCTCGTAATTCGATACGAAGTGTTCTTTGTCGAAATCTGTAGAATCGTTAGACGGAATGGGTATCGAAAAAGGATTCAAATAATCAGTTTTGAATGTGAAATACCCTCCACGAAGAGCATATCCTGTATTCTTCAAAAAGTACCAGAGTACATCGGTATTAATGATTGGAAGGAGATATTTCTCACTAACATAGCTGTCGTTAGTTTTTATACCATACACCTTTGTCTTGTGGTATAATCCGTCAGAGTCGTAAGTAAAGTTCGTTCCATAACTAATCTCAGGCGTCAGTATTTTTTCTTCTTCGAATTCAGTCAGGTTTTTTGGATATACATAATCATACCAACCATCACGATCCATTTTACCACTTTCTCTTGCTCGGATCGATTCTTCATGTGACTTTAGATAATCATATGTTCGGGGATAATTTTCTGCAAGCACATCCTCTGTGACAAATTCAGCGTCTCTCCCATCATCCGTGTCACTCAATAAGTAAGGAAAGATAACAAAATAATTCGGGTTGAGAGGATAATACCGATGAACATCTTCTCCCTTTAATAGAGGTTTCAATAGCTCTGTTTCGAGTGTCCACTCCTCACCGTCTTCTTGACTACGTACTGTTACGTAATCATCATCCGCTTCCTCAATCTTTTCAAGTAAATATATCGAGTCGCCGCTGGTCACAAGACCTTGATATATACGGTTTGTAACGGTTTCAAGGTCCGGACCAGCGTCGGCAATTTTTTCTAAAATTGCTTCAGTTTGTGCATCGCGGAATATCCACGGATTATCGTCATAGTCTGCCTCAATGTATCTGAATGATGGATTCTCTCCCATAGACAGTTGTTCAGGGGGTATCTCGGCATACTCAAATTCAGTCGTTTCGGCTTTTCTGATGAAAAGGAGACAGGTATAGACAGAAGCCCCTTCAAACACCTGATTATGTCGGAAAGAGACTATCTTATAAAGAGACTTTCGTTTTGAAAGATACTCACGCAACCCTTTACCAAAGTCACTCTGGAAAAACTTGTGTGGCTCTATATATCCGAGAATTCCGTTTTTACCAAGTAGCATCTCACCTTTTTCAGTGAAATTAGCATAAATATCAAAATTCCCTGTTGCAGATTGATATTTAGATGTAAAGTATGATGCCTGCTGGGGAGTGTTATTTCGAAGAGTTTGAATGCGGATATACGGTGGGTTCCCTACAATCGCATCAAACCCAGCACCCCTAATCTATCCCCATCAGATCCAAAGAACACCTCAGGGAACTCCAGTTCCCAGTGGAAGAATTCTTCCTCATCAGCCATCGCTTGTGCACTCTTGAACCAGTCATTCCCACGAATCTCCCCCCACTCACCTTCGTCTTCAATTGCACCAGCCATCTCCTCGTACACCCCTTCGGGGATGTCCAGTCCAAATTCTTCGGCAGTATGCACGTTCGCAATCTCGAACAATCGCTGATACAGTGGGTCGTCACGGATTTCATCGTAGAGTTCTTCCATCGACTTGATATCGGCCAAGTCGTTGTTGTCGATTGCCAGCAGCTCCTCCATGAGATCCATAACGTGTTCGAGCGTTTGCTGGCGAGCGTGGGCAAACGACTGTGTTAGCGTCAACTGCCCACCGTTCTCCTCAGAATCATCCGACAAAACCTCCGAGATATCCGAACCCACGAGTGAGTTTCCGTGCTTAATATGGTGATCGAGGAACGCCAGCGGTTTGTTAGCTGCCAGCGTCTCCAGCCACATCGAGAGCTTCCCTAACTCGACTGCCATCCCGTTGATATCGACCCCGTAGATACACTCTTTGGCGATTGTTCTTCTGATCGTTTGCTCGTTCCGGCCCTGGCGCTCCTGTTCACGAACAATCTCCATCACTTGCTCGGTCAGATACGCGGTAGCACTTGTGAGGAAGTGCGCTGAACCCATCGCCGGGTCAAGAATCTTCAACTCCTGTACCTCTGCGTAGAATCGACCGAAGTACTCCTGGTCGCTCGGGTCCAGCCCGTCAGCCTCTAAATCGGCTCTAATCTCATCAAGCAGTGGATCAACCGTCTCCTCAACGATGTAATTCACCACGTAGTCAGGCGTGTAGTAGGCTCCAGTGGCCTTCCGCTCACCATCGTCGTTGACGACGTACAACTCACCCTCCTCGACTGTCTCGACTGCCTCAGCCACACTCACTTCCGTTCCTGGCTTCCAGACCTGTCCACCGTCTTCAGCGACGGCAGCATACGGTTCTGACGCAATGCGGAATTCGTGTTCGAGGAGCCCTTCGTAGATACTGCCAAGGTGACGGGTATCGAGATCGGCATAGTCGGCTGGGACTGGCTCTCCTTCTTCGTTTTCGGTCGTCCCCAATCGATGAATGACCTCCGCAATGTATCGGTCTGCAACCTCGTTGTCGGCTGGAACGTGTGTTCTTCCTCATTGAAGAGGCCGCCATTGTACGGAGGGATACCGAGGTTTTCCTGGCCTTCGTCGATTAGATTGAACAGGTCCTCTAACTGTCCCCAGATTTGGGTCGCGTACCCGCTCCAGTCGTCGTATGAGTCACCCGATGTGATCCGGTCGTGAATCTCCAGCCTGACTTCATCGAGCGAGAAATGCTCGTCGTACTCTTCTTGGGCGTCAGGGTCGTCGGGATGGATCAGTCCCCGAGATTCGGCATACAGCACGAACATCAGCCGGTACAGTAACACCAATGACTGCTCTTTCAGTTCTGCTCGTGCCGCTGCATCGTCAGGGTCGATGTTCAGGTCATTCGTGTGGATGAATCCTTCACCAAGAACCCGCAGCGCGGTGAATACATTATCCTGCAAATCCTCACCGAGTTCCTGTGCGGCGGTTTCTGACTCGTTCCAGACCCGGTCGAGAAACGTTGTTCCGCCAGTTTCACGGAATGCGTCGGGCCGGAAGAACGCATAGAAATATTTGAATTCCTCTATGTCACCAGATTCGAGCAGTTCGGGAAGGTCGACTTCGTAGTAGACCTCTGTGGCGTAGTCTTTGGTCCCGTAGAGCCGCCATTTCTTGCCGTTCGTGAGAATTCCCCACTGTAACCGCTCAGGCGTCCGTTCGAGATAGTATTTGATCTGGTGAGAGGCATCTCGGTACGAGCGATCTTCGTTGAATTTCTTGGTGAAATCGACATCCCACTGCTTTGCCTCTAAGACAGCGGCTGCCATCCCGTACATCGCTTCGGTGTCCCCATCCAGTCCACGCTTGGCGGCATCTCGGCGGGTTTCTTCAGAGGCGAATAGCAACCGGTCGTTGTAGCCATTCCCTCGGGGGATTGTCGTCTCTGATTGTCTACCGAACCCTAGGATATCAAGTACCTCATCAATCCACGAACCCAACAACGCATGTTCCTTGTATCCCGCAACCAGCCCGCCTTCCTCGTCCCATAGACGTTGTAGTTCCTCGAAGGTCTCGTGGGCTTCCTGGTCACAGTCCCATTCTTCGAGATCATCAATTCGCTCGTCGAGATAATACCCAGAAAAGAGACTCGAATTGCGATAGGGCGACGGACTCAGCGTAGCCTGACTCATGAATACACTAGAAGGGAAAACGAATCACAAAGAAACTATTGATAGACACAACGAACATCATCGAATCGTTCACAATTGCAACATACTCAGAGGTAAAAAATAAGTTGATTGTCAACATACCACATAATACGGGGAGACTCATGCCAGAATGCCCCGTCTGCAACGAAGAATACGAAGCAAGTGGGATACATCAACACCTCCGTTCCCACGAGAAGGGTGAGCTGGCTTCAGTAGTGGCTCAGGTTGCGAGGAACAGCGAGCAAACCATTGACCAACCATCCACGGAGGATTCTGTATGGCACCAGATCCAGACCCAGAAAACGGAGATCGCTCACCAACGGAAGAAACGGAATCAGCGGGTGAATCAGCATCTGACCAACCTCGACGACCAAATCAAGGAAACGCTCCAATGACAGATCAAACCCCCCGCGAAGAACTCAAAGACTCCTTCGACCGGAACCAACTCATCCAGCGTAACATCGACATGGCACTCGATGTTGTCCTACGGACGAATCCTGCGGAAAACATCCTCAAGAATATCGATGACGATGAGTTGCAAGACCAGTCCAGAGATCAAGTGCAGTCCATGATGAACGAGTGGCTCGATATGTATCGGGATATGCTCGAGGAAGGACGGCCACTGCCGCGGGATTTGATTGGTCGGTCTGCTGAACTCGCAGAAGAGCGCAGAGAACAGGAACCCAGAGTCTCATCCGAATCACGAGGTGGGCGTCGGTGAATCGGGACGAACACATGGCTGTCGACGAGCAATTACTCGGCTACACTGACGAAGGAGTCCACGCCTTCATTGATCAGTCAGCAGCCTGGCTCGGATTTGGACATCGGTCGGTTCGGCACACGACCGAGACCATCGAGTACATCGAATCGATGAAAGGAGAAGAAGCTGCTCGAATCGCAGTGCTTCACATCCTGATCGATAATCAGGTTCTTGACCGCGAGTGGCTGGAAAGCGAGGTCGTCCCGGGCCGAGACTGACAGACACGAGAAGAGTGTCACAGAACAATTAGCAGACCAAAGGACAGGGTGGGAACCTGGGTGACATGACCCCAATAATCCTGCAGGATAAATGGTATATCACGATATCAATTTTTGATGTCTAAACTCCACAGGTTCAGCAGATGGTTTTCTACAAACAACCGGAATTTTGACAAGAAGGGCGAATTGAAACCATACTCTCCGACATGGTCCTCGACCTCCACAGGACCTCCCGGATTTAGAGATCAGTTTACTTTTCAACCTAAGGGACAATCAGTACACGAGATCAAACTCCGTGGATACAGAAATCAAGAACTAAACATAAGCAGCACTTTCGTGATTAATGATCGATAGCCGATTACAAGCGATATACGTTGTCGGAATCGCTCTCAACACCGTTGCAATGCTCTCCACAGCCAAAGCAGGCGAATGGCTAATCACCGTGACATTCGGTGTAGTAATTGTATATCTTTCTTTCCGCTACCGGATGGCTACCTCTTCGTGACTCTTCAACAACGCTTGAAATCGCGCATTTTTCTGGTGGATTGGATCGTAAAAGGAATGTAAAATATAATATCCGAATTTGTAAGATTTCTAGTCAGGTGTTTGTGGTTGTGACTCCGGCCCACAGCGAAAGAAAAAAACGAGACAGCCTATTTTGAACAACTAATGGTGGCTAATACCAGCAGTTCCCCTCCCGACAGCCAGAGACACAGACGGTCGTTATGGAGACGGTCAGTGCTTTCAGTGGTACTCACTCTTGTGACCTTTGCCACACAGATACCTGCTGTATCCGCTCATGGTGGTGAACAGGCCGTAACGCCACATTTTGTCACAAAGTGGCACGGGCTCGTGGTTCTGTTGGTCGGTATAGCGGTACTCGTCGGAGGCGCTCTTGCAAAGCGCACTGAGCGACTCTCGCCAACTCGTGCGCTTGGTGTGGTCTTCCTGGGAATAGTCCTTGCTAGCTTGGGTGCAATCGTCTTCGAAGGTCTTTCGCCCGACCCCACGTACACGGCAGATTCAATGCCGTTCCCGCGGGCGTGGTACACACCCATCGCGCTGATGACAGGCCTCCTCACAATGATTGTGAGCATCATCGTTGGGATAACCCGATGGCCGACGCGTCCGCGCTATACCTTTCTCGGCATCCTGATGGGTGCCTGGATTCTCTACCCCGAACTGTTCCCGGACCTCACCAGCATCACCCACCCACTCGGCTACCTCATCGTTTTGAGTACGCCTGTACTCGTGGGATACATCATCTGGACTGACGCCTGGGGAGTCCTCCGTGCTGTTCTGCAAGATCGCGTCGTCCGGCAGTTCAGTCTCGGTGTCGCCGTCGTGGCTACACTGTTTTTCCTGATGGGAACGGGATATGTTTCGTTTTTCTGGGAGGATGGTGGTGTGACAGAGACCACTGTCGTCGTCTTGCCAGTTGTCTATCAACTCGTCCAGTGGCCGACACTAGAGATCGCTCTTCCGCAAATTCCGATGTTTATCGCAATTTCACCAGGAGTTGTCATACTGAACGGTGTTATCGGTGTTCTCGTCGGACTCAATGCAGCTCTCATCGCTCGGCGCTGGCGGGTCAACGAATCTGCAGGGACGACTGAAGGGACCGCAGGAACGGCAGCAATTGTCGGTTCCTGTACCTGTGGTTGCTGTGGCCCACTTGTCGCGAATATCGCAACCGTGGCCGTGAGTTCCACTATCGCGGCCCCACTGTATTGGCTGTTTGTCGATTCGGACTCACCACTCGGGGTGATTTTCGTCGTCGGCGCTATCGTGTTGTTCACCGGGACGCTCGTTTACTCGGCAAGAACAGCGACCCGAGAGAGTAGCTCTGTTTGTGCAGTCCCAGCCGACTGAGGCAATAGGTAGCAAAACTCTTAGGAAAGTTTCTCTATCGGCTTTGGCTCACTTCCGGTAGGTACATGTGGGGCCCGAACCGAAATCATCTAAGGATGTGCATTTACTGTCAAAGACCCGAAAGTGAGGGGAATTCAGACGAAAAGATAGAATCCTCTACGACTCAGGAAGAATCCAGCCAACCAGATTCGGACCACCGCTCGAAACTATCCAACATCGTTGCCGGACTGCTGGGAAGTTAGCTACGATTCTATCAGGGTCCTCGAACTGTTAGCGGCGATGAGGCCTCCGCTGGTTATTACCGCGACGGCAGCCGTCAGTGGGTTGAACAAGCCAACAACCGTTGCAGAAATTGCCAACCCGTTGTACACGAGGGCTAATCTATTGTTCTGTCGAACACGACTGCTCGCCGCGCTCGCGATGTCGAATGCTATCTCGACGGAACTGATTTTGTCGTCAGCGATGGCAATATCTGCGGCATCAGCCGCTAAGGCGGTGCCGCTTCCGAGTGTAATTCCAAGATGGGCCGCCGCGAGTGCTGGTGCGTCGTTTGTCCCGTCACCGACCATCGCAACCTGCCCCTCGGATTTGAGCTGCCGAATTGTCGCAGTCTTCCCCTCGGGCGGCACATCTGCGAACGCGTGCGTGACGAAGTCATGCTGGCTGAAAAAGTCCGTAGCTTCCTCATCATCGCCGGTCAGGACGACTATTTTCGTTCCCTGATTTCCGAGACGAGTTACGACGTCATCCCAGCCACTTCGGGGTTCGTCTCCCACAACAATGATTCCTTCTGCCGTTCCATCTCGGCCGACGATGACCGGGAGTCGCCCGAAGCCTCGGGCATCGCTGACTCGTAATTTAAGATCATCGCTCACTTCCCATCCTTGCTCCGCGTAGAGGTCGAGATTACCGACAAGGATTTCTTTGCCATCGACGACTCCCTCAATTCCGGATGCATAACTCGTGAATTCACTGACTGTTCTTGAATGTTTGATGTCGCTCTCTGTGCTCCTCCCGCCATCAGAGAGAGGCGACTTAGTGTCCCCCGCCTCACTGGCAAACGCAGTTGCGATTGCCTTTGCAGCGGGGTGTGACGCTCGATTCTCCAGTTCCGCAGCCATTTCTAGGAGGTCCGTCGGAGCATCAGCTTCGATCACGTCCATTTCTCCAGTCGTGAGCGTTCCCGTCTTGTCGAACACGACGATGTCTATGTCGCGAAGACGCTCGAAAACGGTCTCATCAAACACGACGATACCTCGCTGTAAGGCTTCGTTGAGGCTTGTCGCTACGGAGAGTGGTGTCGAAAGCCCGAGGGCCCACGGACTCCCCACGAGCAAGACCAGCAAGAACAGTCGGATTGCCTCCAGGACTCCGATTCCAAATACCACTGCTCCAATGCCCACGAGAAGGGCGATACCGCCGATTAACCCAACAATACGTGAGGCTAACTGATCGGCATGACGCTGAACGCCGTGATCTGCACTCTGCAGATTCCAGACTGCTGTCGTTATTCGGTCAATACTGCTCGTAGCGTTTTCTCCAACCTGGACAATCGCTGCGTCATCTGTGACGATTGAACCACCGACAACATCGTCACCCGTTTGCTTCAAGACTGGAAGAGATTCGCCTGTTACCACTGATTCATCGACAGTACAGGGCCCCTCAACTAGTACGCCATCAACGGGGACTCGTTCACCCTGTCGGACGAGTACACGTTCACCCGATGTCAGCTCCTCGACCGCCACTTCTCTCGTCGTTCCCTCTCCGTCGTACACTTCTGCAGTATTTACTTGTGAAACAGTAAGTTCTGTAAGTTGCCCCAGTGCGCGCTGTTTGACTGCTGACTCGTAGAACATTGCTGCTGTCACGACAGCAGCGACCACAATAGTCAGATCAAAGAAAACATCGTTCCGTCCAAGAAGAATCGCGACTGTGCCATAAGCGTAGGCGCTTAGCGCAGTAATTGCAACAAGCAAGTCTGTGTTCGGGCGTCGCATTTTTAGACTAATGTACGCGCCGCGTAACACTGGCAATCCTGTAAAAAAGAGAATGATGCCCGACAACACGAGGTAGAGGCGGAGGAAAAAAACCGCACCCGCACCACTCGGTTGGAAGCTTCCCTCAAAAATTTCGAGGAACTCCCAATTGAAAACCGAGGCGAGATGGGCTGGATACACGATCGCGACATACGGCATCATCAGAAACGCGCCGAAAAGAAGTCCAACAGCGTAGCGAAACTCTAAGATATTGTCGTCCGGTCGCTTTTGCATCCCTGGCGTTTCTTGTGCTTGTCGAGCTGTACTTGCTGCCTCCTGTCCAGCACCCGATGCGTGCTCACGCAACGATGCCGTATACCCGAGCGTACTCAGTGCCTCTCTGAGCTCGGTCTTGGAGACTCCGTCAGGTTCGTGTTCTATCCGTATCGTTTCGGTCACATAGCTTGCCTCAGCATCGATAACTCCTTCCTGTCCGTTGGCAACTGCTTCTAGAAAGGCTTCACACGTCACAGAGTACATCCCATCAATGCGGAAGAATGTGCGAGCATGGCCGTCACTCGGCCCGTTGTCACGATTGTCTGCTATATTGTGTTCGGTGGCGCGGCCACTTTCTCTCCCGCTGGGTTTAATATCTCGTTCCCGAGGTTCGGCAGCACCGAGTGTTGTATAGACATCCTGACACCCAGGCGAACAAAACGAAACCTCCTCATCGTTTTCAGTGGCAGGTATAGAAAGTTCACGTCCACACAAGCTACAGTTGCCAGGACAGGTTGATTCAGTAGCCAACGTCCGAAGCCTCCATTGTGCGAAACATACGAAGGAACTCAGCACTTTTGTCCGATCGCTGTTCCATTACCGGGTATTGTGCTCCAAGAATCATAAGCACATCTCTCTCGGTCCGAATCTGTGGAAGAGTTATGGCTGTGGTAACAAGCTAATCAAAAATGTGTTTAACTATTAGCAATAAGGTTTCATCTGAAGCAGTTATTTAGGTGATGTCTCATCATCTGTCTCTTTTTGGCGGTCGCACCCACCCAGATCGCTATTTCATAATGAACCATCGTTCAACCGCGCTCCAGTGGCTTCAAGCAACAGATACGGAACGGTTCATGGACACCTGCTGTCAGCTCTGAATGTGGAGGGAATACATGATGACTGCAAGGCCGAGAGCTACGAATATACTGTTAATAAGGACCCCGACTTCTAATGAGACCGAGAAGAACTGATTAGCCACGCCTGTAAGCAATGCTCCAAGAGTGATGATACCGAACCCGACACCCAGAACCCGCAACGACTCCTCACCAGTTCGTCGATAGGCTTTGAATGCGATGTAAGTGATCCCACCGCCGAGAAGTAAGATTACTGACTTGACCACTGCAATTGCTGTTATAATCTCGTTCATACCTCATCTCCCATCTTGGACCAGATGTCTGCAAGACGTTCGTCAGTCGACTGCTGTTGCTCTCCTATACTTACTGAAAACTCACCTGTGTCATCCATAGTTATTATCACGTCGTCAAACGATTGTTTATAGTGAGTGACCCGTCCTCCTCCTGGATTGATCGTCTCTTGCTCCACAACAAGAGATGCTGAACTGAGAAGTTCTAATTTTCGATACAGTGTTGACCGTGGGATATCACAGGCGGTGACGAGTTCGTTGGCAGTCATAGGTTCAGTCGTTTCACGGAGAATAGCCCGACAGTCTGGATCATCCAGCGCATCAAGCACATCCTGTAGTTCCGGTGTATCTCCGGAAGGCAATGAATTGTCCCCCATTGAATTATAGAAATACGTCAGGATATTCTCTGATATTGGCATCCTGGTCGCCTTGTAGACGTACAACATCACGTTGGACTGCGATCTCCTGGTCGTGATAGAGACGCCCTTGGCGGAGTTGTCGAAGTGGTGGTGACATGGTGACACTGCTATCGAGGAGGTCCGGGTGGTCCCGAGTCGGGAATCCGATCAGATTGGCGTCCAATCCAGAGACGACTCAGGAGTCGTGTTCCGGATGAGTGAATTTTACACTCAGTCATGTTCCTCGTATACCTCAAGAATTTCTTGGTAGCGATTTCGTATCGTCAATTTGCTCATATTCGTAGCGTCACTCACTGTTTCCTGTGTTAGTTTCTCATTTGTGAGTTGGGCCGCGGCATAGAGGGCTGCGGCCGCCAATCCTGCTGGACTTTTTCCACTGTGAATCGCATGATTTGTCGCCACCTCCAGAAGTTCACGGGACAATTGTTCTGTCTCATCGCTCACCCCAAGCGATGATGCGTACTGAGGAAGATACTGTGAGGGTTCTTCCGGCTCGATTTCTAATCCTAACTCACGAGAGAGGTGTCGGTATGCCCGCTGAATACGAAGTTGTTCGACACGACTGACATTAGTGACAACCGTCAGCGAACGTGGGAGGTCATGCTGTCGAGCAGCTGCATATAATGAGGCAGTTGCCATTCCTTCTATCGAGCGTCCAGGCAACAGATTCTCTTTGACAGCACGCCTGTAGAGGGCACCTGCCGTTTCACGAACCGGTTTTGGAAGCCCAAGAGCTGATGCCATTCGATCGATCTCGCCAAGAGCGTGCTTAAGATTTTCCTCGTGGGCACCCTTTGTCCGAAATCGCTCATCCCACGTCCGGAGGCGCTGTAATTGGGCACGTTTACGAGCGGAGATAGCCTGGCCGGAGGCATCCTTGTTTTGCCAGCCGATTATCGTACTCAGCCCCTTATCATGCATCAGATGAGTCGTTGGAGTCCCCACCCGACTCTTTTCATCGCGCTCGTTGGCGTTATAGGCGCGCCATTCGGGACCTCTGTCGATTGGATTTTCCTCGAAAACCAACCCACAGTTTTCACACGTAGCCTCTCCCCGCTCGCTAGTCTGTGTGATTTTGCCCTGACACTCGGGACAGGTGTCTCCTTCTCCTTGCGTTGGTCCCCGTTTGTGGTCCTCTGAAGATGGTTCACCGCCTTGATTGGGATGTGTCATTGAAGTCTTTAAGATAGCTTTTTTCCCAACAAATAGTGGGCTTTCTTAACAGGAACATGGAGTACCTCCGTAATGAAGATACGGCGGAATCTCATTCAGTGGGAATTCGGCCTGCAAATGCCATTATACAGAATGAGTGGCAAGTATAGAATCATTGTTTATCCAATTCGTTGGGGTGCATTGTCTCTTACTTGCTGCCGACACAAGTGTAATTCTCAAGTAGTTTCCCCCTCCGTTGTACTTCTTCAGAGCCAAAGAATGAGACCGGTGTGAACAAAAAGCAGAATCCCACTCAATAGGATTCCGCCCTACTTCTTTATTAGTGGTGTACCAATACGAGATGTCGACATACAAAAGTTCCCCAGTAAGTGTATGAGCGAAGACATACTACAGTGGAACCACCTTCGAAAAACGTTTTCACCGTCACATGGGATCTCAAACCAGTAATTGTGACCATGCATCTCGCAGTCGCAACACTGACACTCCTCAGTCTTCTCACAACCGTACTCGCAACATATCTTCGAAAAGAATGAGAGAATCCCAGCACAACCCCTCCAGATATTAATAGCATCAAATGACATACTCAACATCACGACTCACCGCAGTTGGGAGTGCAATTGGACTCACATACGGTTCCATCTTGATTGGAGGAGTTACCACCTTCGCCGCTGCTTCAATCTTTGGCGGGCTTGGAATCGATCTCGCATCTCGCCCATCGTTACGGCTTTTGTTGAACACACTCATGCTGCAGGGGGTTACATTTGGAGGGGTTGCCCTCCTCTATCTCAGAATCCGGAATCGTGATTTCGATTTCGTCCCATTTACCATCCCGGACGGGCGTGATTTTGCCGTAATCGTCGTTGGAATATTCGCACTTCTGGGCCTGCTTCTTGGAACGTCGGTGATTCTCTCGGCGCTCGGCATCAAATCGGCAGAAAATCAGATCGTAACGGTCGGCGAGCAAAATCCAGCGGTGTTTTTACTTCTCATCCCCCTGTCGTTCTTGTTGGTGGGTCCTGGGGAGGAGTTGTTATTCCGTGGTCTCGTTCAAGGAATACTTCGAGAAACACTCCATCCGACCCGTGCAATCATGCTTGCAAGCGCACTATTTGCCTCAATTCATCTCTTCTCACTGAATGGAGAGGGGAAGCTAGTATACCTCGGTATCGCATTCGTTCTGGCGTTCATCTTGGGTGCTACCTACGAGTATACCGGGAACCTCACCGTTCCAGCCATGATTCACGGTGCGTACAACGCAGTACAGTTCGCGAGCGCGTACCTCACAGCAACCGGTGGAGTCTGAGAACATCCTGACAATGTATATCCAATCAAAACAGATTTGTCTCGAATATCAGCTAGTACCACCAACTGCAAGCTAATGTCATCACAAAAATGTCCAATTTGTGAGGAGCAATTCGATTCAGGCGGTAATGTCCGAGACCACACGTGGAATCAGCACCGCGCATGTCACTACTGTGGCGAACAATTAGCTGACGATGCCTCCAAATATGAACTGTTCAAACACTGGCTCACAGCCCACCCTGATGATTTACGGCGAATGGACCGCAAGCAGGCGAGCTCAGCTGTCGACTCAATCACGTTCTCGGATCGTCTCTCCAGCCAGGTTGTTGGGGCTGCCGTTACAGGCCTCCCCCGACGATACTTTCTCCTCGCGGGTGGTGTCTCGGTGGCAGGCACTATCGCTGGTGCTGGTGCATACCTGAACTCTCAGTCCGGTAGTGGAGTGGATAACGAAGCAAATTCAGCCGACCAGTACGAGTACGCGACAATCGGATCTGTGGATGCCGGGACGACTATTACCTATTATGGCAGTTACAAATGCCCGTTCTGCGCGCAGTTCAGTACTGGGCTGTTGCAGAAACTGATTCGAGACTACGTCGAACCCGGAGAACTCGCGATCGTCTATCGTAATGTCGCGTATCTCGGCGGGGAGCCGTTTCTGGGACCGGATGCCCCGAATGCCGGACACGCAGGACTGGCAGTCTACAACAACGAGCCGAGTTCGTACTTCGATTACCACGAGTACGTATTCGAAAACCAGCCGCCAGAAAGTCAGCAGTGGGCGACCGCAGATCGATTGACAGAGTTCGCCCGCGAGGCCGGCGTCTCTAATCCCGGCGTCGTGCGGGCGGCAGTCGAGGAATCTCGGTACAGCACTGCACTCCAGGAAACAGAAGCGGCGGCACAGGAGGCTGGTATCAGAGGGACACCAGCACTCGTCGTTGGAGGGTCGTCGTTCAACCCGCTCGCGAGCCCCGAACAAACGAGACAAGCTGTCGAAAATGCAATCGCCAGTTCCTGACCGCGTAGATTGGACACAGCTCTGGCTTGTAGCCGGAACCCTCGTCGCTACCGTCGCAACTGTCGGAAGCCTGTGGTTCAGTCTCGGACTCGGGCTCGTCCCCTGTGAGCTATGCTGGTATCAGCGAATCCTGATGTATCCACTGGTGGTCGTGCTCGGTGTTGCTACCGCTGAACGGCGGCCGGGCGTTTGGCGGACTGCTCTCCCACTCTCTGTTTTCGGTGGTGGCATCGCCGGGTATCATTCTATTCTTCAGATGACGACCGACTCGTGTTCGTTCAGTGGACCCTGTGCAATCATACAGTGGCAGGCTCCAGTCGTTGGGTTATCGATTCCGAACCTGTCGTTACTTGGCTTCCTGTTTGTAACGATAGCTGTATTCGGCGCAAACGAAACGGCACGCACGAGCCAGACACGACAAACAGACACAGCGCCCTGACAGAGTTAGGAAAAATCAAGAAGTATTTTCCAGGTCGGGAAGAGTACTGACTCTTGGTCGTGTGAGTAAAGTTCCTATTTTCGCCGAATATGTTCACGCGCTGTCCCGTGAACTGGGATTGCGCCGTCCCCCTATATTGCGGCTCTACATAACGTCGAATGTCCCATGACCAGACGTTTTGGAGCCACCGGTGCCGAGTTGTCTCGACGCAACTTTCTCCTTGCAGTGGGAGTTGCCGGTGTGTCGACCAGTGCTGGCTGTTTAGCGAGCGACACAGAGACCACGGCAGCGGAAAATGAAACGCCCTCACCAGAGCGACCCCCTTCAACAGGCCATACCTCGCCTGAACTTACCAAGTGGGTGGACGAAGCCCCTCGGCCGGATACAGTGGACCCAGCTGGAACGAAAAACGGCCAGCCGTACTACGAGATCGAAATGCGTGAAGTCGAACAGAAACTCCACAGCGACCTCCCGGCGACAACTGTCTGGGGATACAATGGGCAGTATCCTGGACCGACGATAGAAGCTCAGCAAGGCGAGCCAATCTATGTCCGGTGGAAAAATAATCTACCAGACACCCATCTCCTTCCCGAAGACACGACAATTCACAGTGACATTGTACCATATGATTCAACAGGAGTCCGAACTGTAACTCACCTTCACGGTGGGAACGTTGAGGATGAAAGCGACGGCCATGCACAGGCATGGTACACTCGGGATTTTCAAGAGACCGGTCCCGAATTCGAGAAAAAAGACTACTATTACGTGAACGAGCAGCCGCCAGCGACGCTTTGGTATCACGACCACTCACTCGGTATCACACGGTTGAACGTCTACGCTGGGCTTGCGGGTTTCTATCTCCTTCGCAACGAACACGAACGCAGTCTTGGCCTACCTGAAGGCGGCTACGAGATACCACTCGTATTTCAAGACCGGCGTTTCAATGAGGACGGTTCACTGTTCTATCCAACAGGCCCAAAGAACCAAGATGATGAAGATGAGTTACCCCTCGAACCGAGCATTGTGCCCCAGTTCTACGGCGATGTCTCGGTCGTCAACGGGAAAGCGTGGCCGCGTCTGTCCGTCGAACCAACGAAGTATCGACTCCGAATGCTCAACGGAGCGAACAGCCGGTACTACAGCCTCAAACTGCTCGAATACGATGAGAGTTCAGGCACGATTGTCGGTGATGGCCCATCCTTCATCCAGATTGGAAACGATGGGGGGTTACTCCCACGCCCAGTCCAACTCGAAGACCGACTTGAACTGGGGTCCAGCAAACGGGCCGATGTCGTCGTGGATTTCTCCGAGTATGCGGACCAGACGCTTCTGCTCCACAACAACGCGCCAGCGAGGTACGTTGGTTCGGTTGACGGAGACGACGAGGAACCGTTGCCCGAAATTATGCTCGTCGACGTGGACAAGACTGGGAATGGGTCAGACAAGAAACAGGTTCCAGAGACACTGACACAGGTTCCAGATATCCCCCTCAATGCAGCCGACAACGAACGATATTTGCCATTGATACAGTCAGATGATGAATATGGGCGGCCGATGTTTCTGCTCGGGACACAAGAAAACCAGTCCGGGCACAAACTGACAGACCCCGCCACAGAAACCCCTACAGTAGGTGACACCGAAGTCTGGAGTGTTGCCAATCTTACCGGGATGTCCCACCCGATTCATCTCCATCTCGTTCACTTCCAGGTGCTTGGACGACAATCTATTGAATATGACCCTGCTGAGGACGATATCGACCAGAATGAACTTCGAGACCCCAAGCCGTTCGAACAGGGATGGAATGACGTGGTTTCAGTTAATCCTGGTGACGTGGTCCATCTCCTTGTCCACTTTGGTGAGTACGAGGGACTGTTCAACGACCAAACGGGCGAGTACATGTGGCATTGTCACATGATCGAGCACGAAGACCATGATATGATGCGTCCACTCCACGTACAACCTGTCCC
This sequence comes from Halovenus salina, assembly GCF_026410925.1. Lineage (GTDB taxonomy): Archaea > Halobacteriota > Halobacteria > Halobacteriales > Haloarculaceae > Halovenus > Halovenus salina. Next base: position 111,855 of record NZ_CP112974.1, on the reverse strand, counting down.
CGAGGAGGAACCGTCGTCGAATGAAGAGACTGATAGTCGGTCTTGGTAAACGACCCCACCCTAGTGACTGTGCTGTCGGTGTTCAGTCGACTGCACGTTCGATGGACCGATAATCTCGACGGTAATATGGTTGATACCAGCGTCAGCGAGCGTCTCGTGAACAGTTGCTCTGAGCTGCTGTTGTTCGTCGGCAGAGTTGGAGGTGGTTTGGACCTGGACGGTCGCGACGGTCAATTGACTACAGACCTGCCAGACGTGGATGTCCTCGACACTCGCAACCGCATCGATGTTGGTCACCTCATCACGGAGTGTCGCCATCGACATGGGGCTGTGCTGGAGGAAGATAGACGTACTTTCGACGAGAACTTTTCCGGCCGACCACAACACGAGGAGGCCGATCAACACTGCAGCCAGTGGATCAGCTACCGGCATATCGAGTACCGAGACCGCGAGCGTCGACACGATTACTGCGACTGACCCACCCGCATCGCCGAGAAGATGATAAAACGCGCCACGCTCATTGAGACTCATCTCACCGCCCTGGAGAACGAACACGGACCCGATATTGACGAGTAATCCCCCAGTGGCGATCACCAGCGTCAACTCGGCGTTGATGCTGGCCGGTTCGAGAAACCGCTTGTAGGCCTCCCAGACGATGTAGCCGACCATCGGAACGAGCAGTATGCCGTTGAGAAACGCTGCAACGGGTTCGAGTCGATGGAGCCCGTAGGACCACTCGTCACCACGGTCGAACCGTTCGGCCGCGTAGCTCGCACTGAACGCCATCACGTACGCCAACATATCGAACAGCATGTGAAACGCGTCGCTGATCAGTGCCACCGACCCGAACAACAGGCCACCCGCAAGTTCCACGACGAATCCGACGAAATTGATTCCTGCTACCAGCGCCAGTTTGTGTGTGCTGGTTTCGTCGATATCTGTATGGTCGTGACTCTCACCAGCCTCGAACTCCTGACTCCCAGCGCCGTCGTCTGCGTGCTGGTGGTGACTGTGTTCGTCGTTCGGGTTCATCGACGAATCACCCCTCCGTCGATTCACTCTCTGGTTTGATTCGAGAGAGACGCATCGCGTTCCCGGTGACGCCGAGTGTCATCCCGGCATCACCGACGAGCACTGCCACCCAGACCGGGACTGGAATCCCCGGAATCGGGACTGCGAGTGCCAGCCCTGCTTTCACGAGCAGGCTGGCGGTAATGTTCTGTCGAATGACGCCGTTCGCGTCGTGGGAGAGCTCGTACAGATACGGGAGCCGCGACAACTGGTCACCCATCAGCGCAATGTCGGCCGTCTCCAGTGCGGTGTCAGTCCCCGCTGCACCCATCGCGACGCCAACGTTCGCAGTCGCCAGTGCAGGCGCGTCGTTGATGCCGTCACCGACCATGGCGACTTGATTGCCGTCCGCCTGTAGCTCTTCGATTGCGGCGACCTTCTCGTCGGGGAGTAGTTCGGCACGGTACTCGTCGACGCCCACCTGGTTTGCAATCGCGCGTGCAGTCCGCGCATTATCGCCGGTGAGCATGACCGTTCGCTCGATGCCGAGTTCTTTCAGACGATGGACGGCACGCTTTGCGCCTGGCCGTACCTCGTCCGCAACACCGATGACGCCTTCGAGTTCGTCTTCCGTTCCGACCAGCACCACCGTCTTCCCCTGGTCTTGCAGCTTCGGGACAGTTTCATCGAGCAGTGAGAGGCAGTTCTCCTGCTCGCATTTGTCCATCGTGACGACACCTCCGTCTGTCGTCGCGTGGACGTGTGACAGGTCAAAGCCCAACTCCTCGAACAGGCCGGGCTTACCTGCGTAGTGTGTCTTGTCGTCGAGGTCGGCCCTGACACCCTTGCCGGTGATACTCTCGAAGTTTGCTATCTCTCGACCGCCAACGCCGACGGACTCTGCCTTCTCGACGATTGCGTCGGCAATCGGGTGTTCGCTCCGGCGTTCCAGACCCCGGGCACAGTGCAGGACATCCTCCTCGGTATTTCCGTTGAGGGGCACGACATCCGTGACCGTGAGTTCCCCTCGCGTCAGCGTGCCCGTTTTGTCGAGTGCTACGGCGTCGACGTTGCCCATCGCTTCGAGGTGATTCCCTCCCTTGATGAGAACACCGTTTTTCGCGCCGCTGGTGATGCCCGACACCACCGAAACGGGAGTCGAAATCACGAACGCACACGGGCACGCCAGCACGAGCAACGTCAAACCATAGACGACAGCCTCCGACCACTCCACTCCGAGAACGAACGGACTCCCGGCCGTGACAAGCACAGCGAACCCGACGACGAGTGGTGTGTAGTACGCGGCAAACCGTTCCACGAACTGTTCGCGGTCGGTCTTGTTCGACTGGGCATCCTCGACCATCTCGATGATCTGTGAGAGCGTGTCGTCACCGGATTCAGAGGTGACCTCAACTTCGAGGTAGCCTTCCTCGTTAATGGTACCGGCGAAGACGTTGTCGCCAGTGGTCTTATCAACCGGCACGCTCTCGCCTGTTATCGGAGCCTGATTGACTGCACTCGACCCGTCGACAACGATGCCATCCATGGGAATTTTCTCGCCCGGTTTCACCACCACGATATCTCCGACCGAGAGTTCGTCAACCGGAACAGTGACAGTATCACCATCACGCTTGACAGTTGCTTCGTCGGGCGAGAGGTCCATCAACTCCTGAAGGGAGTTGCGGGCCTGATCCATCGAGTAGCGTTCGAGCAGTTCGGCGATGCTAAACAGGAACGCCAGCGTCGCCGCCTCGAAGTAGTAGGATTCACCGAACACAAGACTCGATGCAAGTGCGCCAAGGATGGCAACCGACATCAGGAAGTCGATGTCGAGACTCCGATTGCGCGCGGAGTAGTAGCCGTTGCGGAGAATCTCCTGTCCGCCGAACGCAACTGCGATGATGAACAGGGCATCAGATAGCAGTAATTCGGTGCCAAGACCGCTGACGAGTTCGCCATTCTGGCTGACAAGGAGGAACTCGAAAGCGAATCCGAGCGCGACGAAGCCACCGCTCACCCAGGTTTTTAACGCACGCGTACTCGTCCAGATACTGTCTTGGGAGGTGGCTGTTGCGCTCGCCTCTTCACCGCTGGTACTCGTGGCCGCTACATCATAGCCCGCGTTTTCGATTGTATCGACAATTCGGTCCGTCTTGACGGTCGCTGTATCGTACGTTACGACGATTTTCCCGGTCGTCGGGCGGGTGTCGTAGGTGGAAATGCCGTCAAGTCCGTCGAGTGCGCTCTCAATTTTGCCGGCACAGGACGGACAGTCCATTTCAGGGGCGGTGATTGTCACAGTGTCTTCGCCGGTATTTGTGACGCTGTAACCGGCCTTTTCGACGCGGTCGACGATAGCGTCTGGCTTTGTCTGCTCACCATCGTAGGTGACAGTCAGGGTTCCTGTAGTTACCTGCGGCCTGACCTGGAGGATTCCGTCGATTTTCTGTACGCTATTGTCGACTTTGCCGGCACAGGAGGGGCAATCCATCTCTGGGACCGACAGCTGGACTACATCTCCTTGGGTTTCGATATCTGAGGAATCGGTCCCTGTCTCACGTGTGTGGGCATGGTCGTGATCATGGTGGTGGTCATGACCGTCGTTGTGGTCATGGCTACACTCGTGTGAATGAAAAGATTGAGGCGTATCAGAGGACTCTCTCTCAGGAGACGTCATTATCTGTTCGTCGACGCTGCTATTTTGTTAAACCCGCTGTTTGTAATCGGGGTTTTGCTAGCACTTATTAACAACCAAAATTGACTGAGTTATTAATTCCGCCAATAGTGATGAAGGCAGTTACGTTTCCCGGTAATATAGGCCGGTGGCAATCACCGTTGTCACGACGAGATAGGCGATCGCTGTTCCGAGATTCAACAACCAGATGCCGGCTTCGAAAGCCGCGTCAGTGGCGAGGTTCGTCGTCGAATGAGCGGGAAGAATCGTTGCAATCAGTTCCGTCTCTGTTGCCAGTGGATTCTGGAACAGGTGCACGTCGAGAATCGGCAGGAACAACAGAATCCAGACGCCTGCCAAGGTGTCGACCTGAGAACCAACGATGATGCCGACCATTCCGTAGGTAAGCGCCGTCAAGAAGCCGGCTGTCGCCAGCATAGCCACGTTCGCTGGCTCGAAGAACAGGAGTGTCACTGCCATCGAAACGGTGACTGTTGCGATAGCTGCAACACCAACGAGGGTGCCTCGGGCGAGCAACAGTGACGCCGGTTCAAACCCTGCGATGACGAGTCGTCCGTCTGCGTCGGTGGCCGACTGAACCACAAACAAACCGACGAGCCCACCGACCAGCGCGTTCGCAACAAGAACCCCACCGACAGTCAGCACATCCGCAAGTGGAACCGTCAACTGACCAGCACCCGGCACATCAACAGGTGTGGGTGTCTCCGGTGCAAGATACCCAAACAGACCAATCAAATACGCGGGAGCGAACAACAGCAATGCAAGCAAGACCGGCGTGCGAGCGTATTCACGCAACCCTGTCGTAACCGCTGTCTGTACGTGTCGCGTTCGCATCAGCCTGCACCCCCATTGATGGTTGTCGTACGGGCATACACCAGTGCTGCAACGCCACTAACAACGACGACATATCCCAGAGACGGAAGTACATGACCACTACTGACATCGCCTCCCACGACTGCAGTCTCCAGTAGCTGATACGGATGGAACAGTGGGAACAATTCTCCGACAAACAGATCCGTGGGAAGAAGTCCTGTTGCGAGCACTACGTCGATATCGACAAGAAAGACCAGCGCCAGCGACCCTTCCAGTTCCCCAGACAACAGCGACCCGACGAGTATCCCAAACGCAGCATACAGAATGCCGGCAGTCACGAGAACCGCAAACACAAGTCCCGGGCGCGCTACCTGCTCGAACGCCAAGAGGGCAATCGTCGAGACGACCGCGACCACAGTCGTAATTCCGAGAATCGTCAGGGCTCGGGTAACGAACAGTCGACTGGGCGAACTGCCAGCGATAATCAGCCGTCGGTCTGTGTCTTCGGCACTGAGTCGCTGAAACAAGCCGACGATGCCAGCAAAGACTGCCGTTGCGAATATCGCACCGAACATTCTACCTGTAGTGATCAGAGACACATCCATTTCTGTAAACGCGGCGTCTGGGAGCGATTCGAGCGCGGAGCCAGCAAACCAGATTTCCACCACTGGCAGCGCAATCAGGAGCACGAGGTAGAGTGGTTCTCGGAAAAACGCCGTCGCATGTGCTCGTACTCCCGTCCAGACGCGGTGCCCCGTTCCCGGTAGTGACCTCTCAGTCGTCGCCATCTTCAATCTCCTCCCAAGAAAGGGTACCGTCGACGAGTTCGTAGATGCCATCGAAGCGTTGCCGTTCGTTGATGAAATGCGAGATAATACCGATGCCAACACCCTCTCAATCAGCTGTTCAGTCAGGTTCCAGAAGGCGAGGTACGTGTCCCAGTCGAAGCCTGTGTAGGGTTCGTCGAGCAGTAGAACGTCAGGGTCATGCATCAATGCGACACTGAGATTGATTTTTTGTCGATTTCCACCGCTAAGATGACGAACCTGATAGTCGAGGAAGCGCTCGAAATCCAGCGTCTCTGAAAAGTGATTGCGTGCCGAGCGGATTTCCTCGTGGGTCATGTCGTACGCCTCACCGAACAGGTGGAAGGTTTCCTCGACAGTCAACCGGTCGTACAACCGGGGTTCCTGGGGACACCAGCCGACTTGCCCGTCGACCTCCACTGCGCCCCCGTCAGCTTCAAGCGCACCGACGAGAATCTGCATCAACGTAGACTTGCCGCTCCCGTTCTCACCGACGATTCCGATGATTTCGCCGGCCCGTATTTCCATGGTTGCACCATCAAGTACATCGACTGTTCGGCCGAATGGCAACCAGGTGTCGTAGGTTTTCTCGATATCGGATGCAGAGAGAACCACGGCGCTGTCAGCTCGATCTGTACTGTCTGGCCGAGTGTTTGGCGACGCATCGATCGCTGTGGGATTCGGAGTCGAACTCATCAGTTCAACGTTGTCAACAATTTCTTATTAAATTAGCTGCTATTTAGCAGTGTAAATTACATTAAAACAAATAATTTCGAAATTGTGTTTTAATAACAAAAATCATATAAGTGTGTTATCTGATTATTATAAATGCTGCTATTACTTATGTTTAGGACTGGTCATCTCAATTTACATACTATATAGAACCATTATATCATTAAAACAACAATATTGTATTTTCTCAGGACTCTGTTCAGTTACTTGTCGACGAATTGTTGCAGGAACTTCTGAACTGAATGGAGATTGTGTTCTTCCATCTTGATCTCAGAGAGCCACTCCACATCTGAGGGGGACGAATCCACAATCACCCGGCGTTCTCGGTTATCGATTGCCCGGATGATACCGCGCTTTGACCGATACAACTGGTTGAGTTCTAAATCGACTGCAATGTCGTAAATAACGTTTCCGAGTGGGGTAAGTCGATACACCTTCGCTGCAATATCACCCCGTTCTTCGAGTAGTTGCTCCCACAACCCCTGCTTTTTCCCGTCTTTGAGACGTTGCTGAATCGTGCTCGAACTCAATAACAACTCTTCTCGCAAGTCAGTATGTCGCTGAGAACCGTGTTCCCCAATCTCAACGACCATCTCTAACGTTCCTTTCTTCTGTAGAAGATCAGCGACAGCTTCATCTATCTGGTGAGTGTCCCTATCGTTGTCACCCATTGTTCGATTTGAACAACTGTTCGTGAAGGTTTATATGTGATGATGGGTTAAAAACACTTGTTTGAATCAAGCATCATATTGAATTATACAACCTGCTAAACAAAGTAATGATTAGTATGCTGTTACGGCTGGCTGCGACCCATGTGACAACAACTCACGCTCTCATCCCCCCTGAGCGAGTGAACTGTCACGTGGATGTGGCAGCCTGGACTGGCTTTGGGGGCTTCTAATGGGTAGAGATAACTCAGCTGTCGCAGAGGCTATCGTCGTCCACGGTGAGATGCTCTGTGAATGTGAAAATCATCTCTGGGACGTGATTAGCAATCTTTCTATCCCAACTGAGTTGCTGACGGATACTCGCCAGCAACATAAAACGGAATTTGAGACTGAAACTCTCGTTCGTGCGTTCCTCTACGCCGAAATCCGTGGATTGTCACAGAACGAACTCGCGCAGCGACTCAGACAACGACCAAGCCTCTTACACGCTTTTCGGTTCGATCTTTCTGAGAGACGAGACGCACCCCGTCAACAGACACTCAGCCACGCCTGGAACGCGTTCAGTGACAACACACAGCGTGCCATCGAGACAGCTGCTGTCGGAATCGCACACTATGCAGTCGAATACGACGTGATTAGCGAGGGACTCGTTCCGATTCTGGCCGATGATGATGCTGAGACCTCCGATGATGACGACAGTACCCATCGCGAGCGGGTGCAACAGCAGGCGACCAAGACGATTAAGCTGGCTCGCAAACACGCCTTCCCCGAGTTCGAGAGTGGCCGCTCGCTCAATCGAACGTATGATGACGACGAAATTCTGGACATGGTTGCGCGGACCTGCTCGCATGCGGGGAGTGCTCATTCAGAAGGCGAGTATGGCTGGCTCTCGGATGACGAACATACGGCACACGGCTCGACGATTCTCCGGGTGCTCAAGCAATTCGCCACGCCTGAGGGTGACGATGGACAGCACACCCTCGACGAGATACCCGCTGCTGATGGAACGCCGAAGATTGACGGTATCCGTGATGCACTCATGGACTCGTTCGATTCAGCCGTAGATAACATCATCTCGTCAATCAAGGGTGGTGGGCCGTTCGCTGATCGACACAAGACGGCTGCGATTGATATTACGCACGAGCAGTTCCATGTCTGGCCGTGGCAAGACAAAGACGCTGGGATTCCCAAGCGGGGTTTTCCGAGAATGGTCAGTGGCTACAAGAAAGACAACGCCTACAAGCGCGGTTACAAGTACGCCACGCTCACGCTGGCTGGCGAGTTGGTGCCAATCATTCTCGGCGTCGAGCCGGTCAAAGAGAACTCCACATGGGAAGAAGAAAATGCACCGTCGTATTCGAAAGCAGAGTTGGTCGACCGGCTACTGGAGAAAGCCGAGCGGTTCGTCGACCTGGACGAAGTGTATCTTGACCGTGGCTTTCACAGTAAGGAAGTCTATGCTGTCATCGAGGGCTGGGGAATCACCTACACAGCGCCAGTGCCAGTCTACCAGCCGGATTACTCTGCAATCAAGAAAATCGAAGAGCATTCAACAGCAGATGCGGCTGTGAACCACGACGTCCCGGTAGCCGTCGACGGCGAGGTCCACCACCGCACGGAGTATCTGTATGTTCCCAGTCGCAATGACGATGCAGACGGGACGTATGCTGTGTTCGTGACAAATCGTGACAGGGTTGAACCAGACGAAATACAGGCGGTGTGTAATGGGTATCGACGACGGTGGGATATCGAGAATCAATACAAGTCGATCAAGGATTGTCTGCCACGGACGTCGTCAACGGACTACCGTGTCCGGTTCTGTAACTTCGTCTTGGCAGGGTTATTGTATAATCTGTGGCGGTTGACGGACTATCTCATCAAAGTCGGTAGAGATACCGCGATTCGGTCGCCCCCGGAAGTGGGTTTCAAATCGTTCCTTCGAGCGCTTGGTGAGTTCCTCCACAGAGTCGACTGACAGCGGCGTTCACCACTCTGGGTCGCGTCGTCGGGAGCGGCAGCACTGTCTCGGGTTGCTCTTTTCGTGGTAATTGTGCAGGTTTGTGAGCAGCTGGTGTCGATTTCTCCGAGGAACTGAAGTGCGCGGTCGATCTCGCGGGAGAACATGATTCCTCAACCGGGATAGTTCCCTAATCTCGTTTGTAACCGCCCCTATCTGCCGAATCTGTGAAACTCTCTAATCTCTCTTGTATCTCCGAAACATCCAAACTGTCCAAACTTTGGATACCGTACTCCACAACAAGCGGGTAGAATTGTCTGTTCTTCTCAAATTCAGTATCGTACTCGTATTCATACTCTGCCTTGATCTGATTGTAGACCTTTTTGAGCTCTTTCTGCTGGCTCTCTTGCAAGTACATGTACGTTCCTATGCGTTCGTCTTTCACCGACCCCTCTGACTGGTCGTCGGATTCCGACGAGGCGGATTCGGTTGGCTCTGAAGATTTACCATCCGTAGATTCAGAAACAGTGTTTGCCTTCTGCTGCACCTGATTTCGCCGTTCACGCAATCGACTGGCTCTATCCTCGCTCTCATTGCCCTCCTGATTGTCTCTCATGCTGTCACCTCCGCAAAGCCGAACTGCTCGTCCAGATTTGTAGCGATGCTGCTAAACACATCGAGCTGGTCGCACTCGGGTTCCTCAACGAAAATCGACCCGCCGTTTTTTAGCGCTCGCTGGATTGCCGCCCGCTCCCGGACCTCCCATACTGGCGTTCCCTCAAACGCATTGTTGACCCAGTCAATCATCTCATTGGCCTGTGTCTTCCGAACATCGATTCGATTTACTACGACTCCCCGTTCGTTGACAGCGATCTCGTAATCAGCCGCCAAGGAGTCAACGTGGTCGAACAGGAGTTCGAACGCCCGCTTCGATGTGTCCTCGGCGAGTGCCGGAATCAGGACGTTTCGCGTTGCGAACAGTGCATTGTCCATCAGGTTCCCCAGGAACGGTGGGCAATCGACGATGATGTAGTCGTAGTCATCTGCAACGTACTGAAGACAGAGGTGGAGTTGCTCGCCGCTCCGCCGTGATAGTGTGAGTTCCGGCTCGACGGCTGTCATGTCGATACTGGATGGAACGACATCCATCTCGGGATGTGACTCGACGAGGTCAACGATGGTCTCTCGTTTGTCGGGTTCGGTCAGGACATCGAACAGCGTGGGCGGGTCCGAGTCGTAGAGCTCGCGCATTCCGAGGTTCTCTGTGGCATTCCCCTGTGGGTCAAGATCAACAAACAGGACATCTCGGCCACGCTCGTTCAATGCGCCTGCAACGTTGATTGCGACCGCAGTCTTCCCCACACCTCCCTTCTGGTTCGTCACAGCGAGTTTTGCTGGTTGGGATGGGTTGTCTGGTTGGGATGGGTTGTCTGGTTGTGCTGGTTCGGCCATACAAACGATACAAACTAGCCGAACCACATAACGTTACGTCAGACACTATGACCGCATTTGGCGAACTCCGGTCTCTCAAACAGGATAGATGGTGAAATGTTGACATCGTCGAACCGTGGAGGTGAATTTGAGCGGGGACTGGACGACGACGAAGATCAACGAGGAGAGGAGGCGATGATAATATTCAATCATTTGAGGTCTCCTCTGGTAGTAGCATGTACGACGTGCGTATCATCCACGTTGGGTCGGAACTCACAACGATTGGCGAGTGTCAAGGTAGTCCCTTATGTAACAATACACCATGGCAGCAGCGCGCAGCGGTTACATAAGGAATTCACGGCTTCCCGAGGTACTCCGAGGTTAACTCGCCGCCGTCGCGGTAGTAGCGGTACAGGTACGGCCCGTGCATGTCAGCTGGAGCGCCACTAGCACATTTGCAGGTGTCGTCACCGCACTTCACCTTCTCTTTCACGACAGTTCCCTTCCCGCTGTCGTCCAGGTTGACTGGCTCCGCAGTATCCGGCAGTTCCTCAGGGTCGACTGGCTGCTCGCGGTACTCGATCAGCGCGTCGACGTACTCGCGGATGTCTCGGAGGGTATCCACGTCCTGTTTCGGGAGGCCCTCTGCGAGGTACTTCGGGGCCGAATCTGGGGGTTCTGGCCGTGTCATTTTCTTATGTAACACTAAGTGGCTAACAGAGTATGAATGTTACATAAGGCACAAATCCGCTGAATTGTTGTCCGGCCATGGGACAGCCAGTCAGACACCCTGGCATCTATACCCGCTGCTGACAATCGTCTCGTATGAAGCTGTCACGCTCGCTTGCACTCATCTTACTCGGGGTTCTCGTCATCTCAGCCGGGTGTGCGGGGTTGTCCGATCCCGCTGGGGAGGAGAACCCAACAGAACTCGAGCAAGAAGAGACACCCAGCGAAACAGAAATCAATCAAGAAGAGACACCCAGCGAAACAGAAATCAATCAAGAAGAGACACCCAGCGAATTTGAGGCGAATGGCACACTGGCGGTCCATAATATCAATGTCGGCCAGTCTGCGGCGACAGTAGTCGTCGGCCCGACCGGTGAGACGATGCTCATCGATACCGGCCATTTCAATGACGACGGTGAGCATGTTCTCTCGTACTTGCAACAACACGATATTGACCGAATCGACTATCTCGTTGCCACACACAATGACGCCGATCACATCGGCGGGAATGCAGCTGTGATCGAGTATTACGAAACTGAAGCCGATGGCGTTGGCGCAGTCTATGACTCTGGGATTGCTGCTAGTACAAACACCTACGAGGAGTACCTCGACGCTGTCGAAGAACACGACGTGCAACTGTATCGGGCACAGGAGGGCGATTCCATTCCACTGGAGAACGTCGACGTCCAAGTGCTCGGCCCGCCTGAAGGGTATCTTAGTGGTGAGGATCGCAACGAGAACAGCATTGTCCTGCGGTTCGCGTACGGACAGACGAGTTTTCTCTATACTGGTGATGCCGAGGAAGCACAAGAAGAGTATCTTGTCGGCGAGTACGGACCCGGGCTGAACGCAACAATCTACAAAGCGGGTCATCACGGGAGTAGTAGCTCCAGTAGCGACGGGTTGTTGGACGCGGTGAATCCACAAGTAGCCGTTATTTCGAGCCTGTATGACTCCCAGTATGGCCATCCACACGAGGAAGTCCTCCAGACTCTCGCCGAGCGGTCAATCACGACGTATTGGACGGCCACACACGGGGATGTCGTCTTCGTCTCGAATGGCGAAGGGGTCTCGATCCGAACACAGCGGGAAGCCCCAACTGACCCGTTGTCGGTGTTCGATGGCGACCCAATCGAGCCGGGCACGGACGGCGAGGTGAGTGAACGCGAGCAGATCGGTGCCGGCCCAATCAAAGAACCAACAGACACGACGGACGATACCGAGGACAACACCAACACTGGCGACGACAGCGATGGAGGGACTGGTGGAGAGCTTGCGATTCAAACGATCCACGCCGATGCAGCGGGTGACGACCGAGAGAACCTCAACGATGAGTACGTCGTCTTTGAGAATATCGGCGACGAAGCGCTGTCGATGGGTGGGTGGACAGTCGAAGACGACGCTGGCAAGCAGTACACGTTCCCAGATGGGTTCAGGCTTGAGCCCGGGGCGACAGTCACATTGCGGACTGGGAGTGGGACTAACACCGAGACAGACCTGTACTGGGGCGCTGGGAGTCCCGTCTGGAACAACAACGGCGATACTGTGATTGTCAGAACTGCCGACGGTGACCGTGTGGTGATGGAGGCGTACTCATGATTCCGGACGGGCAGTACACGGCAGTCGTCGACCGGATCGAAGACGGCCTCGCAGCTGTCGTACTCGAAGAAGATGCGACCGACGCCTACGAGTTGCTCGTCGAACCAGCGGAGTTACCCGAGGATGGGCAACACGCCGATGCTGTGCTGTCTGTCGAAATGCAGGATGGGGAATTGGTGGAGGCGAGGTATGAGGCAAGCGAGACAAAAGAGCGTCGTGAGTCAGCGCAAAGTCGCTTCGACCGGCTCTCTGAACGACCCCCATCGGACGACGACGAGTGACCCCCCAGTACCGTACCAGTGAAATCGGGGACCCCCAGTCGCCCACTTGACCTGCGGACGAACCGCTGAGAGAATCTACAACGTTCGGATATTTTCTGAAAGTCGGGGAAGATGGACAGCACGAGTCTTGCATGAGTGACGGATTTGATTGCGGATGGTGTGATCGGTCGATACAGGTCAAGCAAATATCGTTCATTCCAGATCAGTGATTGGTATTGAAACGAAGACCAGAACAATAGACCTCAATCACGGGGTGTTGTTAGAATGAATAAGACTATAGCAATAATGAATCCAACGGCAATTGCTAACAGTGCAGTCCCCCATCCTAAGAGTCGGAGAGTTAGAAAGAAAGAAAAACTCGCTGTAAGACAGAGAAGGGTAAGGGAAACCCAAAGTCGGTCTCGAAAACTGGAATCCATGTCATAGGCAGTGGTGGCTACTCTGATATATTTAACTAAATTTTCACGTATCAACCAATCAGTATACAGATCTACTGAGTGGCACTGTCTAGTTCTGGATGACCTCAGCTGGCGTTCGACCGTCGAGTGCTTGGTTTGGCCGTTCGTGGTTGTAGTGGTGTCTGAAGCGTTGTAACCACTGTTTCGCGCTGGATTGACTGCCCCTCCAGAAGGAGTGGAAGCGGTCGATCCGCATGGTCACAGTCTGGAACCACTTTTCGATGTGGTTCCGGATTCGGTAATCGAGCCGACCGCTCAAATCATGGCGTGAAAGGGCAGTCAGATAGCCGCCAGCATCGACGAGAAACACTGAATCGGCGACATCGTGTTTCTCGATGAGCCGGTGCAGGAACGCCGCGGCGGGGTCAGTCCCACGGCGACTGAACACGTCGATTTCGAGCAGTAATTTTGACTCTGTGTCGATCGCCGCAAACAGCCACTTCTTTTCGCCGTCAACCTTGATCTGTTTCTCGTCGACCGCGACCCGCGACGGCGACGCCGTCGGCGGGTCGCTCTGTGCTTCAGACAGTGTATGAACCCAGTTCCAGACAGCACCGTGTGACCGATCGACACCCAGTAGGTCTAAGATGGCGACCGTCTCCCTGATCGACAGCCCAGCCGTATGGAGACGCACTCCAAACCGCCGGACGGGTGTCGGGGTGCGCTCGTTCTCCCAAACGTCTTGGCTGTCCTCCGCTAACGTTTCGTTGAGCAGGTCTGCGAGTGACATCCGCTCACTATGACCTGCTCACTTCTCAATCCCTCAACTAGACAGTGCCAAAGGCACTCAACTGACAGTTTCCTTAAGTTTCTTGAGTTCACCGTTTTCGGTTTCAATACACCACCAGCCGGGGCCGCCATACCCTTTGCTCTCCCGAGCGTCATCACCACGAATATCTTGGTCAGCTTCACGTGCGGCACCCGATGGTGACCACAACTGTCCATCGTATCGAATATGACCCCCCTCAACTGTCGCGTGGACTTCTTCACCTGCATACTCTCCCTGCTTATACCTGTGGATAACAGCTGTCCCGTCGTCCATCTCTTTAATTCAGCCGATCACATTGATGTCGAGGTCGAAGCGACGTTTCAGCGACGCGAGTACGCGAGCACGCATCCGTACGACAGGGTGTGAAAAGAACTCTGCACCACTGCCATTTCTCTCATAAAAAATTCACTATCTGGGCGAGGCATGGTTGTACGGCCTTGGATGTAACTCGCATGGTAGCGGCCCCAAATCCAAACGCGATCAGACTCATGAGGACGACGAAATTAGCCTTCGAATCATTGGGACCAAGCAAAAGTGTAAGTACTGCGAGCGTGCCCGACGTCGCACAGATGAAGAGCCCTGTCAGGAATGACAAACCAATGAAAACGGGGTCAGTAAAACTCATCACTGAATACGCTGGTTCATAAACCCCAACGGCCCATAAACTGAAGCCAATAACGACGTATCCAAGAAAGCTGAGAGTGCTGAGAATGGCTCCAGGAGTTACAAGCTGAAACAGTCGAAAAAACCCTCTCTCAAACGGGGTGGTTGGCTGCCGGAGTCGTCTGAATTGGCGGTCGTCCATCTCCTTACGGCCAGAGCCCACGCGCCTCGTGTGCTTTCGCAATACGGGACAGTGCCACGATGTAGGCTGCATCACGCCAGGTGACGTCTCGCTGCTCGAATTCCGTTCGAACAGCTTCCCAGGCAGCCTGCATCTCTGTTTCGAGTTCGTCGTTCACCCGTTCGAGCGACCACGATCGGCGATTGATATCCTGGAGCCACTCGAAGTAGCTCACCGTAACTCCGCCAGCGTTGGCGAGAATGTCGGGAATTACCGGAATGTCTCGGTCTGCGAGAATCGCACTCGCCGACGAGGTGGTGGGACCGTTTGCACCTTCGACGACGAGATCCGCGGCAATCGCATCCGCATTCGCTTCGGTAATCACGTTTCCGAGAGCAGCAGGGATGAGTACGTCGACGTCGAGGGTAAACAACTCATCGTTTGAGATCACGTCGTCGGCGTATTTTGTGACGGCTTCAGGCTCCTCGTCGTGTGATGGGACTGCGGCAGTATCGATGCCCTCTGGGTCGTACATTGTGCCGTTCACGTCACTGATTGCGATGACGGTTGCGCCCCACTCGTCGAGGAGACGAGCCGCATTCGCGCCGACACTCCCATATCCCTGAACTGCAACCGTCGTTCCATTGAGGTCGCTATTATAGTATTCGCAGGCCCGCTTGGTGATGATTGCAACGCTCCGACCAGGGGCTTCTTCGCGGCCTTCACTCCCACCGACAACCGGCGGCTTGCCTGTGACGACGCCTGGTGTTGTTTCGCCCTCTTGCATCGAGTATGCATCCATCAACCACGCCATCGTCTGCGGGTCAGTGCCCATGTCGGGCGCAGGAATGTCCCGATTTGGCCCGATAACATCGCGGATCTCTTGAGCGAATCGGCGAGTGAGACGTTCTTTTTCACCTGAGCTCAACTCTTTCGGGTTGACTGCGACTCCGCCTTTTGCACCACCAAACGGTAAGTCCATGACGGCACACTTCCACGTCATCCACATCCCAAGTCCGACACACTCGGCCTGCGTCACCTCGGGGTGATACCGGAGCCCGCCCTTATATGGACCTCTAACGCTATCATGTTGGGCCCGATATCCCGTGAACACGTCAACCGTTCCGTCATCACGTTCAATGGGGACGGTCACTTCGTGGACCTTCATAGGGTGCTTCAGCCGTTCGACGATATTCTGGTCGATATCGAGGTGGCTAGCAGCTTGGTGGAGCTGCCGGCGCGCCGTTTCAAGTGCCGACTCCGGTTCAGTAGATTCGACCGTTGAGTCCTCCGTCTTGTCAGGGGTAGTAGTGGATTCCGATGTCATTATTCGACGGGCATGCGACGGTTCCGCAGCGAACCACCACACTCAGGGCAAAGGCCAGGTCTGTCTTCTGCGATGATGATATTCCCACACTCGAAGCACTCGTACGGGGTTTCTTCGTCTGGTTTTGGGTCGACATCTCTCATTGTAGATTCACGAGTGCCAGCAGGTATCCTGGGCACTCGCTAATGGAGTAATAGGCCTATATGTGAAGGTATAGTCGTTAATTGACTAACCCTCTTTTGTTGTGAGTGGTATACTATTTAACCCCTTTCAGTGGAGGGTGCGACAGCAAGATTATGTTCGTCGAAGAGTGTCGTAAACAGTTTGCGCTGGACGGTTCGAGCGTGTTTATAGAACGCAGGCGGAGAGATACCAAGCGTCTCCGCGACATCTTCTCCTGTACTCTCACGAGGCGATTCGAAGAATCCGCTATAGTACGCCGTCTGGATAACTTCAAGTTGCCGCTCTGTGAGCTTCTCAAGGAACGTCGAGTAGAGATCACGCTCTATTGTCTGGTCGAGTGTCTGCTTCGAGCAGAGTTTGACCTCAGTGAACATATCGCGGACAAGTCGTGTAATTGTTCGAACCTCAATGCTCTCGGGGATGTCGATAACGAGTGTGGTGCCTTCTGGATCCGCAGTCGCCACCCGAAAGACAGCGCCATGTTCGGCCAATTCTAAGGCGAGAAACGGCTGTGTGAGTCGTAGTCGTAAGACGCCACCTTCTCCGTCTGCACTGATCGGTTGTACGTCATCAATTGCTACCAGCTGTGATGCTGCTTTGGCTATCTCACTCAGTGAAGTATCTTCGACAGTGACAAAAACGTAACTTCCCTCCGTGGATTGTTGGACGCCTCCTTGGTACGAGAGAGTACATGCCGCATCCTGCGCCAGACGTGAGAGGACGAACGTCGGGTCGTCGATGTCGAATTCGACGCGGGTTACAGATGTCGTAAGCAATGCATTCTTCCGTTCGATTGCACTGAGTGCGGACGCGATAGTTTCACCAAGTTCTGCTAGAACGGCTGTCACCGTCTCGTCGAATGCATCCCGGGTCGTTGCATAGACCGTCAACACACCGTGTCTGAGATCATTATATACGAGCGGAATACTCAACACTGAAAGAAAGTCACGGGTGAGTGCATCTTTCCGCCACGGCTCGTCGCGAAGCTCGGCGGCGACGTTCGTCACCATCGTTACCTCACCTGACGCCGCGGTTTGGCCCGCTGGGTCAACACCTGATGCAGCGACGGAAAAGGGATGGCTGTCAAGATACCCTTGGTCGCGTCCTGCCCACGCTCGTGGGGTGACGGTATCAGCCGTTGAATCGATCGTCCCAATCCAGGCGAACTTGAACCGATCATCAGCAGCCAACAGCTCACAGACCGTATGATCGATCTCTTCCCGTGTTTCGGCTTGGACAAGTGCCTGGTCGATCTCTCGAATCGTCTCGTTGGTTCGATTCAGAGCAGTGAGTTGCTCGTTCTGTCGTTGAAGTGTACGGTCCTGTTCACGGAGTTGTGACTCCCGGGAAACACGATCGAGAGCCGCTTCAGCCGTCGCAGCAAGGAGGTCAGTCAATTCTCGAGTGACATCGTCGAAGACACCGACCCGGTCTGAGCCAGCGACGAACACGCCATGCTTGCCGAGTGGAATGTAGGACATACTTCGGAGATCAGTTGCCCTATTTCCGAGTCGATCCGCCTCGTGAACGTCATCGAAAAACAGTGCCTCGTTTTCGACGAAACTGTAGCTCGGAAGGGTTTCACCGTCGGTAGGTACGGTCGGAAGTGGCCCGTTTAATTCCTGCATTGCCGTCGAGTATGCGGCGGGGTTCAGGACGTTAGCATCGGCATCAAAGAGATAGACGGCGCTCGTATCGAGGTCGAGCACACCAGGTGTATCGTCGACGACGTGCTGGGCAATCTCCTGATGAGTTTCAGCGTAGAGGAAATCGCGGGCGGTCTCATGGAGGGTTGCGAGCGCCTCCTCGCGTTGCTTCCGTTTCGTGATATCCCGGCAGCTAAAGAGGAGGGTTCCGCCCTGAATCGAGACTTCGCGAATGTTGACCAAGAGCGTGTGCTCGCGCCCGGCTTTGTCGACCGCCGTCGTCTCGATATTCTTGAGAACGCCGTTTGCGGCGAGCTCCTCACGGTCGAAGAGATTCTCACCGAGGAGTTCGTCGATCGTCCCGAGATTTTGGATCTCTTCGACCGTGTAGCCGAAAATAAAGTGGACGTTGGGACAGACGTAGGTGTACTCACCAGCTTCGTCTGTGATGAGAATAGTATCGGTCATGTTGTTGAGCGTGACGCGATGAAGTTTCTCGGATTGCCGGAGGTCTCGCTCGAGGTCTACTCGTTCAGTAATATCGACGCCCTCGACGACGGTCGAGACGAGATCACCGCGTTCGCTCTCCACAGGACGTACAGAGAGGTCGATGACGCGAGGATCCTTGAGATGCGGCGGCTGTGGAACGACAGCATTCCCGAACGCCCCGTCGAGTGCATTCTCTACGAGCTTCTGGACCTCCGTATTCGTCTCGTCTGCTTGTGCCCACCACGGCAGCGTCCAAAAGGGCTCGCCGATGACTGTATCAATATCGTCATCGATCATCTCTCGTGCAGTCTGATTCATACGGGTGAGCGAGCCATCCGGGTCGAGTACCCACGTCGCGGTGCGTGAATCGCTGAAGACCGCATCGAACTGTCTGGCACGCTCTCGCTGTGTGGCCGCACGTTGTGCGGATCGAACTACTCGCTCGGTTCGATCCAATAGGTCCTCTACCATCTGGTCGGCCGAGTCCGTCAGCGCGACGTAATCAGTGACACCAGCCCCAATGGTCTCGCTAGCGATAGCTTCACTTCCGGACGCAGTACCCATTATAACCGGAAGTGTAGTGGTTTCGATCCGAATCTCCCTGAGCAGGTCAAGTCCAGTCGTTTCCCCAAGCATGTACGCAGTGATAATGCAGTCTGGAGACTGCGTCTGGAAGAAATCGAGGGCTTCTCGCTTAGCCATAACCCGCTGAACAGTCGCATCAGTCCGTGTCTCGAGCGTTGCTTCGAATTGCGTGATCCACTCGTTCGTCCCGACAAGCAATATACAGGACGAATCAAGGATCGTCGGAGAAGACACCATTACTCGCTACCCCAGAACCAGCGGGAATATAGACCGACGCGGGTTTGCGTTGAACGGCGCTGCAGTATTGTGCCTAGCGTTTCACACATTGCTTATTACTCATCAAACCAGCGAGAGCTAAAGTGGTTTGTTATTGAACAAGTGAACTACCCTACCCTACTCGCTCACGGCTGACGCCGTTCGCTCCTTGAGGGTGGGGCTTCCTGCTTCCACGACGCGCTTTGCAGATACAGGCGTATCCACAGGGCGCGCAGTCTCCACAGGCATTGATTCGGAGTATCCCACTTCTACATCTTCGAGGCCGCGAGAAAGGATGTTCCCCGCCGCGTTCGCGTCCCTGTCCGCCTCAAATCCGCAGGCAGGACAGGAGTATTCACGGACCCACAACGGCTTGTCAGTCGAAACACCGCACGATGCGCGCTCCTTGGTCGTTTCTCTCGGGTTGACCGCGACGAAGTGTGTTCCTTCACGCTCGCACTTGTATTCGAGCAATGAGAGGAACGTTCGCCACGCGGCAGACGCCGTGTTGCGGCTGTTCGACGGACTTTCCATCATCTCCATCACGTTCAGGTCCTGGAACTGCTTGACGGCCTTGCGTCAAGGCCGTCTACCTTGGCCGAGGTTCCACAACAGTACCTGCCTCACCCTGCTGTACGCGCACAACTACGCCTACATCATGCCGAATGTGAAGTGGGGCGAGACGATTCAAGACGAACTCAGCAGAGGTTGGAGCCGCGAGATCAAACACGATCTCGCCGGTAAGGTGTTTCCTGTGTTCATCGACTGTGTCTACCAGCAGGGACGGTACGATGAACACGGGGCGGCGCGTCACGGCTACGCCGCTGACGCGCCGTTTACCGACACGCCACGAGATGCCCGAGAACACTACAGCAAGCGCTTCGGCATCGAATCGAGCTATCGATTAGCCAAGCAGAGCCTCGCGTTCACCAGTTATCAAGACGCTGACCTGCGGCTGGTGATGTTTGTGGTGAGTCTGCTGCTGCAGAACAGTTACGGTATCTCCACTGGAGGTACGTGGCGGCGGCCTGCCGCGGCGGGCGCCGCCTCTGGAGATGGCAGTTCAGGGGAGTTCTGTGAGATGGTACTCCGGGCAGCCTGGACAGCACTTAGCGTCCACAGAGCTGTTCCAGCAAATCAACCGCTTGACAATCGGTTCTTCCGGTAGCTGTCCCGAATGAGGACAGCGGTCGTGAGTGGCAACGCTGTCGCGTCGGCGGCGATTTGCCGCCGACAGCGACTGGCCAGCATCAAACTCCAGTTGCCAAGACCGGAACTCACCGTTCTAATTCGTTCGAAGACTATCCAGGTATCGAAGACAACGGTTTAGCGGCTACTGGACAGGGTAGTGAGATCTTCGATGTGACCGACTGATAATTGAATTTCAGGTGATACCAGGGACTCAGCAGAACAACAACGCAACTCTATTGTGCTTTTCCAGTACCAACGTTGTCTGTGAAATTAACAGCCCGATTGAACAGTTACTCCGCCTGAATTTTGTCCCAAGCCTCAACACAGTTATCGCATAGTCGGCCCGTGAATCCGTCTACGTCGTAGCGTTGGACAGAGGTATCTTCCTGACAGCGTTCACACTTCATGAACAGTCACCCTGATGTCTCTCTGAATACTGTTTCTGAGTCCCGAAGATCTCGTCATTGTGTTCCAAACACCTCTAGCGCGTCCTTTTCGAGGGGCGTTTTCGAAAACAGCGAAACGACGTCCCCCGATTGAATCTCTGCTCCACCTTTCGGTGTGAGAACTTCTCCGTCTCGTTCGATGCCGACTACCAGCATCTCGTCGGCCAACAATCCTTCTTTGACTGCTTGTTCAATTGTCAATCCTGCTATCTCGGCACCTTCGGAAACGGTAAATTCGATAACTTCGGCTCCTCCAGCAAGGTTCATGAAATCAGTTAACGACGGCCCTGTCGGTGCATCATCCGGCCCAAACGAGTGGTAGGGATGGTGATACTCGGCTTCGATGACGCTCTCGTCTTCGATCTCCAGCCCAAGGTCCGAGAGGTCACCTGCAATCCGACTGATGTCGTTCGTATCCGAGCCGACAACAGTAATCGCCAGGTTTGCATGCCCGGTCATCAGTTCCCGGACGCGCACGACACCGGAGATCTCCAGTGCCGACTTGGCGAATCTATCCCGGTCCGGAATCGGGGCCGTACACCGAAACTGGTACGTGACGTGGCCCTCGATTCGCTCGTAGTCGATATCTGCAGGGTAGCCGCGAAGGATGCCTTGCTCTTCGAGTTGCTGGATACGGTTTCGGATTGTTGCGGGCGTTACCTGCATTTCCTCTGCAATCGCTGGTGCCGACGTGTTCCGGGCGTCCTGCGCCAGATAATAGAGAATTCGCTTGTCGATTTCGTCGACTCGACTGTCCATACCGGAACTACGGTGATGACTCATAATTACTTCCTGATTTCCAACCGCACGGCCAGTCGTCTGAGTTCGGGTCTACTCATCATGTTATACAATCATGAGTGTTGGAAGGTAAATATCTACCCCATTTAATTTCGGCATCGAAAATAAATAGCCTATATTTATAGTGGTGCACAAATCTAGGGGAGTATAGGAACGCTCGGATGGCGGTGTAGTCAGGGACAGCGCTCGAACGCGGTTCGGGTACACCGCTATCATCTGAAGCGTTACCCCAAGTAATCAACGTATCACAGGCCAAATCATGACTTCACCCAACATCGACCCCCCGGATGACCTTCCCGAAGACATCACTGAGATGCTCGAAGCGAGCAGTGATAGCCAGCTCAGGGATATCATCCATTACGCACAGCGACTGCCCGGTGAGCATCCGCCACTGACGGATGCAATCGAGCCACGTGAGGGGGAAGAAATCCTCCGTATCGACGACCACGATGTCTATACGAGCGTCATCGTCGAACGTCCGGACGAGACAGGCAGTGCCCGTGGCCCATTCGCCTATCGGGTCAAGTGGGAGCCGGAGATCGAAGGCGACGGTGGTCACTACTGGTGGCATTATCTTGGTCGTGTGGACATCGATTCGGGGGGTGAGTGACGTGGCGAAATCGTTGTTCGATACAGTAGTTGTCCCTATCGCAAGCCGTGAAGACGCCGCCGCGACTACTGCAGCACTCTCGACGTACTGCAGTTTCATCGGCGGTTCTTCCCACCAAAGAGTGAGCGACACATGACGAGGGCGAGGAATCGGGTGTCCAAGCAAACTAGCCATTGTTAATCTACACCAGACATGTACATCATCATCGTTGGAGCAGGTGACATTGGAACGCCACTGATAGAAATCGCAACACGTAGCGGAAACGAAGTCGTCGTAATCGAGCGAGACGCACAGAGAGCAGACTTGATTGCTAGCGAGTACGATTGTCTGGTACTCAACGCGGACGCGACGACGAAAGAAACGCTCGTTGACGCCGGCATCGAGCGGGCTGACGGGATTATTTCGACGACAGAGCAGGATGCGACGAACGTCATGGTCTGTCTGCTTGCAAAAGAGTTCGAGGTGCTATCGATTACGTCGGTCGTTCACAACACCGAACACATGAATCTCTTCCGTCAGATTGGCGTGAATACGATCGAAAACCCGCAGCAACTCATCGCCGGACATCTCTACCGCGCAGTCGCCAGGCCAGCTATCGTGGACTACATGCGAATCGGCGAGCAGGCGGAGGTCTTCGAAATTACGGTCACCGAGGATGCACCGATTGCCGGTAAGACACTCACTGAAGCAGGTCAAGAAAACATCCTCTCAGACAATGTTCTGATTGTCGCAATCGAACACGAAAGCGAAGACAGGCCACAGACACCCCGAGGAGATACTCAAATCAAACCGAACGACCTGTTGACGGTCTACTCGGCATCCGGGGCAGACCCGGAACTCACGGACATCTTCGGCCATTACGAAGATCGAACAGTGTAATCAATGGGAGCCAACGACGCGACTGATTCGGGACTGGAGATGGGAAACTTATGTTGAGAGTACAAACGGAAACAGTCGGACACGACGTCGGCCGCATCGTACAGGCTGTCTCGCTGATGATGGTGATTTCCATCCCCGTGGCAGCCATCAACGGCGAGCTCTTCGCAATTCCGTCGTTCATCGTCTCTGCAATCGTGATGGGTGCGTTGGGTTCGGGACTCGTCTGGTGGTACAGCGGTGCCGACCCACCCGAGAAACGGGAGGCGATGGTCACTGCGGCGACTGGGTGGTTCGTTATCGGTATGCTCGGTGGACTGCCGTTTCTGTTCATCGCGTGGACAATCCAACTGAATCCGTTCCCTGCCTGGATGAACACACCCGCGATGGACCCAACGACGGAGGTCTTTTTGCGCCCGCTTGATAGCGTGTTCGAGAGCATGAGCGGCTTCACGGGCACTGGCCTCACGATGGCTTCGACGGAGCAGCAACTGCCACGGTCGCTGCACTGGTGGCGGTCGTTCACTGAGTGGGTCGGCGGCGTGGGCGTGATTGTCCTGACTGTCGCTATCCTCAGGCGGGGCGGCGGCAGCAGCGGGTCGTACACCCTCTATGAGAGCGAGGCCCGGTCCGAGAAGATTCACCCTAGTATCGTGACGACGGTCCAGGAGATCTGGAAAATCTTCGTCGGACTTACCGTCGGCTCGGTCGTTCTGTTTCTGCTCGTCGGCATGGAGCCGTGGGGCGCTATCAACCACGCGATGACCGGTATCGCAACCGGTGGGTTCTCCGTTTGGGGGAACTCGATTGGCCAGTACAACAGCCCGCTCATCGAGTACGCCGTCGTTCCGGTGATGGTCGCTGGCAGTATCGCGTTCCCTATCCACTATCTGATATTCAAAGGAGAGATACGGAACTTCTATGCTGACCTGCAGACGCGATGGGTATTCATCTGGTTCGCAATTGGCTCTCTCGTGCTGACGGCGATTCATCTCCTGAACGGACAGTACGCCACGCTCGAAGAGACGTTTCGAATCAGTCTCTTCCAGTTCGTGTCTGCCACCTCGAACACCGGGTTCGGAACCGCAACAATCGGGCAGGGAGCAGAGGGGCCGCCGGTCTGGAGTGCCGGCGCGACGTTACTGACGTGTGTCGGGATGTTGACTGGCGCAGCCGCCGGGTCGACGGTCAGCGGTCTGAAACTCATCCGCGTAATCACCCTTGTCAAGGGAACTGCTTGGCAGATCCGCGACGTGTTCATGCCACAGACCGCAATCCGGTATCTGCAGATTGGCGACCGCAAACTCGACGAAGAACAGGCCCAGCGCGAGTACACTGAAGCGACAGTGGTGTTTATCCTCTGGATTGCGTTCCTCGCAATCGGTGTCGGCGTGTTGCTTCGTGTCCTCGACCCGGTCCCACCCTTGGAGTACGTCATCTTCGACGTGATGAGTGCACAGAGTAACGTCGGGCTGGACTCCGGTATCACGGGGGCGACGATGCAGAAACCTGCTAAAGTGATGTTGATAATCAATATGTGGGTCGGCCGTCTGGAGATTATCCCGATTGCAGTTCTGTTAGGCGCAATTTTCCAGCGTCTCAACCTCTACCGATAGTTTCCCGTCTTCGGAACACAGTTTGTGACCATCGGGTGACTGTACAGTTGCTCCGAACAGTGTTTATTCAGGATCAACCGATCACAGCAACATTACACAGAGGAAGCCGTCGTGCGAGAGTCACTCCCTCCTTCTTGCATACCAGTATAAATATTATTTTGACCGGGTATTTTCCCCACCGGTCAGTCTACAACGCGATGTATCACTTTCCCTCTCGGACAGAAGAGATACAACGGTTCACGGTTTGTCTGATAAGTCGTAACAGATTCCCCGAGTTTCACTCGAAATCCGGTGTGTATACCCCCGATTGTACCAGCCGCTAGATACTTTAGTACCGGAAACTATACTAATCGTAATGCGTATCAAATCGACCAGCGGCGATGAACACAAAGTGTGGCTCACCGACGAGGAGATCGAAGACCTCCGACGGGCGACCCGCAGCCAGCGCGATGACATCATCATCCAACTCGGCGCGTACGTCGGCCTGCGTGCGTTTGAAATTCCACAGCCCACACCCAGCGATATCACCAAGAGCGAGGGTGGACAGTACCGACTGCGCGTCGAGGCCGGGAAGGACACCAGCGGCAACGGTGGAAAACCACGGAATGCCTTCCTCCCGAACAGCGTCGAGCGCGATCTCCAGCGCTTTCAGAACAGCGAGAACATCTCACCGAGGGACCCCTTTATCGATTTGAAACAGCCCGGTGTCCGCGCCGTCGTCAAGCGCACCGCCGAGCGTGCAGCTGCAGAAACCGGTGTCGAGGACTTCCGCAAGGTCAGTACCCACGACCTCCGACGGCGGTTCGCCCAGCGCCTCCTCGTCGACGAAGCGATGAACCCGCGCGTTGTCATGCAAGTCGGCGGGTGGAGTAGCTTCCAGGCTATCGAACCCTATCTAAACGCGCCAAGCGAAGACATCGTCGACGATGCCTTCTCGGAAGTCGATGTCGTCTAAGCGTTTCTCAGTTCCCCAGATTCGTCCAGCCGGAATCAAAACGACAGCCAACGACGAGTATCGCCTCCACGTCCCAGCTGGGAAAGACACGACAGGCAACGGCGGCAAGCCCCGCGATGCGTTTCTCCCCACCTCCGCCGTCGCTTCGCCCAACGCTTACTCGTTGACCAAGAGATAAGTCCGCGTGTCGTCATGGCAATTGGAGGATGGGACTCATTCGCCGCCATTGAACCCTACCTCACCGAACCAACCGAGGACGTGATCGACCGTGAATTCCAAAACGCAAACACGTCTGTCTGATTCGCTGAGGAAAATATAACCAGTCCGATAGTGTAATAGATTGAGTCTACCTTAGCTCCCAGAACGTTTTATCCCCATCATTCCACAGACTGAATTCAAAGACCCAGTACAGTGGGGAAAGTCCCTCTTCAACCTCATACACTACTTCTCCTCGTCTGGTTTCTCCATCACCTATCGGTGATGTTTCGTCAAACGCTCTATCTAACTCAACTGTTGCACCAAGATCCTCCTGATAACTATACCCATCACCATCCTTAATCATCATCTGAATTGCTGTGGAGACCCTTTGTTGTTCACCAGTTTGATTCTCTATAGAAATATCAACAATAACGTATTCATTACCAGTCTCTGGCTCGGTAAACCTACCCAGCTCCTCTTCGGTACGCATTTCGTTCACAGTCACCTCTGTATCTTCGAACTCGACAGTTGTACCGACATCATAGACATCAATCTGTAAGTTTTGCTCCAATGTGTGAACCGCTGTTTCCTCTTCAACGTCAATTAGTGCCCTCTCGAGTCCGGTGAAAAGATCAGAATTAAAGTCCCAGACTAATGTTAGACCAGTTGCATCCTCTGGAATCTCGAAATTGATTGCTCCTCGTTCAACTTCACCGGGAGCAAATTGTCCATCATTGAACGACGGCTCATCACCACTAAACAGTGTCTGGTCATAACTGTAATTTTCATCGTCACGAATTCGAGTTTGCAGTAGATTACTCACGCTGACAAAGTCATCTGATGTGTTCTTTAGAGCGACTGACGCACTTGCAAATTCGTTTCCGTCATCTGGTTCAACAAATTCTCCTAAATTAACACCTCTTTCGAAATCTTCTACCACCAACGCCATATCGTCACTTTCAATCAAGGAACCAACAACTGCTTCAACTTCCTCTGGTTCTTCAATAGTAAGTGAACCCATTATTTCGTCATCATCAGTGCGGATAGTATATTCTAGATCACCTACTGCTTCATCTGATTCAATATCTGCTGCAGTCTCCCATCTTGCACCAAATTCTGTATTCTCCCCTGGTTCAAGCTCCAGTTCTTCGGAGTATGAGTACCAATCAGAGTCAATTTCGATTGTTTGACTACCTGGTGCATCACCTGTGTTTTCTACAGTTGCCCCTATGACAACCTCTTCGTCCATTGAGTAGGTCTCCCCGTCTGCTATAACATCTGATAGCTCAAATACTGCTTCGGGTGCTTCCTCTATCTCGAATGAACCACTTATTTCATCATCAGCGGAAGTAAAAGTATACTCTACTGTTCCCGGGCTGAAATCACTCCACTCAAATGTGATTCCAACGGTTGTATCCTCACCAGATTCAAGCTCAGTATTGGTTTCACTAGTCTCTCCCTGAATCTCTAATTCCACTGCTTGTTCGCCCGCAATTGATCCAGTGTTTTCGACAGTTGCTGCAACTGTTATCTCCTGACCTTCAGAAAAGCTTTCACTCTGTGGCGTTGCTTCTGTAAATTCAAAAACTACTTCTCTTTCTTCAGTTTCGTCATTGGCTTCTTCAGTCTCAGTATTGGTTTCATCTGTGGAGTTATCTCCCTCCTCTAATTCACTATCATCATTGTTTTCGGTCGGCTCTTCATCATCTTCCCCGGAGCAACCTGCTAATACACCTGTTACGCTTAGGGCACCAATCGTTGTGAAATAATCACGCCGTTTCATAGAGAGAAACAACAATTCAAAATTAAAATAGTTTTTGAAGGCTGGTATATCAAGTTTAACAAAATATATCATGTATTCCAGATCAATAAACTCACTTCTGTCCAGTCTCAGACATTCAAAAGTCCGGGGTTGGATGGTGTTAGTAGATGGTCGGATTCTCGAATGGCTCTTACCGAACACAGCGAAACAATTGTATCTGTGATACTGTCACCGACTAGCGTGCAAGATGGAACGCGCGTATGTTGCACTGTATGGTCAGTGATCGTGAACCACGTAGCAGCTCTGGAGGCCGATTATGCTACCGCACGAGCTTCGACGATATGAACGGATCTCTTCCACAGAATCGATCCAGAATTGCTAACTGTCGGCACGTCTTTTTTATTATATCGAGAATACAATGCAGGACGACTCTGGCCCAGATACGACAGAGGATTTTCAAGCGATTGGAGGCGAGGCGGAGAGCGTCTACGAAATAATCGTTCGGGAAATGGAGGATGCTGTTTTTTTTGTCGAGGTTGAGCAGACAGACGACGACTACACGTTCACGTTCCGACGAAACAACGCCTCACACCAGCAACTGACCGGGCTGTCCGAAGACGAACTACGCGGGCAGACACCACAAGAACTGCTCGGCGACGAACAGGGCGCGGCCGTCGCAGCGAATTATCGTCGCTGTGTCGAACAGGGAGAGACGATTGAGTACGAGGAGAAACTGGAGTTCCCAGCCGGAACTAGTCACTGGCAGACGAAACTCACCCCAATTACCGACGACGAACGAGTAACCCAGATCGTCGGCGTCGCCCGTGACGTCACCGAGCAAAAAGAACAACAACAGAAGCTACAACGGCTCGACCGTCAGTTCGAAACCGTCCTCGAAACCATGTCTGCGGCGGTATTTCTGAAAGACACTGACGGCCAGTATCTGCTGATGAATCAGGCATGCCGGGAGCTACTCAATGTAGACGATCAAGACATCGTCGGGCTCACCGACGACGACCTCTTCCCGTCAGAGGTTGCCGAAGAGGCTACCAAGGACGACCGACAGGTCATCGAAAGCGGTGAGATGATCAAACTCGAAGAAGAAATTCCGACAGCCACTGGGAACACCGTCCGACTCACCCGAAAATCACCAGTGTATGATGATGACGGGGAGATCACGGGGATCTGTGGCGTCTCGACAGACATCACCGGGCAGAAACAACGGGAACGGGAGGTTACCCGCCTCAAAGAACGATTCGAGCTTGCCGTTGAGGGCGCGAACCTCGGCGTCTGGGACTGGGACATGAGGACCGACGAGGTCGAGTTCAACGAGCAGTGGGCTCGGATGCTTGGACATTCCCTCGACGAGATTGAGCCACACCTCGAGGAATGGGAACAGCGCGTCCATCCCGACGACCTCGATGCCGTCGAGGAGGCGCTGGACGAACACATCGCGGGCGAAACGGAGCTGTACGATACGGAACACCGGATGCGGACCGCCGACGGCAACTGGAAGTGGATCCGTGATATTGGAAAAATAGCCGAACGCGACGAGGATGGCGAACCGGCCCGTGCCGTTGGCATTCATCTTGACATCGACGACCGGAAGACATACCAGCGCCAGCTTGCAGAGGAGCGAGAGATGTTCACGCAAGGTCCCGCTGTCGTCTTCAAATGGCGGGAAGCGGAGGGCTGGCCGATCGAACACGTCTCTGAGAACGTCGAGGCGGTACTGGGCTACACGGCGGACGAATTGCAATCAGGTGCTGTACAGTTTGCCGAGATTATTCACGAAGAAGACCGCGAGCGCGTGATGCAGGAGGTTGCCGACAACAACACCGAGGGAACCGAGCAGTTCAGTCACGAGCCTTACCGGATCGTCACCGCTGACGGCACTGTACGATGGATGCTCGATTACACCCGGAACGTCTGGCAGGACGGCGAGATTATCAACCGTCTGGGCTATCTCGTCGACATTACGGAGCAACGACAAAACGAGATCTATCTCCAGAACGCACAGAAGGTCGCCGATATCGGGTGGTGGCGTAAGGAGATCCCGTCCGACGAAATCTACTGGTCCGAGCACGTCTACGACATGTGGGAGGCTGACGGCGAAATCGGCTATCTCGACCACGAGCGATTCCTTGAGTTCATTCACCCTGAGGACACAGACCGGGTCGATCAGGCCTGGCAGGCCGCACTTGACGGTGAACCGTACGATGTCGAACACCGGATTATCACCGGTGAAGGGAATATCAAATGGATGCAGGAAGTCGCCGAGTTCACACGCGACGAAACGGGTGACCCGATCGAGGCAGTCGGTATCGTACAGGATATCACCGAGATCAAAGAGTACGAACAGACCCTCGAAAATCAGCGCGACAATCTCGAAGTACTCAACCAGATTGTGCGTCACGATATCCGCAACGACCTCCAGGTCATGCTCACCTACGGCGAGGTGCTCGAAGACTACGTCGAGGAGGCCGGCGAGGAGTATCTTCAAAATATCATGGAATCAGGTCGTGAAGCGGTCGAAATAACTCAGACCGCTGCCGAAGTGACAGAGGTGATGCTCGGCTCGGAGACTGATCTGACCCCGGTAAATCTCAGGTCCGTGCTTGAAGCACAGATGACTCACGTGCGAACGAACCACGAGCGTGCTCTCGTTTCTGCTGAAGGGGAAGTTCCGGACACGACGGTGCTGGCTGACGACATGCTGGAGTCGGTGTTCCGGAACGTGTTGAACAACGCTATCGTTCACAACGACAAGGAACTTCCCGAAGTCACCGTTTCGGCAACTGCCGACGAGGAGACAGTTCGGGTCCGTATTGCAGACAACGGGCCGGGGATTCCCGACGAGCAAAAAGGTCAAGTCTTCCGAGAGGGTGAAAAAGGCCTCGACAGCGAGGGTACTGGACTCGGACTGTATCTCGTCCAGACACTCGTTGACCGCTACGGAGGGACTGTCCAGATTGAGAACAACGAGCCAGACGGAAGCGTGTTCATCGTTGAATTGCGCCGTGAGCAGTAGGCGTAAGACCTGGTCGTTAACTGGTGGGAGGTGGCCGGATATCTACTCGTCCACTGCTGCATCCACCCTCTGTATGTTGCATGACTCCATCTTCCAACTTCTGTATAGATACCGCTGTTTCATTGTCTTCAGAAAAACAGCCACCAATATTATACGTGATTGTTGAGTCTATAAAATATGACCCACCGCTCGAGGAAACAGTCACCATCGAGACCGGTGACTGCGGTTATTCTATCGTTGTTGGTTATTTTATCTATGCTATCAGTGTCATCGTTCACCGGCGCAGTCGCTGCTGCAAATCATGTTGATGAGTCGGAATTACTCGATGTAGAGATTGATTCAGATGATCGAACAGTAATAGACGGAAATCCTACGTACTCCACGGAGTGGGAAGGTGGAAATGCGAGCAACGTGCAGTCACTCAATGATGGACCATACAACCAAAGACTAATCTTAGAGTTGAATATAACGAGTTCAGATGCCGGTCAACAAGAAATAATTCTCAACTATTCAGAGAGTGAAGAGATCGGGATTAAACCAGACAATGTCTCCGTAGGCTCGGGGCCACTGTCTGGCCAATCTGACACGATAATTCGAACTGCAGAACAGGAAGTTGCTATTCAATTTGATTCTGGTGACGTTAGTGCCAAGTCTGCAACCCAAAATCTGACAATCGATTGGATTGCTCCTGGGGAGCTCCCTGAGACTGATGAGATTATCTCACACGAGATTACACTAAAAAACACGACAGACGATGATTATTACAGATTCACAAACGTGGGCCTCACAGGGATTCATCATAACGATTCGAAGTACAAATCTGGCGACACAGTATCGAGCATTACATACTCTCGAAATGGAGATAACGGTGCTTTCAGGGTATGGGGCGGCCAGACACTAACAGTTCAAGCTGAGAATAACTCTAAGGTGGTGAGCATCCGTGAGTTTGAGACAACCAGTGGAGGCGAAATCATATTGGGAGATATTGTAGACCGAATGGGTACCGTGCCAGGACCAACAGCAAATTTCGAAATTGCAGATGACCTCAATTCTACCAAAGAACGGGTTGTCCAGATCGAGGATCCTACTAATATTATCCCATTACAATTTCAACCACTGAATTTAGAGACGAACTGGTCAACCGATAAAATAGAATCCGATGATAGTCTGGTACTTGATGTTAATTCTGCAGACCTCACTGGCACCGATATAAACGCGACAATATTCGACAGTAACCAGACTGTAGTCAATACAACGACAACGAGTTTGAATGCTAGTGGTGATGCGTCAATAGCTTATACGCCTGATAGAGACCTCAATGGACCGGGGGAATACCAGGCAGTAGTCGAGCATAATCAGTCAGGCGTAACGTCAATGTCTAATTCAACGACCGTAATTGAGCCACTCACGATTCCCGATAATCTCTCCTACAGTTTTGAAATCCCCAACGATGGCGAGGTCTATTCAGTTGGGCTACCTGGTGCAACGAACGGAACACTTGCCGATATGATGGATCCGGATGCCGAGGGATATACCGTCTATACCTGGGATAATGGCGACTGGAGCGCAATCACTGATTTTGAGTCACAGACGTTCGAGGGTCTTGATGCGTTCATTGTCGCTACAGAAGGCGGACAGAACCAACCTGACTCATTCTCTGTCGATATCGAGTTTACAGAACAATCGGCAGCGACACCACCACAGGCGGACCTCGATGAAGGGTGGAATTTCGTATCTGCTCCGAAGTTCGGTGATGTCGACACAGTGTTTGGAATTAGTGACGCCTTCCTTGTCCTTGACCGGTTTAATGAGCCACAATCCGAGCTGATACAAAGTGTCGATCAGTTTGGGACGCACTATATCGGAGAAGACGATAACCAGGTTAGCCCGTTCAAAGGGTATTTTGTCTTTGTCGAAGACGATGCAACACTACCGGGTGTTCTGAGTGGGGCCGAAACACGTGACGAGCTTGAAGAACAGCTCGGCATTATTATTCAATTGTGAGTTATTAGCGCTAATGACCACGAACAACCCCCCCACGACGACACATCCACGTGACGACCAGCGAATCAGGGTCATCGTCTGTGGACTCCTTCTCTGTGGATTTCTCTTCTGTATTATCATTGCATTCCCCGACCTAGGGACAGCGACTGAGAGCGCTAGCGCACAAACCGCGGTTCCCGCAAGCTACTACGGGACAGTCAGCATAAATGGCGACCCAGCGCCTGCTGGGACAACAATTCAAGCGGTTATTGATGGAGACACGCGTGGCGAGATTACAGTCACAACTCCCGGTGAATACGGTGGACCTGCCGGTAATGACGCAAAACTGCGCGTCAGTGGCTCTGAAGATGAGAATGGCGCAGAAGTGGTGTTCTATATTACCGCTGACGGCCTTGATCGAGGAGCTGCCCGGGAAACCGTCACCTGGGAATCAGGTGAGGTACAACAAGTCAATCTGTCAGTCTCACTCAGCAAGCGTGGAGAATCCACGCCAGCACCCACCACTACGTCAACAGAACGGACGGCTACCCCGACGGCTACTTCAACACCAGAGCCGACACCGACATCCACTCCAGACGATACACCGAGCCCAACCCCGGAAGCCACGTCCGAACCGACAGCAACACCCGAGACAGGGACAACACCTGCATCCGGAACAGAAACGGCAACTCCAAGGCAAACATCTACCGCGTCACCAACAGCAGGAACATCACCGACACCGACAGATGAGGAGTCATCGTCATCAACAGCAACAGTAGCAGAGACACAATCAGATGCTCCCACAACGACAGTGACATCAGCAGGTGATTCAGACGCAGATGGAGATGGGTTTCATCTAATTGTAGCTATTGTCTCAATCGCACTGGTCCCAGTGCTGGCACGAGGAAGCCATAAGAAGTGAGTTGGCCGTTCCTGTCACTGCACGATACGACTCGTGCTGTTCATCACCGACAGACCGGTTCACAGTCACTCACCCGACTGCTGCAGAGAGTGTCGCCTGAGCTGGATCTGGATGCACGCCGAACTCCACCGACGAACTGTTGTCTTCCCTGAGTCGGCCTTCTTGATCTAACAGGACAGCCAGGAGTGAGACGACTGGCTCAACCGTCGGATACTGTCTCGTCAGTGGCCCTACATCCCGCTCGATTGGTGGCGGCCCCCAGAACGCTGCCCTCGCTACCGCTCCTCCAAACTCGAACCCATACTCGACGCCGTACTCATCAGCGCTGGTCAACAGAACCTCAGACACCGCGTTCGAGAGGTGCCATTCTCCACCTGTCGCCGTGGTTTTTTGCCCCACCAACATTCTCGGCAACGGCTCGCCGTCGTGTCGTTCCGTTCGGAGCGGGAGACACAATCGCCACAGCGTTGCTTTCCCGCATCCCTGGTCGTCACGATCCAGGAGTCCGGCACTCTCCAACTCCGCAAATCGCCGCTCGTTGGGTGGTTCTGACAGTGATTTTGCTGCACATCCTGCGAGGTCAGCTAACTCTGCTTTCGATACTCGCTCCTGGGCGTCGAGCAACGCTGCGACCACCTTTGACACGACAGTTTCACCCATCTCAGGCAGGATTCGTCGCCATGACAACTGGGACAGTCCGTACTGAACATCCTGTAGATCCATCTCTCGCGGCTCGTCTTCTCCCCCAAGAGCAGCTACCGCGTCCGCCGCTGCCACAAGGTCACTGCTCAACCCAGCCAGCACCGAGATCGCCTGCCGCTCCGGGCGAAGCCCATCTTTAAATGACAGGATTCGAGTGACTGCTTCCGCTACTGCTCGACGCCGATTCCCGTCGACGACACTCCCAGTGAGCACGAATGGCGCGAAATTCTCGCTGTCTTCCTGCAATTCCAGGTCAGCAGAGGAGTATGAGAGCGTCTCTTCGAGGTCCGCAACGCCCTCTCCAGTCAGCACCCACGACCCAAGCAGTGTCCCTTCGGGGTCCATCGGGTCCACATTCGGCTCAGAGAGCAGTTGCTCGCGTTTCTCTGGCCGTGATTCGTGCAGGACGCGATACCCTGAGTATGCTCCGTAACGGCTACCGACGCTGCTCGCAACACCCAAGAACGTGCGGAGGTCGCAACGATCACTCTCGTCGACTGGAGCGCCGTTCGGAAACTGGAGCTCTCGGACGACGTCGACTCTGCCGACCGCGAGACGCTCGCTACGCTCATCGAGGATTTTTCTGATCACCTCGCCAGTGTGAGCGGGACCACTGCAACCCGCCAAGAGTGTCTAGGAAGACAAGGTGTTCTGAGATCTCGTCTAAAGAGTCATACTCGCTCCAGCACTCGCAGTCGAGATCCTCAATTGACGTGACTTCGTCAGGCAGATCAGAGAGCGGCATCCCATCGCCGACGGCAGGGCAGTCCTCGGTGTGAATCGAGAAGTCGTCAGCCGACATGGTAGCCATATCTACGAGTCGCGTCTCCCGTCTCCAACGAACTACTGCCGTCGTCTTACCCGGGGAATGGGTGAGGAATACGGGCCCAAAGCGGGTCACTCGGCATTCGAACGGGTATGGAACGTCGTCCCCGTCCGGAAACTGGTCAACTCCTCGATCCGAGCCTCGAGTGCCTCGATTTCGTCCCGGAGTTCGGCTGCCTCGTCGTCATCACTAGCAGCAAGTTGGTCTTTCAATCCCTGGAGCCGTGTCTCCTTGCTCTCTTCGTCGACATCGGCCTTGCGGACGTACTCTGACTCATCGATCTCGTAGACATCGGATTCGGAAAGTTCCGTCACCTCAAGGGCGTCGTCAACTTTACTGCGGTCAACACTGGTAATCTGCTCACGATCGACGCCTGCGGCTTCCAGCGTCTCGATGACTGCCTGGTCGTCTTTGAGTGACTTGTTGCGCCGTGACGTCCGCTGGACGGAGCCGAAGGGACCGCTGACCGGGCGGTCGTGATGTAACCGGGTGAGCAATACGTCGGCAATCTCCTTCCGAAGGCTATCGGCGTTGCGTTGGACATCTGAACACAATGTATACAGGTTGACCAGGGCGTCAGTCTCGAGGTCTTCGAAAGTGTCGAGGTCGTGGCGTTCGAGCGCGTCGACGAGCAAGAGTGCGTCAGCGTAGACATCAAGCTCGGGTTCAGTCCGCTCGCTGGTGTCAACTGGCGAGCTGTCATCGTCGAGAACCTGCGTGGCTGTTGGCCCCTCTGTTTCGACGATCATACCTTGTTGTTCGTCGACTTCGAAGCGTGGGTGGAGACTCAACACTGCGGGATAGGGATCAGCGTCAGGCGGGAGTCGATCTAGTTCGAACGCACCGTCGTTGTCAGTGACACGCCGATAGAGGGTCTCGAATTGATCGCGTTGCAAGGGCCGTGTGGTGTCGATGTCACGATCAAGAAAGTCGATGACAACCCGTTGTTCTTGGATATCGTCGAGACGAAAGCGATCCCGAGAGAGCGGCGTCACGAGCGTCGCTCCATCGGGGAGGTCCTCAAGTTCCTCAAGGAGGGTGTGCCAAGAGACACTGAATGGCATACTGTTCTGTTGGATATCAGCAGGCAAAGAGTTACTGCCACTCTCACGCTGGAGTCTCTTGCCGACAGTGGGGCATCCCCGTCATTTTAGCTGGAATACTGCCAGACAGGAGCGGGGAGTTCATCGAAAATCAGGTGTCGGAAAATAAGGTTTCACGACTAGTAGATCGGTTTCGTGTAGGCGTGGTAATGGGCACGCTGCGGATTCGAACCCAGGGCCTCCTGGTGCCCGACTCGCTGACCGATGGTCGCGGTACGCGCCGCGCGGACTCACGCACCCGGCGAGCCGGCCTCACTCCAGGCGTTCTGCCAGACTGAACTACATGCCCAGCAATGCTACTCGTCGAAGAGTAGTGTCTTAGTAGTACTGCAGCCACAGAGTTAGTACACCGTGCTAATGTAGAATTCCGCTGGACATATGCGAACACCGTCATTTGAAGCGTGCAAGATAAGGCGCAAGTATTGCACAGTCATTGCGACAGGAGCATCAGGTAGGACTGGTGGTACTGGCGAATCTCATGATTCTTGAGGATAGAGCTAAAAAATCGGGTTACGCATGGAACCACCCAGAGATGTATTAGCACAATTCCTTGATGAGATACATGACGATCTGGGGGATACTGATATTGAGACGATACAGAACAGAATCGAGGCATTTCAAAACGAATACGATCTACAGATACCTGAAGGTGGGATAGCTATCGGTGTCCATATCGATATTTGGTCGTATGATTACAAAGATGATATCTACTTTCTCGTGCGAGGATATGATTCAATCACTACTGGATTTGAGGAGGTTGTCGTGGATCATGTCTATTCACTCGTATCCGCGACAACAGAAGGAGCAGCCGAACGCGCGTCTCAAATGCGTGACGAGCCGCCTACAGTAACTGAAGAGTCATACGAGTCGATGGAGACTGATATCGATATACAAATCCATGCCGATGTGTATTATCACCGGATTAGAGCGTTCTGTGATGAGAATCAAACCGGGCAGGTGACTCAGCCATCCAAGAGCGACATTATCGAGGCTGTTGGATCTGTCATTCCGGATAATGAAAGACCGTAGAGCCTGAGAGCCTCCACACTGAGTGAAACACAGCCAGAGTAGCGATATCGTAACAAGTTCTCGTCCAAGATGGACGGCGCAAGTCACCACGCAGAACAGCGGAACTGACGGGCCCCTTCTTGAGAGAGTGGACCCCTCCAGGTCTGCGGAGAGATGTCCAATATTAACCAACAATCGGTGCGATATTGCGGAGTTGTTGGTTAACAATTCGAGCGTCGTCACTGATCGCTCCCAATTGCCAGTCAGGAACTCCGCTCCGCAAGACACAGCATGGCCCCGCCCGTACACCCTCTTACAATGCGTCTGGTCTTCGACGACGGCACGCTCCTCCTCGAGGACGCCCCAGATTCGGTCCCCTACGGAGAGTGGGACGACCGCGTCGACCAGTACCGCGCACGAGCCCAGCAATATCGGTCCCTCCAAGACTGGGCGGAGTCAGACACTGATGGACAGTCCACACTCCAACAATCGACTGCGCCTGTCGAGACCCTCGAAGACGATGCCCGTGCCTACAGCGATCTTTATCTCACACCTGCCGTCAAGATCGAACCCCGCGACTACCAGCAGGCCGCCCTGGCAGCCTGGACTGACCATCACCGCCGCGGCAGTGTTGTCCTCCCGACTGGCAGCGGCAAGACATTCCTCGCTGTGCAAGCCATCGCCGACGCTGGCGTCAGCACCCTTGTCGTCGTCCCAACAATTGATCTCTTGAACCAGTGGCACGCCACTCTCACCAACGCCTTCGGCGACCAACTCCCCAACGACGTTGGCGTCCTCGGCGGCGGCGATCACACTGTTACTGATATCACTGTCACCACCTACGATTCCGCCTATCGCTACATCAACGAGTACGGCGATCAGTTTGGCTTGCTCGTCGTCGACGAAGTCCATCATCTCCCAGCTCCCACCTACCAGCAGATTCCCGAAATGACCATTGCTCCCTATCGCCTCGGCCTCACTGCAACCTACGAACGAGCTGATGGCCAACACGAGGTGCTCAAAGAGTTGATCGGCCCTGTCGTCTATGCAGAAGATGTTGACAATCTTGCTGGCGAGTATCTCAGCGAGTACGAAACCATCCATCTCCAAGTCGAACTCACGCCCGACGAGCGCGAGCGATACGACGAGGAATACCAACTCTACCGAGAGTACGTCGACAATCACGACTTCGAGATCTGGAAGGAAAATGGCTATCAAGAATTCCTCAAACGGACCTCCTACGATCCGCATGGCCGCCGAGCGCTAATCGCCAAACAACGCGCCGAAACCATCGCTCGGACCGCCGAAAAGAAACTCGATACGCTCGATAATCTCCTCAAACGTCACCACGACGACCGGGCGATTATCTTCACTGCCAACAACGATTTTGCCTACGACATCTCCCAAGAGTTCATCCTCCCGTGTATCACCCATCAGACTGAGACAGACGAGCGCAGTGAGATTCTCAACCGCTTCCGGAGCGGCGAGTATTCTATGCTGGTCACCTCTCAAGTCCTCGACGAAGGAATCGACGTTCCCGCTGCAAACGTTGGCATCATTCTCTCCGGGAGTGCCTCGAAACGACAGTACGCACAACGTCTCGGGCGGATTCTCCGCCCCACCGACGATCGCCAGCCTGCTCGTCTCTACGAGATTATTACCGAAGATACGATGGAAACGTACGTCTCCCAGCGTCGCCGCCAAGGGGTGAGTGCCGATGCTGACAGCTGATCTCGCCCGCTCTCGCACGCGGGACAGGTACATCGAACCGCTGTTTATCGACACTGACGACCAGCAATATCGGGAGACAGCCAGCGAATTGATCGACATCTTCGAAGCACATCTTGGCGAGTCCAAGGGCGAGCTCGAATCGACGATTGACGAGTTGACTGTCGCCGATACCGACTACAAAATCGTTCAAGGACTGGCCAAACTCCTCCAAGACGAGTGTGAGTTCGAGACAGTTGCTCCAGTCGAACCACGAGAAATCCGTCAGTTACTGTTCGAGAAAGCTAACGACTCATATCCGATTGTCCGACACCCGACGCTTGGTGAAGACACCCAGAAGTTAGAAGTCTACAGTTCGATTGCCGATCAACTCGGCATCACGCTCGAAGAGTGTTATCGGGGAATGTACGCTGACCTCGAGGAGAACAAGCGACTCGTGCGGTTTGGACACCGTGTTTCCGATGGATACGAGGAGACGGACAACTCACCAACCACGACTCGGTTGACAGGCGATAGTGAGGAGTCCTACGCCGAAGATACGATCACGGTCGATTGGCTGCTCACACGCTACAATCTTGCGCTCGCACAGGCTGTTCTATATGATGCTACGGAGATGCAGATCCGAGTCTGGGACTCGTTTGCGACAGTCTTCAGCTACGTCAAGTTGTTTGGTTTGATGCACCGGATCTATCCAATCGACAGGAACGGCAATCGGGTGGCAAGTACCGATGTCGCAGAGGGCTACGAAGCTATCTTAGATGGGGCAGCGTCTCTCTTCTCGAAATCACGGAAGTACGGCATTCGAATGGCAAATTTCCTGCCTGCGCTCCCGTTGTGTGATCGCTGGGACGTAGAAGCTGACATCCTTGACGACGAAAGTGCTTCGACGGGGCGGACCCTATCGTTCGAACTTGACCACACCGATGACCTGTCGTCGCACTACTCTGCTCAGGGTGAGTTCGACTCCGACATCGAACGGACACTCGCCCAGAAATGGGAACGAGCGAACACGGACTGGGAACTCCGGCGAGAAGACGACGTGTTGGACCTGGGTGCTGAGGTGATGCTCCCCGACTTCGCCCTCGAACATCCAGACGGACGGCGGGCACTGTTCGAAATCGTGGGCTTCTGGACGCCAGAGTATCTTGATGAGAAGCTGGCAAAGATACGAGATGCAGACCGTGAGAATCTGATCATCGCTGTCTCCGAGCGACTCGACTGCTCGTCGGAGGATTTTGAGGGGATGGATGACCGTGTGCTGTGGTTCAAAACAGGGATGCACGTCTACGAGGTCGTGGAGTTAGCAGAAGAATACGCCGTCGAAGTTTCATTACACCGATGAGGTCAGGTATCAATCAGTGACCGCTCCTTTGTACACCCAGTCGAGACTGTCTCCCTGCCGTCGGACAATGTATTTGTAGGGACCATGCAGGTCGCCAGATTGGCATTTGCAGTTGTCCTTGCCACAGCTAACCTTCTTGATCACCACAGTTCCTCCACTCGATTCCTCGACAGTTTCTATCGACTCACCTTCGCCGGCGTCGATATCCTCGGCAGCGACATCTTGACGATACTCGAGCAGGTCGTCGATCCAATCTTGAAGAGCGCGCAAGTCTGCGTCGTCTTGTTTTGGGACGCCCTCAGCGAGATATTTCGGAAGTGAATCGGGGGTCTGTGGCCGAGTCGACATAATCTTACCAAACAATATGCGTCAAAAAAGAATAAATGCTAGGTAAGAATTGGTGGGAGGAAACACACCACTATTTCCCGAGCAATCACCGATAAGATCGGCTGAATCGTCCGATTATCGGAATAGCACGGGCAGAAAAGATTTTGGATTAATCCGAAAATACTACCCTCCACCGTTTCCGGAGCTTTTAGGAATTAGATTCCACTATCGTCTGCTCTGTTGAATAGCGGCCTCTGAGTAAGGTAGAGGCGACACCGATTTTGAGACCACTTGTTACACCCACTCACGAACTGATCTACATTCTGATTGCCAAGCCAATCACCGCTATTCAACAGAGCACCATCGTCCAATACCTTGATCAGAACCTAGAGAGACGTTTAATAATTCAACACCCAATCAGACACCTCCAGTTTGAATCAGAATAGGAGCTGGAACGGGCAGTTGGGGGTACTAGAAATGTCATATGGAAAATATACACTCCACCGTTTCCGAAGCTTTTCTTGACGACAGATTTCATGAACCCTCACTCCACTGTTTCCGGAGCTATCTGCAAGAAGAGAGACGGACCCACAAAAGAGATAGCAAATATAACCGGGAAAACGACTATTCTCGAGTTTTCTGTCGTTCTGTCTTGGACATATTCTTTTTCTAGAATATTGTCCTAGTTCTAGTACGGGTTTTGTTCAAACGTATTTTATTTAATTCTTTTGTTGTACTAGAGATGTTTTAGAAGTGGTCTATATGTATTCGTCATAGCTTCGGAAACAGTGGAGTGAGAGAGTTATAAAAAGAACTGAGCTCCGGAAATGCCGGTGTTGTAGATGTTTATAAAACACCTAGCTCCGGAAACTCCGGAAGCTAAGGAAGAGGTGGTTTTATGATATTGTACTGTGTAATGGCAAATCATGGGGATGTTCGAGCGAGATCGTCAGGTGTTCGCTGATGCCGAGCCACTCGACGACTCTTATGAGCCTGAGGATGTTCGTGAACGTGACGAGGAACTTGAAAAATATCAACGAGCTCTTCAGCCGATTATTGATAACCGCCCGACTTCG
The DNA here is from genome assembly GCF_026410925.1 of Halovenus salina. Taxonomy (GTDB): domain Archaea; phylum Halobacteriota; class Halobacteria; order Halobacteriales; family Haloarculaceae; genus Halovenus; species Halovenus salina. Next base: position 70,137 of record NZ_CP112974.1, on the reverse strand, counting down.
AACATCTTTTTGTACGGCAAGACGGGTACAGGGAAAACCGTCGCCACGAAGTATATGCTATCACATCTGGAGAACTCCGCCGTCGGGTATGACGATGTAGATTTATCAACTGTTTGGGTCAGTTGTGAGAACCTCTCTTCGTCTTATCAGGTTGCTGTTGCCCTTGTCAATGAACTTCGCAAAAATCAAAATAAAGATCGTATCAGTACAACCGGCTACTCACAGCAACGGGTCTTTGATCTTCTCTATGAAGAACTCGACGCGCTTGGTGGTACAGTCGTGATTGTACTTGACGAGATCGATAACATCGGACATTCTGACGACATCCTCTACGGGCTTCCTCGAGCACGGTCGAATGGGTATGTCGACACTGTCCGTCCAGTGATCGTCGGCATCAGCAATGATTTCAAGTTCCGTGATAATCTTTCGCCGAAGGTCAAGGATACGCTCGCTGAAAAGGAGATTCTCTTCCCGCCTTACGACGCGAATCAATTACGTTCGATTCTCGAGCCACGGGCCGAGAAAGCGTTTCATGATGGTGTTCTCACTGACGATGTTGTTCCACTCTGTGCGGCGTTTGCTGCTCAAGACACGGGATCTGCTCGGCAGGCGATTCGGCTGCTTCGTGAGGCTGGCGAACTCACGCAAGCCAAGGATTCCGAAACTGTGACTGAAGAGAATGTTCGAGATGCACAAGACGAACTCGAAAAGAACCAGCTTTACCAAGGAATGCAGGAACTGACCACACAGGGCCACGCAGTACTCTGTGCGCTCGCTTATCACCAGGCACTTGATGAGGTACCCGTCCGGTCCCGTGATCTTTATGAGCGGTATCTGACGGTTTGTGACCGACTTGACGCTGATAGTGTAAGCGAACGGCGCGTTCGTGATCATCTTTCGGATATGCATATGCTCGGGCTTATCAGTGTCAACGAACGCAATGAGGGACTTTCAGCTGGCCGGTATCACGAGTACGAGCTCGATATCCCGTTGAAAACGGTTCTTGATGTCCTTAATTCAACTTCTCGTTTCGAAGAACTCTCGGATATCATCAAGTCGACAGCTGATGATAACAATCTTCTCCAGTCCGGTATCTCCGACTATTGAGTTTGGCTTCCGCGAATCTATTGCGAAAATTTCGGTGAAAGCTCCGGAAACGGTGGAGGGTATTGAGTGTTACTGAGATTTGGAACTCCCAGAAGGGGATGGCATACCGGTATGAAACTCTTACCTAACATTACAGTGCATACCCTTTTGATTGTTTGGTAAGATTGCCTGAGGAATCAGCGAAGGCTTCGGCTTCAAGCTGTCTGAACACTCTGTTGGATAGGGCTCTTACCGAATTGAGCGAAACAACTTCGTGAGGATTACGGCATCCCACCGTTGCCAGAGTGAGTATGTCACCTCAGACGGGCTCCGGCGGGATACATCAAAATCTTGTTGAACTCACATGATTATTGTTGCGGCCAAAAATCACTGTATGTTCGGTATTCTGTCCGTGAACGGCGTATCGATACGAGTACATCTCGTGCCGAATCATCAGGACCGAGTGTGTCCAAGGTATCTTCAGTGTTGCGAGCGTGTTGCTCTGTGATTGTCGAGACAGTATCTCGACTGTGGAGACGCTGTTGTGAGTCCTCACGCGCAGAGGTCGACAACTGATCGCCATGTCGGGCGAGCAATTTCCGGAGCGTCAATCTAGAGGACGTTATCCGAACGGCAACCCTCGGGTTCAGACGGTAAAGATGGTGAAGAAACCGCTTCTGTTGCGTGGATTTTACGTCGAAAAACGAATTCCCAGTCTGAACTCGACCGTGGGCGTCTCATCAGCGAGTGCCAGAAGTGCGATTGGGCCACCTAGATGATCGAGGGCTGGTTCTGTATAATTTGACGGTCAGTCTCTGCTGTTACCACAGAGTAGATCGAGGCAGTTCCAATTCACCGCTCCGAACAGACGATAGCAACTGGCTCCCGGCGGTATCTGCCCAAAGCTGTCGCTTATTGCCCAACGGGCAGGCCGTGGGCTGACTCCGGTCAGCCCGCGGCAGTTGCCTGTGACGCCGGCACGCCAACACCGTTCGCTTTGATCCTCCACCGGCGGCGTAACTCCTCTTCCAGCTCGTGACGAATCCAGTCACAGAACGTGTTGAACGTGAACTCCTCGGGCAGGTCGCGCCCGTCCCGCTGTGGGCGGGCGACGACCGCCCACCGCAGCACCAGCCACAGATTCTCCAACAGTGCTGCAACGAGCATGATGGCAAACCGCACGACGGGATCACGTGTCGTCGTGATTCCGCGTGCCTGCCGCAGCAACCGATAGGTCGTTTCGATGCCTGAGCGCTTCCTGTAGAGGCGTTCAACCTGCTTGGCTGACTTCTCGGCAACTCCACAAGCGACGTAGCCACGAACAACCTCGCCGTGCTTGCCTCGATCACCGTTCTGATACGAGACAGCGACCGCGAGCGGGAAGCGCAGTTCCCGCTCGCTGTCCTTGTACATGCGATAGACCGTCATGTACGACTTGTGGGTGTCGAGTTTGTCCTTCATCCGCTCACCCTTCTTGGGCACGTGGACAACCGTCGCACCAATTTCACGAGCGCGGCGGATAACGCGCTCGTTGTAGAACCCGCTGTCAGCAAGCAGAAGGTCGATGTCGAAGGGATAGTTCTCGACGCGGGCGAGCACGCGCTCGACCGCGTCGGCCTCGTCTTCGTCGTTGCGAACGTAGGTCATTGCCAGCGTGACCGGCTTCTCGTTGGACACGACGTATGCAGTGCAGTAGCGGTGACAGGTCGTTGTCCCGTCTTTGGGAGCCATCGAGCAGAGTTCGCCTTCTTCGGCGTAGTGCTCGCCGTGATAGGGGTTGTCGATGAAGTCGATAGAGACGATTCTCGACCGGTTAGGGTCGAGAATTGTCATGGCAAGGCGTCCAAGCAGAAGGTTGGCGACGACTTCGAGCCAGTGACGGTTGAGCGTATGCAGCCAGTTGAAAACGGTATCGTCACAGGGTGCGCCGTCGGTATCCTTGCACCTTTCCCAAATCGAGGTCTGATTGGTGCAGGCTAGGATGACGACGAGCCAGATGTCGCCGGGGTCGAGGGGTCCCCTCGACACCCGGCAACGGGAGTGGAGCAATGACTTCTTCCGCTACGTCTTTGACATCTGAGGCCGAAAGGTAACCGTCTGGTTCGGGGATGCTGAACACATCCAGAACCAGACACTTTCTCGTCATCAATTCGGTGATTCAATCGCGCCGATTACGGCGGTCAGGAAGTACCGAAGCTAAAACCGAACGCATGTCGGGGTATGCCTTTCGACTCTCTACCAGACGTTAGACATCGTCGATGGTGATATTCACGGACGATCCTTCTGATGTGGTTCGCTCGCGTACTGGTCGGCCAACTCGACGAGATCGTAGACGTGCATACCGGTCTTGAACCAGAGGATGCGGTCGGCGGCCTGGCTGAAGTCGTCACTGCTGCAAGCCAGACGCTCTGAGACTGCCAGTATGAAGTAGTCCGTGTCTAGTTGACGGAGTTTCTGGAGTTTTGCGTCCAGATACTCGGGGTCCAGAAGCCGATAATCTCTAAAATCGCACGTCGGCCATCAGGATGTTTGATGGCGAAATCGGGAATAATCACTTTTTTGCCGAGTTCGAACACGTCCCGCTCGCGTTGTAGTTCCCAGTCGGTATTTGATCGCTTCCACTTTCGGGCGAGCGTGCGCTCAACATCGCTGTCGAACTCCCCGCCCGCACTGTAGTGCGAAACCAGTCCGTCATGGGTGTTGAGTGTGAATTGAAGGGTGTCGGTGTTTTGCTGATCTGCGGTGATGTCGGCGGTCATCTCCTAGCGGTTACACAGTGGCAGCGCTGGGAGGAACGTAGCCATGCGAATGCCGTATTTCTGTGTTTTCGAGAACAGCGAGGCTGGCCCGTCCAGTACGGCCTCGTAGCTGGCCGCCGCATCCGTACTGTTTACACGGCCGCCGTTGGTGTCGATGGGATAGATGTGGTGCATCAACCCGAACAGCTTGTCGTGGCTGAACACCGTCCCGAAGGAATCCCAGATACGGATACGCATTTCAGTGGCGTCGTATAGGACGGCCTAGCCAAGTGCTAGATTGTAGCGAACCAGCAGCCAGTTAACAGTCTGGTCAGTCTCGTCATCTGCGCCGAGGGTCTTCTATAATTTCGTATAATCCTTCGTGTATTTTCTTCACGTTTCCGTGTTCAACCATTCGGGTCAGTCGTTCACGAACGTACTGCGTACTATAACCAGTCTCCTCAGCGGCATATGGTGCGGTTATTCTACCTTCTTGTAACAAACCGAGCAACTCCTCATCTGCAGGAGCCAAGTCATCTTCGCTAAGCATCAGTATCTTTGGTTTGAGTCTAGTGGCAATACACTAATTCATTTTGCCAGCATAGTTTAGCCCTAGATATGCCACCATAGAACCTAAGGTTTATACATTTGGGTACTGTACAAGAATATGAAGCAGGGTACCTCACAGAAGATGAGGACGGTGCTAGGACACCGACCCCGCGCTTCGCCGGATGACGAAGCAATGCAATCTAACAACTGCACCGGAAATGAAAGCTCCGGTACGATCGACGGACAGCTATCGAGTAACAACACACGACGAGAGGTGGGTGCAAATGGCGAGTAACAGAGGGACAGACTCCGAGCCGGGGCAGTCTGAGAAGGATCGAGCGGATCTGGAAGAGCAGATTCACATGGAACACCGCTCGATTCCTGAGGATCTCCGACAGAAGGTTCTCAAGCGAGATGGACATCGATGCCGCATCAAGGGCTGTCAAGGACGCGCTCACAATGGCTCGGCACAATTGCTCGTCCAGCAGATTGAACAGCATGGAGGCGGGGATGGTGAGCCTGACCTCACAGACTTAGAGACGCGGTGTCTCCGCTGTAGTGTCTGGATCGCGCAGATGCCGACGACGGAGGATCTCAGACCTCAGATCAAAAACCGCCTCGGGAGTGTCACGCTTGAGCCCAACCGTGCAGAGATCTTGCAGTACCTCGGAGAGGAGGGGCCGGCGACGACTGGTGAGATTTTGGAGCACGTCAATTTGCGCAGTAAGCCGGGGGTGCGACAGGCGTTGTACTTGTTGATGGCTCTGGATGTTTCGGAGCCAACGGTTGAGGAGCGGATTGTCGTGAAGGACCGGATGAATCAGACCTACGGACTGCCGTGGCAAGTCCCAGACGAACACGATGCTCGTGGAGTTATACCAGTGCGGACGGCAGAACTCCAGAGTCGGATTCTCGACGAGTTGGTACGTCGACTGTGCGAGCAGCTTGCGGACGAGGTTGAGGATCATGAGGCTGTGATTGCTGGGATCATTGGGCGGAATCGCCAACAGATTCCACGGATGCGCCAGCGGGGGGAAGCATTCGGGTTTCCTTTCGAAAAGTGGGCAGATCGTGAAGAGTCACGCGAGGATCCGGCGGCGATCATCGCAGCGGTGGATGCGCTGGCAGATAAGTCGAATAACCTGTCCCGGCAGTTGTTGAGCCGAAACATCGCGGATGTATACGAGAAGAATGACGAGCAATCGTCGGCGGACTTGCTGCGAGCGTACGCAAAGAGTGAGGACATTACGCCGTACCTTGGACAACAATCGACGAACACGGGTACTGAAGATCACAGTAGTGAGACCGATGCGGGGCGGACGAGAGAGGATTCCGTTTCAGAGACTCAGAGCGTCAAGAACTCCCAGCTTACGGAGGAGCAAACATCGTGGGATCTACGGACCATAGAAGACGCGAGTCTAGAGACTGAAGAGAGTGATGGAGAGTTGGAGGAATTCGATTCTGGACAAGGTAACTCTCGCAGCGATGGTGACAGTGATGCATAGGGATCAGCGGGTGGCGTTCGAGGAGGTTCTGCCGTCAATCACGGCGGGAAAGAACCCGTTTGGAGAGAGCAGTTCGTGTTCGGTCGAACCAGTGGTTTTGGAGGCAGCCGAAGAGGGTGAGGTTCTACGGCAGCGTCCAGTGTCGATTCTCTGCCCGGGCTGTGGTGACGTGATCACTCGCTACCGAGATGGCTTCCCATCCAGATTGGCACACTTCGAAGAGGAGTGTCAGAACTGCGAGACAGGGCTGCAGCGATGGAGTGTCGTGGCGATTGCGACTTCATTGGAGACGGCACCGAGTGTCGATCAGTTAGAGTCGGTGACGACGGGCTACTGGGATCGGCATCTGTGGACGGGAATCATGACTGGTGAATCGTACCCTCGAACGGAAGAGTACACTGAGGAGTACACGAAGCAGGCAAAGCAGTTTGGGTGGGAATGGGAAGTCAGCTGCCCGCTGTGTCGGCGATCACTCCCGGAGTTTGGTATTGAGATGTTCGACTACCACCACTGGCATCGTGATCCAGACCAGGGGATTTGTCTGTGTCGTGCGTGTCACAAAGGAATCACAGGTGAGGGACGAGACGGCACACAAGACTGGCGAGCACAGCAGTTGGGGCTGAAGAACAAACACGACCTGCAACTGACGCGGTTGGCAATTCGTGAGCAGGTGGTCAGCGATCACGAGACACTGGAAGGGTTGGTAGAGACGGTGGTGAGTCGATACAATTTGACGATGAATCAGATGGAATTGTTCGCACTGCTCTCCCAGACGTTGACGACGTCGGTCGTCTTGGATACAGTGGAGGATGAGTGGCTTCTCGCGGCGTTGTCGGTGTAAGTCGGTAATTCACGACGGCGTCCCTTTGGAATTCCACTTGCCCCTATCGAGGAAGAGCATCTGCGAGAGCACAATGTATTCTCCTCTGAGCCTGCTCCAGTGGCAGTACCCCGTGCAGATGCAGTCGATGCCGAGACAGATGTCCCACTGACCATCGCAGACGAGAAATCGGACAGCGACGAATCTGAGGCCGCTGAGCGAACTGTCTCAGAGACGGTCACCAACGAATACGCATACGAGTTTCAAGACATCCGCAAAGCCATCCACAACGGTTTCGAGATTCGAGACTGGCTAACCGACACCGTTGGCTTCGACAGTGCGGATGTCTTCTACAGTGGCCAGGGAGTCCACATCTTTGCGAAGTCGGATGACCCTTACCTCAAATTGACTCACCAGTCTCGCAAGTATATTGGCCGATACATCAACGAGCGACTTGGCTTTCCGATTGACGATGAAGTCACCTGGGATCGGTCACGTGTTATCCGGCTCCCATACAGTCTGCACACAGAGGTCAACAGAATTGTCACGCCAATAAGCAAGCGAGACTTCAACTTCATTGAGGAGCCAGCACTTCCTGAGTCGATACGCAACAACGAGAGTGAGATTCAATGGTGACAAAAGACCCCACGAAAAACGTGGTCCGTGCATGGCAGGTGGCAGTCAATCCGCGCAACCATTCGAAACTGAATCGGCGGCTCCTGCTTGAGCGGGGCGCACAGTACTATAGCACGAACGGGGAGGCAAACGAGAAAGCGATGATCAACGACGTGGCGGAGTTCACTGCCTGTGCCTTCCAAGAGCCAGAACTGGATGAAATGCTTGCGGGTGAGTCCGACCCTGAAGATGCAACGGACATTGACCTCACGAATCCAGACCCCGGTCGGCTCATGCTACTCATGACATTCGGTTCAGTGCTGGTCCAGCGACACCCGAAGATACAGAAGGACAGCCGCGACTGCATCATCCATGAGCGGCTGCACGAATACTATCTCAATAATGTCTACCGGGCGGCCCGTACCTCAGAGCATGGTGACGAGATATACACAGCTCTGGGGACGGTTGTCTACAACCGAGATAAGGAAGATGAGTACGGCCCACCAGCTGGTGAGCCAGTCGAAGGGATTGACACACTCGAACCACTGGGAGATGCAAAATTCTTCAAGGTGCCATTGGCTCACGCGAACCGGCATTGCGAAGCCCGGAAGGACAACAAGCCAGGTGGCGACATCCAATCCATCATCAGGGGGAAGTACGTCTACGTTCCCCTCTCGGATCACGTCGAAAAGTATCGGGACGCATTCTTCGGGCGGAGTGGTGTGGCGCGGTGTCTAGAAGAAATCGTCTACGACAATATTCCGGAAGACAAACTGGACACCTACCGTGATGCGCTCACGGGAATCAATAACAAAATCGCGGAGTGGATTGAGTACGGCGAAGCAGACAAAGTGTTCAAAGCCCACCGGTACCCGCCGAAGTTGAAAGCGATCCTGCTAGCGATAGACCACGTGGACTCAGAAGTGGCAGCATTTGGTGAGCCGCTGACCAGCAAACAGATTGCACGAGCGACGAGTATCTTCCACGGGGCGACTGACATTGACTGGGTGAAGAAGACACTCGAAGGGTTGACCTCTCCCCAAGGAGTTGGGATGGTACTCGTTGATCTGGCGAACGATAGCGACGTGGACAATGTGGAGGTGGACACTCACGTTGACCCGAACGAATATCTGATTGAGTACCACAAGTCGAACGCGAAGGTTGTCGAAGTGACTGAGCTTGAAGACCTACTGGAACTCCCGTGTATGCAAAACATTCACGAGATGGCTATGTCGGACTCAGCGCCACGGCGGTGGTACCTATTCAGCATGGTTCGTATCATCCTGGAATTGGAGACAGACTTCAGCGTCGAAGATATCAAAGAGTGGTTCTCGCAGTACCCCTGGTATCGAGAGAAGGTAACGGACTATCAAGTCCGGTACGAGAAGAAGCAAGACATCGGAGGTGAGTCACCGTTGCCGGTTGGCTGTAACAACGACAATCGCAACTTCGAAGATGTGTGTATCGGACGAGAAAATTGTGACTACTCGATCTACCAAAGTCTGAATTTCAGCGACGATGTGTACAACCGACTGAGCGAGGACGACGACGGGTACGGTCGGCGGTAGTTTTTTCGGGTTGGTGTGGAGGTTCCAAGCGGAGTTTTGGAGCGGGTTCTGAGGAGGTGCTCATAGAGGCAGCCAACTCACTCAACAACCAGCAATAATTTCTTGTATAGGCGGAAAATGACCCCAATAATGGCATATTATCATAGGTAATTGCTATCATCGCAATACACAGTACAGTTCAATAATAGCGATGGTTGCGTATACGACAGAATCACACTACACAAAGCAGTTCAATAATAGCGACGGTTGCGTATACGAATTTTTGATTACCACAGGACATTTTTCATTCTGTTCGAAATACATTACCTGTATTAATCAATATAATCGAAGTACTCAAAACAGTTCAATAATAGCGACGATTACGTATACTCTATAATCGCAGTACTCAGTACAGTTCAATAATAGCGATGATTGCGTATACTATTTTTTGATTACCACAAAACATTTTTCTTTCTGTTTGAAATACATTACCACTGTTTATCAATATAATCACGGCACACAACGTAGTTCAATAATAGCGATGGTTGCGTATACGACAGAACCGACGTACACAACGCAGTTCAATAATAGCGATGATTGCGTATACGAATTTTTGATTACTGTAGAGCATTTTTCATTCTGTCTGAAGTACATTACTCCAGTTAATCAATATAATCGTAGTACTCAAAGTAGTTCAATAATAGCGACGATTGCGTATACGAAAGAATCGCAGTACATGACATGGTTCAATAATAGCGACGGTTCCGTATACGATTCAAAAAATGGTTCATGGTAATATAATCTTCCTGTCTGTTTGGTGCTGAAACTATAACCCACATAACCGCATGACATAGAGCGGTTCAATAATAGCGACGATTGCGTATACGACAGAATCACAGTACACAGAGCAGTTCAATAATAGCGATGATTGCGTATACTATTTTCACATAATTAGACCGTCAGAAACGGCGATTTGAGAATCTGTGGGCCTGTTTTAGAACGCGTTATAGGCTGGCCCAAGCAATCTAAGGTCGTGAGAGGGGTATATGGGGCAGTTATTTGGCCGATTTTCGTACCATCACACCCCCCACCTGAGTTGGCATTTAGCCATATTTCAGGATCACTTTCTCAAACAATCTATTTACAGAGTAACAGGTTCGTTCAGACGCCAGCTGGGGCTGGGGGCTGTGGGACTGTTCAAGCGGCACAGTCCGGGTGCCTCTGAGGGGGTCTCCGCGGCTGCTCTCTCGACGTGTTGCGCGGACACTGCGGGGCCAGATGATTCATATGCGCCACATATGCATCACTGACCGCCTACACACTCGTGTTGTGCTGATGCATCAGACGCTTCAATCCGCTGTTGCGCTGATGCATCAGCGGGTGCCTGTCTCGTGACTGTCCGACTCTGTATCCATCGTCGCGTTCCTGCACGAGTGTGTTGTGTCCGCGTACGAGAGGGACGGTCCTCGACCCAACGTTCGTTGGGTCTGTGGGTCCCCCCTCTCGATCTGGCCGCCACGGGCGGCCAGGTCGATAGAGCTGGCCGGGGAGTGAGTGGTGGGGTGGGATGGGAGTAGAAGGAGAGTGGGAGTCGTGTGTGACGCCAACCAGTGAGCATGTAGCGCGGGGATCAGCCCGGCGCTTAGGATGGTTCACACCCGTTCTTCTGAGGGTGTGGCAGTATCGTATGTCTGTGACGCTCGTTCCTTGACTGCTCTGTTTTGTTCACCTCGCCACTTTTCTCACAGTATTTTGAGAAGGTGATGGGGATAGTAGTGGAGTGTCTTTGGAGGCTTCTTGCTATCTTTCTTCGGTAGCAGAGCAATCGTCTTGTTGTTGTATACTTCTCTTCTTTCGGTGTCAGAACACCACTACCATTGTTGTCTTCTTACTCGTCCACGGACTCTACATCGTCACTGTCGTCGTTGTTGTTTCTATTTCCAACTTTCTTTGGCTCCTCGTCCAGGTCGACGATGACACACTCACGTTCATCATCCCAGTCGGGATAATAGCGCATGCTCAGCTCATCATCGAACTGGTCTTTGATACTGAACTGTCTCACTATCTCTCTGATTGCCATCTCAGAGACGCTGTTCTTATCCTCCAGATCAATCTCTTTGATCTTTGCTCCAGGGCGTTCTGCTCTCAATTGTTCGGTCTCTTCCTCCGTGAGCGTCTTCAGATAGAGCTCGTTCTCGCTCTCGTTGTAGAGGATAGTATAGGCGTAGTAGCCCCTGAGGTGACGCTGTGAGAGGTGGGAGTTAGGGGATATCCTCTCGCCCTTTGGACTGAATCTAACGTAGCTTGAGCCTTCGAGTCCAAGGGACACGTCATCATTAAACCCACTGAGAACGTCCTCGTCTTCGTTGTCTTCACGATCTTCTGCTGTCTCTTCGCTCCCTGACTCGTTGTCCACTGGCGTCTCTTCGCTCCGTGTTTCATCGGCTTAGCTGAGCTCTTCCATCTCTTGATCGTCCAGTTCTTCTTGTTCTACGTCTTCTGATTCACTCATGCAATCCCTCCACTGCTACATTCATCGTCAACTCTCAAAATATTTCTAGTGTCTCTCACGACGAGCGTCTTTGATGCATAGCATCATCGTACTCGTTACTCTCGGGACACTCAACGATTGGTCTCTTACACGAGGCGACCATTTCTCCGGAGCATTCGGAGAACGACACGAATCGTGGACAGACACCAGAACCCATTATCGCGCGTTACTCACGCGTAGATCTTCCTCACGATTCAGTCGACTCCGAATGGCTATCTTGACACTGTTGGTCGTACTGTGGCATTTCTCACACTCATCGGGGCGCTCACGACACGCCCCTTTCATCACACGCGGAGAGCCTCTTGTTGCGTTGCAGTGACGGCCTTGAAAGCCCTCAACGGGTTCGCGGTCGCTGAGTGGCATATCTGCTCGGTCAACCGCCAACACTCGGAGATAGTGGCCACTCAGACGACTCTCCGACGGCGCGAACACGTCTCGCCCTTTCAGTCCACCAGGTGTTCATTGCCCAGCTTCGCTGTTACTGCCGTACTCCAACTGTCACGCACACGCTTTTCTATTATCACTCTCGACTACTACAACAGTCGACCTCCGTCGTGTCGGTCTCTCCATCACAGCATCGTCATCGTCGTCGTTATCTCCATCGGCGTCCTCCCTCTGGGTCGGTCGTCCGCCTCTCTTGACGCACAGCATCACGCCACGTCCTTACGATTTTCAGCTCGCATCCCCGTGACTCGTCGTCGGCGTCCTCCCTCGAGGTCGGTCGTCCGTCACTCTTCCTCACAGAACCGCTTGTCGTCCTCCTCCTCGGGGTCGTCGGCCTCGATATCGCACAGCACCGCTGATCGTCTCTCTCCTCGCGGTCGTTCGACTCGCTACTGCACAACACCGCTGGTCGGCCTCCTCCACGCGGTCGTTGGCCTCTCACCGCTCAGCATCAGAATCACGCCGCATTTCTCCGATTTCCAGATCGCATCCTACCACTCGCCGTTGGCGAGCTTTCGCAAACGAACACGATCCGCGCATCCCTCGCGCGCTGTGCGCGCCAGATGAACTGGCGCTGGTCCGCCTTCGGCGCAACTTCATCATCACATACCCAACTGCACCCACACATGAGGAGCAGCAAGCTGCGCCGGGGTCGCCTCCGGGCGGTCCACCCCGAGCACTGCACGAGAGCCACCGGTTCCGACCGCGCTTATCAATCGAGGCTCTCCGGTGCTGTCCTCCGAGCCTCTGTGGGGTGAACCGTCTGTGGTGCTGTCCTCGACGGATGCTTATGCGGGCGGCCTGCGGTGCTGTGCTCGTTGCCCTGGTGCTCGCTTGCCTGCGGGCGTGTCCTCGACGGCGCTCGGGGCTCTGGCGCTCCAAGCCCGGTCGGTTTCCACATTGCGCTCGCCGAGCGCTCATTTTCTGTAGCGGTCCACCCGATGACACGGACCTCCTTCCATTCGGTCGCTCCTGCACTCCTCGCTGCGGTGCTGTCCTCGCTCCGGGGTTACCACGACATTCCTTGCTCTGTTGAACCCCGGTTCCCTCTGCGAATTTGATCGCTGATTTCAGGGGATTTGGACGCCTTCTGGCGATATGGGTAGATTACGGAACCTCACAGAGAGCATTCACGAACTCGCTACGGAACACGTTGAGGACGTTGCGACGGCCCTCCCGCGTGCCGGGCTTTCACCCGTCTGTCGCCTTTCCTACGACACTCGGATGCTTGTTGCTAACCGCAAATAGGATTGCCCCCGCCCCCCTATTGTTGAGTCTGTCACGGTTGTCACGTGAGTCATGCTATTCACGTTACTCATGGGTAGCTCAAATCGGTATTTCTGAGACATCGACTGATGTGAAGAAATCACTCAGCGAATAGCTCTTTCACAATGGGTGGGGCCTTGGAAAAACGGCTTCTCTGTGAGTGCGAGCGGATACCCACCTAGACGCTTATCGGCGAAGAAGATTCAGGATGTCGTGGACGATCTCTACTGAAGCATATTGCTGTAGAGATCGAAGCAGAGTTTCAACGGAGGATACACGCGGGCGCACGCGATGATAGAGTACGAAGACGTTCCGTGTCGTCGGCGTCCGCAACCGGTCGCACGCCCCGCTTCTGGTTTACAAATTGGGTGGGTTTCTCGGATACTCTCCGCCACTGCTGTTAGAGCGACTGATCGAAGAGGCACAGAAGATTCAGCAGCAACGACCAATCTTACAGGAGAGACTGGCTACCGCCACACAACCGAGAGGTGAGGCTTAGCTCAAGACCGATGCAGACGTACGATTACGCCATCCCCCAGCTTCGCATCCCACCTCCGCGTGAACGCCGAGACAGACTGACGATGTGAGTTTTCAACGAGAGCGAACCTCCACCGGCGAGTGTCCCTATTTACAGGCGGTCAAAGCGAATGCCACGGGGTCGTATGGAAGACGAGTCTTCCGTGATGACGAGAGACGGAGTCTCTCGAACCACTTGACTTCGAGGCGATTCACTGGGTAGAGACGTCGTGATGACGTTCGATGACCTCAGCAAATCCGACATTCTCTTGCACTTGTTGAAGACGGACGGTCACTCGGTCACCGATGTCTGTCTCTGGGACGATCAGGACATAGCCGCGTTCGACTTTCGCAATCCCATCGCCTTGGTCACCGAGGCCTTCAATCTCAACCTCACGTGTCTCCCCCTCCGACACAGGTAGGTCGTGTGTTCGTTCACCGTGCTGGCGAGCAGACGTGGGTTCAGCTGACTCGCCCGGTGACGGTTCACCGGTTGCTGGGGGAGCATCGGCTATGGAAGACAAAAGCGCCACCCGGTATATTTCTCCACGCTGGATGTTCCCGCGTTCGACCTCGCGCTTCGGCACTTCAATCGTATATGTGTCGTCCTCCTCAGTTATAGTGGCCGAATACAAACACAGCAAGTCGTTGGAGATATGCATGACTGATTCCAGCGTTGCGATGGCTGATGAATAGATGTTCCGCTCTGATCAGCGTCTGTCCCTCATCTACTGAGCAGGGGCTGTCATAGAACGGGTCGCACACCACTCCCTGCTAGTCTTTATGAGTAATGAAGCACTCCAGATCATCCTCAAAACTGCGCTATGATGTCACCAACAACTCTCTACTCATGAGCAGTTTTCAAAAATTGCCCCGAAAGTGGGCAATCAACGACGGGGTAGGGGGGTGTCCTCATGGTGGCAAGCGAGGACGCCTAGACATTCATTCGCATATTATTTATAATTTAATACTAGGTAATCGTCTTTAGCTAACGCTCCAATCGGAAGACAGCGGCGTAATAGATCCAGATTCAGATTCCGGACGGGCGAAACCCATCTTGCCGTCTGATATGAACAGCTGTTACACCGATTCAGTACTCTGCCAGAGCAGCCTTCACACGGCTTGTCCAGCGTAGCTAAAGACGAATGTACCCGGCTTCTAAGTCGCGCAGTTGAGCGCACGTCACCGCGAAATCGCCCACCTACTCTCTACCAACAATCGCTCACCTAAGAGAAGTAGTACTAACTACTCGAAGAGTTCGTCACCGCGTTCTTTCACCCGCCGAGTTCGTTCTTCGCTGTAGGATTCGTGGGTCGTCTCGATGCTTTTGTGTCGGAGCGCATCTTGTGCGAGCTCAGCCTGTTCTCGGTAGAGCGTGTCGCCAAGCCCACGACGTGCGCCGTGGGGTTTGAGTGGCGTGGCAAACTCGTACTGAGAGTCTGCGCAAAGACGTTTCACAATTCGGCGGACGCCGTCGGTACCCAACGACGGAGGACACAACTCGTGATCTCGAAGATCATCCCAGACGGTGTCTGGTGATGTCTTGACATCGGTCGGTAGTTCTCCATAGAGTGTGGGGAGGTGCATTGTCGGCAGCACGGGCCAGTCATCGCCCACGGGATTGAGCAGTTGCTTCCAGCGCCGGAGTGGTTCAATCGCTGGCTCGAACAGGGGTGCTTCCTCCCACTCGCGGCTTTTCCCGTACACGGATATGATGCCGTCGTCGAGATTCAGGTCTGACCAGCGGAGGCCATTGCGTTTCTCATCGTCGTTGACGGCAGCAATCTCTGCACCGCGACACCCACTGTAGGCCAGCAGATAGACGAGCGCGCGGTCACGGTAGGCTTGCCGACGGGCCTGTTCATCGGGATTGTCGAGTGCAACGTCGACGAGCTGGTCTGTGGTTGCACAGATAGCCTCACGTTCTCGGTCACTCCAGAACTGTCGGTCTGGGTCGGTCGAGACTTCGGGAAGTGGTTCGGTGGCTGTCTCTGTTCTGGCAGGGTTGCGGTCGAGGTACTGGTCACGTACAGCCCATCCCAGCCAGGCAGCGACGTAGTCGTAGTACTGGGTGACGGTACTGCCAGCGTTGATATTCGACTTTTCGTCGTCCATACACTCTCGCAGTGCACGGGCAAACTGGCGAAGGTCCTGACTGGTGATCTCTTCGACTCTGTTCACACCACGTTCTCGTCGCAGCCACTCAGCACAGAGTCGTAGCACGTGTGCGTTGTTGCGCTTGTACTTGCCCGAATCGAGATCGGCGAGTCGGTCCTGGATCGCCTTTTCGAGACCGTCATCCCGGGGAGGAGCGTCGATCTGAGCGAGATGGACCATTCGTGTTTCTCTGAAGGCTGTATCGTACTAATAACCACTCGCTTCTCAAAGTACGAGTGGTCGAAGATCGTAGAGCGTCGTCGAGACTATTATGCAGCCGTGTCAGCGTACTCACTAGCGATTGGTTCTAGAGAGGGTGTCATAGAACAGTTTACATACCAGAAAGCAGGGTGAACGCTGAGGTGGTATGAGCCCAGCGACCCTGCAAGAGAATTCTACGGTAGAGTCGTTCTTCAATGTCGTGGAAACAGAGACGCTCGCGCTGTTTGAACATCTCTCCTTCGAGTTTCTCAAGGAGTTTGACGTGTTCGCCCCGGCGCAGACGGGGCGAACACGAGACCATGAACCATCCGAACTGATGCGTGGCTTTCTGCACTGCTATTACAAAGACATCTACGGGATTCGTCCGGTTGCGCGAGAACTGACCAACACAGTTGTCTGGCTCAGTTGTGGCTTCGATCGACCGCCGTCACGAGACGCGGTCGATCGCTTCCTCACTGACCTCGAACACGTCGTTGACGAGGTGTTCGATCACTTCGTCGAGCAGGCCGCCGTCCGCGGCCTGCTCGACTTGACCTACTGCATTGATTCAACGGACGTGAGGGCGATGCCTGCCGATCAAGACGCGTCGAAGTGCTACGATCCAACCGACGACGAGTACTACTACGGCTACGGCTGTACGATCGTCTCGACCGGGCAAAAGATCCCGATCGCAGCCGAGTTCACCGAGAGCAAACAAGCGCCAGAGGAGACGGCGATGCGCGTCACGCGTGACGCGCTCGCCGTCACCAAGCCGAGGTGGATGATTGGTGATAGCGCCTACGACACGCTGGACTGGCACGACCACCTGCTGGCCGCAGGGGTCGTGCCAGTCGCCCCGTACAACGCGCGAAACACCGACGATCCGAAAGACATCGAGTACAGGATCGAAGACCGCATCGAGGAACACAGCGAGGACGTTCAGCTGAAGCAGTCCACGTTGGATGAGACATACAACCGCCGTACTGGAGTCGAACGAACCAACGAATCAGTGAAGGACTGCGGCCTCGGGCGAACGCACGCCCGAGGCCGCGTCCACGCACGAGCGCAAGTGTTTCTTGCTCTGTGCCTTCGTCTCGTCGTCGCAATCACCAACTACGAACGCGGAGACAATCCGGGAAGTACGATCATCACGGTGTGAGAAGAGTTCTATGACACCCTCTCTAGAGCCTGGAGGATGATCTCGGCTTCAAGCGGCGAGAGGTCGAGTTCCCGGGCTGCAATCCGATGGTTGACCGTCCCATCAACGTACTCGTAGGCGTACTCGAGGGCGACAGCGAGCCCGTCAAGACCATGTCGATCGATGTAGACGTCGATATCATCGTCTTCATCCCGTCGGGCAACGGCTGCAATGAGTGCTGGTGTGATCGTCTGGGTTTCGCCATCGGTAGAGAGGGTGAGTGCAAGTGACTCAGCATCGTACTCGTAGGGACGCTGCTCAGTGGTTTTTTGGACTAGACCAACTGTTTCGAGGTTCTGCACGTAGTCGTAGGCAGTCCCCTGTGGGATTTCGAGATCGTCGATAATCTCGGACACTGTGACGGGGCCGTGTTGTAAGAGGTGGGCGTACAGACGAGCGAGTGTCGGGGTTTCGAGGAGGTCGGCCACCGTCTGGAGTTGCTGAATCGGTGGTTGACCCGACCGTGAGGGTGAGTGCGCCATCCTATTTATGAATTATAGATAATTCATGATATGACTTCTGGCGTTGGCGCGGAAATTAAAGGCTCTTCCAGTAGTATCAAGGCGAAACCCACTTTTGATCTCCTGCTCCTCTGTATGAGAATTCTACGCATTCTGAATATTCACACCTGTCCAATTGGGTGAACAAGGGCGTCGAATCTATACAACAATTAAGACTCTCCCGCGAATACTTATTGATATGTCAACCACCGCCGAAGATTCGACCAGTTATCCTGACGACGCACCACTAATGGCGCTGTTTGGCCCGCCGGCGAGAACGAAACTTGTGAGCGTCTTTGTCGCCGAACGCGGACGCGATCTCAGTGTGAGTGATGTAAGTCGGCAGGCCAATGTCAGCCGGACGACCGTCTACGATCACCTTGACGACCTGCTTGAACTCGGCGTAATCGAAGAGAGTCGTGCAACAAACGACGGCCACAGTACGATGTATGAGCTTAACGAGGAGAGCGACATCGCCGAGTTGTGTTACAAGCTCGAGGGCGTTACGCTCCGGAAATTACTCGAGAACGATGGGCAGGTGTAATCTATGAGTCCGACCGACGACGACAGCGACCGCGAACTGTTCGATACGCTCGATGCGTGAATACACGGGCACATGACTGACGACGGGTCAGAAGCAACAAGCACACCAGAAAGCGAAAGGCTTGATGAGCAACTCGATTGACTGAATTTTTGAGCGCGGCGCCAACAAGACGGTCTGTCGTTGCACAGATTGCGTCGCGTTCTCGGTCACTCCAGAACTGTCGGTCTGGGTCTGTCGAGACTTTGGGAAGTGGTTCGGTGGCTGTCTCTGTCCTGGCTGGGTTGCGGTTGAGATACTGATCGCAGACAGCTCATCAAAGATCCTGTCAGAGAATAAATCTCACACCTTCTCAGCGGTCAATACAGGGTGTACATCGACTACCAGTCAGCCAGACCATCAATATATTCTCATGGTGATCGACAGAAGACTTATCTATACACATTCAATACACACTATTATGGAGCGGAAAAACATCACCATCCGCGAGGACCAATCCGAGTGGATTGAAAACCAGGGTATTAATCTTTCACAACTCGTCCAGGAGACAATCGATGAAGAGATGGACCCGACGGAGGAGGAACTAGCGGCGGCGTATCAGGAGAACGCGTCCCACGCTGCTGACGTGAATGAGACGTGGTCTGCGGTCAGCAGGGAGGCAAACGACCATCTCGGTGATCCGCCCAGCAACGAATGAATATCCAGCGAGGTGATGTCGTGAGAGTTGATCTCGGCGGCAAACACGATGAGGATACACGCGGGAGTGAAATATACAAATCCCGTCGCGCGGTGGTGATTCAAAACGATATGGGTAATCAGCATTCACCGACAACAATTATTGCGCCGATATCGAAAGGACACACCGGATATCCGTTTCACGTGAATCTCCCCGGCTCGATGCCCGAATTACAGATGGATTCACATGTCCAGCTTGACCAGATCCGTACTGTTGACATCAGCGCACGAATCACGCAAAAGTACGGGCAACTCTCACAGTCACAGATGGACGACGTTGAGGATGCCATTCGTGTCTCACTAGGACTTACTCCCTGAACCCGACTGCTATCACCGGTCAACCCCCGCTCAACTGACCGGGTGAGACTGATTCTATGACACGCTGCATCAAACCCAGGCAGCGACGTAGTCGTAATACTACGTGATGGTACTGCCGGCGTTGATGTCCGATTCTTCGTCATCAAGGACTCTCGCAATGCGGGGGCAAACTGGCGAAGGTCCTGACTGTCGATTGCCTCGACTGTCTCAACGCCACGCTCTCGTTGCAACCATTTGGCGAACAGCCGGAGGACGTAGGCGTTGTTCCTCCGGTACTTTCGGGAGTCAAGATCGGCCATTCGATCCTGAATGGCTGCTTCGAGACCGTCTTTCCGGGGAGGAGCGTCGAGCTGAGCGAGATGGACCATTCGTGCTGACCGGAGGGCGGGCTTGTACTCATAACCACTTAGTCTTACTACGTTAAGCACGAGTGGCTACACACACCGTATTTCCCGAGAAAATCGCAGGACTGCAGTAGAACTTGGTTTTCATACACCACATGACGATATATCTTCTTGCCGCAAATTCTGACCTTATAGAAACAACAGAAAATCTCAGAACGACGGTGGAACTGTGAATGGGTAATAAGGAGGCCTAGGCCGCGAAACGGTTAACGGGGGGCGTGAGAAAGCCAGAGAGGTGACAATCTCGCATACCCCTCTCGAACTCATCCTTGATCTCCACGAACATATCGTGGCAGAAGGCGACACCACAGAACCAGGAGTTCGGTCAACTATCCATCCCGCATGGGGAATACCTACAAGATTGGACGCGAAAGAAGAAGTATGACCAGCTACCGCTTCCGGGTGTGGCTACATCCGAACCCGCCGCTGGAATTCGAACCTGAAACCGAAGTCTGGCGCGACATCGAAGTCGATGGATCGCACACGCTGACCGACGTTCACGAAGCAATCTTCGATGCGTTTGAGCGACGGGATACCCACGCCTACGAGTTTCTTCTCCGCGACGAACACGGAATCTCGATTCGAAGCTACGCCCATCCAGAGATGTATAGCGGTGAGCAGAGTTGGCCTCCCATGGATGACGAGCAGATCGACCGCTTTCTCGAACACGCGATCCCCGAC
The DNA here is from genome assembly GCF_026410925.1 of Halovenus salina. Lineage (GTDB taxonomy): Archaea > Halobacteriota > Halobacteria > Halobacteriales > Haloarculaceae > Halovenus > Halovenus salina. The sequence goes on along the minus strand of NZ_CP112974.1, from coordinate 49,765 downwards.
GATGTCTCCGAGGAAACCAGAGACACGTTTCGAGATCTTCGGAAGAACCCACCTGAAGAGCGGAATGCCGCTGAAACCACTATCGACGAACTCGATCTTATCGAATCTCAGTCCCTGTTCTACGAGTTCGATTTCGGTGACGGCTGGGAACATCACATTGAAGTAGAGGAAATCCGAGAGGGGTCACTGGATGGCGAGCCGGTTATTGTCGACAAACAAGGCGATGCACCACCGCAGTATCCCGAAAAATGAATGAGTAATTGACAATGCCACGCGATATTGCTCCCTTGACCAACGCGCTGGAAGAGACGACATCTGGTAATCAGACCGACGTATACACGCTGCTAGCTGCGTGGGACAAATCGGTCGCAACGGCACTCGAACGCGGGGGTGGCAGCCGGTATCGTGAGGTGACGAAAGAACGCCGTCCGAGAGTAATCGACCTAGTGGATACTGCCACAACAGACGAGAGTGGAGAGACTGATTGGACATTTCTTCGGGAGTGTACCGATGCGTATCCACCAGGAGTCGATGACCACCACTGCTCACAGATACTCGCCAATGTCGTCGCCCGATATGTAATTCGTACCCGAATCAATCAGGGACCCGACGCCATCCCCGAGTGGGTCGTCGACTATCTCATGGAGATTACTATCGACGCAGACACCGAATGGGGGTGGGAATCAGCAGCAGCAGTTGGCTGGGCAGTTGGGCACTCTGACAGGGCGGTTCTGGATCGGGTCGTTGACCAGACTGACACAGAGAGTGAACCCTGGGCGATGGGCATTCTGAAACACGTTACGTTTGCTGACCCGGAGGCTGGCATCACACTGCTCGAACGACTACTCGACTCGCCGGATACCAGAGAAGATCTGACGTTTCTACGCTCACTCGAACGCCCGCTCAAACAAGATCTGCCGAATTTTCCACAGTACTGGGAGCCACAGACGGAATTGAAATACGAAGTCTCGTTCACAAACGAACAGATGAATCGACTGCTGGAAGTACTCGGTGACGCTGTCCATCCCAAGCGACTTGAGAAGTTTGACGACCAGTTCGCATTCGATCTCCAGCGAGCTGCCGACGGATACGGGTCTAGCGATAGTTGATCGCCACACTCGGCGGAAATCCGATGGCCGGATTCCACGTCCTTCAGGGGGTGGAGGAGGTCAAGAGTGTAGTAGACCGTGAGACTGATCATTGCTACCAGTCGAGAGTATGGTAGATGGGCGATCACCGGACGCGCGTGGCCGAGGAGATTAGAGCTACGCTCGACAGAGCGGACTTCCAGACGCTTCCTAGCGACGCATTTCGTATTGACGTGACTGACTCCTTCCAGCGGAAACTTGGTGCGTGTCAAGTTTATCAGGGGCCTGACGGCGAGGGTACTGATGACCAGTATCGGATTCGCATCGCTCGCCGACTGTTCAAGGACGATTTCAGTGCTGACTGGCAGGACACAGTTCGGCACGAAGTAGCTCACGCATATGTGATCTCACAATATGGACGAGATGTCCAGCCCCATGGCCCGGAGTGGAAGGACGCGGCCCGCCGAGCGGGAGCAGACCCGACCGCCCGCTACGAAGGTGAGGATCTGGTCGATGCAGATTACGTGCTCGCGTGTCCAGCGGGCTGTTTTGAGCGCGGGTATCTCAAGCGATCCAAACGGATCAAGTTTCCCTGGAAGTACGCCTGTGGGGAGTGTGAATCCCGGCTTGTGAGCTACGACGCCGGTGAAAATCCATCGGCAGTTGAACCTGGGACTTGCGACGTGGCGAGTATTCCGTGGGAGCAAGAAGGCGATCGGAACGACACGAACACGCCACAGTCAGCACCCTACCTGCTGGCCTGTCCGAACGGGTGTACCGAGTGGGGCTACCAGCAGCGATCAAAACGAATTAAGAATCCCTGGCGGTACTCGTGCCCTGAGTGTGACACGAAGCTGGTCAGCTGTGATGGACAAGACACACCAACAGCATTCGATCCCGGCACCTGTAATGTCGAGAGTATCTCTTGGACCAACCCACAGGTCGTCTATGCCTGTCCAAACGGCTGTTTCAGCGTCGGCTACGCTCAGCACTGTGACGAAACTCGGCACCCAGGCCGGTACACCTGCGGAGAGTGCGGTACACAAACCGTCTCGTATCCTGCTGATCAGCGACCAGACGATCTCACGCCTGGCACCAACTACACTGACTGATGCGGCTGTCAGAGCAGAAGATAACACAGAGCCTGCCGTAGCACGCGACAAGAACAATGAGTAACGAGCAGTGGCCGACCTTGACTGAAGCAACCATTAGAGAACGTGCCAGATCCAAGTCGTACGACCGCGGGCAGTCCTATTACGAGCGCGGCGCGGTCAGTGATGTCGTTCGGCGTGGTGAGACAGTTCGAGCCGAAGTCGAAGGGAGCCAGTACCAGCCCTACACGGTGACGCTTGAATTCGACGACGCTGGTGTCGCACAGACGGACTGTTCGTGTCCCTACGATCACGGTGGCATCTGTAAACACCGAGTTGCTGTCTTGCTAACGTGTCTCCGTGATCCCAAGAGCGTGCGCGATAAACCGACGATCTCGGAACTCGTTGATGAGGCAAATCGAGATACGCTCCAAGAACTGGTCAGTGAACTCGCTGACCAGCGGCCAGAAATGGCAGACTGGATCGAAGCGCGCCTCTCGACGACAGAGGAGACAGCCACCGACACAGAAATCTCAGTGAACACCGAATCGATCCGCAAACAGGCGAATCACGCGCTCCCAAAGCCAGGAAAACAAGGACACGACGACGCTTACGCTGAAGCCGAGCGCATGGCGTCGGAACTTGACGGATTGATCGAGCAAGCACAACAGGCACTGGACGCTGGCGACAGCGACATCGCACTAGATATCCTCGAAGCGATTACCGAGGTACTCGCAACCAATCGCTGGGCGGACTTGCTTCCACACGATGTCAGCCAACTCTACGAAACGGTCGGAACGCTAGGAGAAACCTTCACAGAGGCGATTCTGATGGCTGATCTGGACGAGAGCGACTGTGAGGAGTGGGCAAACCGACTTGGTGAGTGGGACGACAATATCAGGCGATTCACTGGGAGGCCGACACTGGCTGTGGCCGCCGATGCAGCACGACAGGGGTGGGACGACGAGCCCCTCCAGCAGGCACTTGCGGGAAATCTCGGTGACGGCGAGTTGGATGTAGACGAACCGATGTATATCGATGGCCTCACCACATCCCGTCTCTCTGTCCTCGAACGGCAGGAGCGTACCGACGAATATCTCAACCTTGCGAAAGCAGCTGGGAAGTCGCAATCCTACGTTAAAATGCTCGCACAAGAAGGCGAGATTGACCAAACTGTCGACACTGCCATTGAGACGTTATCCAGACCGCAACCCCTACTGGAGGTGGCACGAACACTTCGGGAAAACGGCCACCCGGGAGCTGCAGTACAGGTTGCCGAACACGGGCTGACAGTCGAGGGGTACCATCGGGATACGCTGGCAGAGTGGCTTCGTGACCGGGCAGTCAGCATGAATAAGGATGACCTCGCTCTTCGGGCAGCGATTACTGCCTTTGAGGAGAGTCCATCAGTGAACACGTACCAGGCTGTCGAGGAACTCGCCGAAGACTGGGAGGGCGTCCGAGCCAATTTGCTTGCCTCCCTCCGAAGGCAGAACCCGTCATCCGGCCACGCTGCGGAAGTGTTTCTCCAGGAAGGCCTCTACGATGATGCTATCGATGTTGCCGACCGATCTGGTCGATCCAGCGTGATCGAAACCGTCGTCACAGCTGTCACGGCAGAACGCCCCCAGTGGGTGATCAGCACGTGCAAATCCCAGGCCGATCCAATCATCGAACAGGGAAAGCACGACAACTACCGAACTGCCGTCCGCTGGCTCAGACGCGCCGGTGAGGCAGCACAGGCTGCCGATGAACTCAGTGAGTGGCGCGAATACGTTGAAACTATTCGAGACGACCACTATCAGAAGTACAAACTGCGTCCGATGTTAGAGGATCTGCTTGAAGAGTTCTAAAGTGTGTAGTACCGGTTATGTCCAGTATGACCACGATTGAATACGCACCAGCACTCGATCCGCTACTGGAGATATCGGTGCCCGAAGACTGGCTTGTTGGTGTCGTGCCCGAGCCTGGCCAACGACTAACCGACGCTGATCGGCAAGAGGAGCGCCTGCTCGGCCAGTTGCTCTTGGGCAGCGAGCAGCCCATTGCGACACGACTAGGATTCGTGTACTACGGCGGCCTCTCTTCCGATCAAGAAACATCAACGCCCGACAACCAAATCTCGGTGAGATACGATTCCGAAACGGAGCAGTACGAACTCTCGTCAATGAAAGCCAAGACGACTGTCCGGACAGTGGATGCAGCGACTGACTGGATCAACGATCAGTTCCACACAGTCGAAACTGTGGTGGATACGTATCTGGTCGTGAGTGAAATTGGCGCTGATATTCACGGTCTTGGGCGTACTGGATTACGTGGCCTTGTCAATACCTTCGAGACGATCGCTGCGATTCGGGACGCTGATGTTGAGACGCTCGCAGATGTCCCGTACGTTAGCGAGGAGAATGCCACAGCAGTACAGACAGCTCTGGCCGATGTAGAGGCCAGTGATGGAGGCAATCTGACAGCACGTGAACGTGAGTTGCAAAGTGTCGATAGTCCACTAATTCTCGATTTGCAGGAGGGTCCCGTCGCTGGGAAGTTGGTCCCGAGTGGCGCTTCCGAACCAAAGTACAGGACAGATGGATTCGAGTGGCTTGGTACGGATCGATGACGGGATGCTGAGGCGGTTGATTGATAGGGTTGAGTCTCCCGTGATCACATAGACAGATGGCTGAGATGGGGCTAACACCTACTGACCGGTGGCACCTGCTGGGTAAACACGCCTGTCATCACGCCGAATCCACCGACTTTGTAGAGGTCATGGAGTTTGATGAGCCAGCGTTGACCGATCCAGAGTGGGGTACCCTCGGCGTACCGGCGGATCATGGTGGCCCGGATACCAAGTGGTGCCGTCACTGTAAGGACACGATCGATGATCTCCAATATAGGCGATACAATATTATTGCCGATCTGAAAGGACTGGTTCCGTATCGCAACGTCTCGTGGACAACTGTCGACTGTGACGGCGACTGTTCGTGGTGTGGGAAATCCAATAGCGCGACTCAGTACAATGATAAGTTAGATGCAACTGTTTGCCCGACCTGTGCTTGGAAGTACAATAGGTCCAGACCCGATGTCGAGAATCCACCAGAGACGGATCGGCGGCTGGAAACACCAACCGATGAGGTTGATCCTATTCGATATACCACCGATACGGGCGATGTCGAGTGTCCCCAAGACGAGCAGTCGGCATCTGAATCTATCGAGAAAGCTCACCAGCGTGCTACCGACGAGCAGCGACCCTACATAGAAGTGAAAATCAAAGGGAAATACGCCGATGTTGTCTGTGATATTGCTGGGACCGGACATCGGTTCAGACCGGCTGCAATCGAGGAGATTGAGTCACTACAAGCCGAACAAAAAACAAAGGCTGAGGCCGATCCGGATCATAAGTCGTCGGTCATGACTGATATCAGTCCCCGTCGCACACACGTCCGGATGACGACACTCTTTCCTGAAGATGCGAGAAGATTTGCAGACGATCTTGCAGCAATCGCTGCTGATCCAGAAAATTGGCAGTAATTTGATCACGGCGACACTTCGACTAATCGCGTGACCCACTCCGGAATTGGGACAACAGGCGGAGAGACCCTAGCTGACTCCACTGAGTTACCTAAATACGTCAGCTGTGCAGTCACAGAACAGTCTGCAGGCAGTTGCTGTTCTAGTACCCAAGCATAGAACGCAGTCTGCAGTTGATGCTGTTTTTTCGTCTGTGAGTCTATGGGGCTATGGGCCAGTTTGAGTTCGTGAATGGCCCATTCTCTCCAAGGGAGAACGGAGATGATATCGGCTCGATTTTGGGTCTCGATCGCTATCCCCTCAATGTCCAGCACTGCATCAAGTGGTTCTTCAACGTAGCAGGTCGTTGCTTGCTGAATCTGCTGCCAAGCGTCGCTCTGGACAAACTGGGGACAAATTTCCTCACGGAGGTACACCTGGATCGACTCGTGAACCTCTGGTGGGATGTGAGTCTGCAGCTCTGCGATACCCTCTCTGAGGATTGCTGGCAGCGGCTGGGTGAACGATTCGAGTGCTGTTGTTGAGACATCTCGTGAGACAGCAGTTGTTAAAACTCGGTGCGTGACAATTCCCAGCTGTTCTGGCTTGATCCCGCTAGGGAGGTCCATTTCGGTTGCAGTACTCCCAACAGTGTTGATTTCTGGCCGCCGCCCCATGATATGGGGCAGTGTCGACTTGTCTGTGTTGGAGGTCAGTTGGTACAGTGATGTCCCGTTAATGTACCGACTTGTCCATCCGGCTTTGTTGTCGGCTGGTGGTTGAGCGGAGCGTGGTGTCGGCTGATTCGTCTGGTCTGTCGTCTCCTTTGGAAATGTCACGTCGTTAATGCCGACAGTGAGTGTGTCTTGGTGTTTTGTGTACAGGGCCGGTATCTCGTACTGGCCTCTTGACGGGCTTTGATCAGTTGAGAGTGCATCAGCGATTGTTGCACTCCATGCGTCGTTCGGGTCCGTATGGTAGCATTGTGAAGGCAGGGAGATGACAAGATGATCGCGCGCCCGTGAAAGTGCCACGTACAGTAGCCGCCACTGCTCTGCACAGTATCGCTGACTTACGTCACTAAGGGATGGTGCGCCGGCAATTTGCCCATCTATCCAGACATCACTCGCCCATCGAAGCGAGCCGTAGTTCTGCTGTGTCGGCCCCTGATCGCTTGGTGTGAGGTCTGTCCGCGAGACTGTTTCCGGCGGTGCAAGCGCCAACGTCTCCCCAAAGGCGAGGAACGTCTCATTTTGGGGTCCATAATAAGTTATCGAACCGCTCAGATCTGCGACACAGACGACATCGTCTTCGTCACCCTTCATATTGTGGATCGTTCGAAATATGACATCGTACTGTTCGGGGTTCGACACTGGGAGTACAATCCCATCCGTGGGGTTCTGGACGTAGCCTTCCAGAATCTTGGCCAGTTCCTCGACAGTATATCTGTCGTCACTTTCCCAGTCGGCAATCAACGACAGCAGTGCATCGCAGGCTGCCAGTCGCTGGTCTGGTGCATTATTCTGATCGAGTGGATCCGCACGCAGGCACAAGGTTTCGATTATTTTTTCGACAAATACCTCGGCTGGATCAGCCGTCTGCCGTCCGCGGCGGTGAGCAAGTGTTTCCAGCCCAGCTATGAATCCATCTTCAGTTGCTGTTCGGCCTTCGGATTCAATGCGTTCGCTGATCTCATCAATCCGATACTCGACATCTTTGAATAGAGCGGTACTTTCTGCAGAGAGGGGAAGGCACTCTGAGTGGATGAACTCACGGGTCCGTTCAGGGTCATATGGATCGACAAGCCACCAGACGACCCGACAGATGAGTGTGACGAGTGGATTCTCGAACAGATGGGCGCTTGCGTTGACGACGGATAATCCTCGACTGCTCAACTGTGCTTCTAACGCATCCATATTCAATCGGCGTGAGAACAGCACCGTTATCGTGTCATCGCCATCCGTGTTGACATCGAGCGTGCCGTCTGCAATTCCGCCAGCAAGGTAATTCGCCAGCGGCGTCTGCTCAGCTTCAAACCAGTCCGGTGTCCCTGGCGGGTCGGCCGGCCGTGAATATGCCGCAACGTGTACGGCCGGATCTGCTGAAGCAGATCGTCTCGCATTCAACGGCGTGTATTCTGTGGTTGCTGTGACGGTTTCACCCCCACCACGGCTCAGATCGGTAAATACGTCTCCAAATATCGTGTCGACTGCCGTAGCGATGTCTGGACGCATCCGATACGTCTGAGATCCCGAATAGGAGTGATGGACTGACCAGTTCGTCCCGAAGTACTCACCACCGTCGAAAGCAGTGCCGAATTGCTCTGGCCGTGCATTCCGCCAGACGTAGATACATTGGTCGACATCACCAGCCATCAGAACCCGGGTCTGCTCGCTTACGAATGGGGCGAGAGCGTCGTGTTGTGCAATGGAAATATCCTGTGCTTCGTCAATAATCAGCGACTGGAACTTGGTCGCGTATCGACGTTGTACTCTGTCTCGGTATGCCTCTGCTGTCTGCTGGCTTGCACCTGTTACGTCAGTTAGGGTTCGGTCGAAGTACTCGGCGATCCAGTAGGCAATGTCTGCATGCGAGACCACGCCCTGCTTGCGACAGGCGTCGTCGTACGCTCGTTCGTACGCATCCAAGAGAGTACAGAAATCATCGACACAACTGTGCCATTCCTGATAGCAATCCTGATCGTTCAGGACGGCCTCGCTCGTCGTCGTCTGGTCGGCTGGGAGTGTCTGCTCAAACTCTGCGGCGACAGCGTCGCTGTAGAATGCACTAATATCGGCAAGCAGGTCTGCACGGGTCTGTGGTGGCCCATTGGGATAGACATCATCGATAGTTGCTCGGAGGCGACTCTCGAATTCGGCAGTCGAAAGTCGTCGATCACGTTTCTTGGCGCGAGCGTTCTCGAGCAGTCCATGGAGACGATCACCGTCTGCATCGTCCTCAGGCGGATATGCAGCATCAAGACGCTGACACTGCCGCGCGTAGGATTCGTCTGTACGGATTGATGCCATACACTGTTGACGAAGGAGTGATAGCTGTGATGTGTTCCCGACACTCGGCATCCCATCGAAGCCCAGTTCTGCTGCGATATCTTCGAAGATACTCCGTAGTACGCTATCAATCGTTCCGATTTGGTCTGTCAACTGGAGCCGTCGCTTGAGTCGCCGAGCCGTCTGTACAGATATGTCGACAGGATACGTTCCCGTAGTATCCGCCGCGAACGCATCGAGTGCGTCTTTGATTCCTGGCTCGATGCTGGCTGCGTCTTCACGGGAAAAGGAAACGACACAGAGCTGTTGTTCGGGACACTGTTCTCCCGCTGCATCGGCTCGAACGAGTGTTTCAGCGGCAATCTCATTTAGCGTCGTGGACTTGCCGAAGCCAGGCTTACAATCCAAGACAAACAGTCCGGAATCGTGTTCAAAATACTCCTCGCGGATCCTCGCCTGCGTTCCCTCAAGTGGAGGCACGGTGTCACTCATCGTCGATCACTCCCCTCTGGAGGGGTCCTTCCAGCCAGTGACTCGCGGATGTGACCCGGCAGAACTGCATCTGGCCCTATGAGGTGATGATATGCCTGGTCACTGATTTCTGTCGTCGGAATCTCATCGAGCAGCGGCGACCGCTGATAACGCACACCCTCGATATCCTCGGTAAACCGAGTTGCAATCAAATGCGTTGTCGCCGTACGGATTGCATCAGCAGCGTGATCATAGTCTCGTTGTTCGGTCCATGCGCCTCGGATACCGAGACGGCGAGCCTGAGGTGAGTCACCGCGGACGACTGCAGTTCGCAGTTCAAGCGGAAACATCCCGTGGGGTTGTTGAGGCCAGCAGCCGTCGACGAAGCCCATAGCAATAACAAATGGATACGACCGCAGCCATGTGTCAGTCGCGTCGAGAACATCGATTCGTTCCGCATTATCGTGTTCCCGCCGGCCCGGGCGTGCTGTTGCGATGGTTTCGATCACCTCTTGGACTGTGGCCCACGAGGCCTCGATCTGATGGCGGTCACGCCACCTGCTGAACTTTTCTCGGGCCTCTCGAAGCAGGTGTTCACCATCGTCATCGCCAGCAATACGCTGTACGGCCCGCCCAGCACGTGAGGTTTCCGTGTACGCGGCAGTATCTCGTCGCTCGATACCAGGCAAGACAACCTGTTCAAACCTATCGATAACAGGGCCGAGAACAGAGAGGATATCGTCCGGTTGTGGAGAACTCGAATGGTGGTGACACCACTCGAGATAACGCTGTAGACGGCGCCGGACACTGGGTGCAACCGATGGTGTGGCGTCAAGGTGATCACGCCACGCTTGCAGAGAGCCAGAATAATTGGCACCGAGTGTGCGTCGAAGATCACTGAGTTCCGCTGGCGTCAACAGTGACGGCGGATTACCGTGTCCATCTTCAGCTTCTGGATCTAGCCAATAGCAGGTGAGTGGGCGAAACAGTGTTTCGGTATCGACCTGACCGGTCGCCTCAGCAGCCAGTACCGAACAGGTTGCTGTCAGCAGTCTGTACGGCAGTGTTCGGGTTAGTTCCAGTTGCGTCCAGACTGAGAGATGCCGCCCGTAGGAACTTGCCGCGCGTGTCAGTGGCTGTTCGTACTGATCGATATCCCGAGCGACAATAGCAATCTCACTCACGGTGGCCCTTTCTCTGAGGAGTGACTCACAGAGTGCAACCGCGACCCGGGCTTCGTGCTGTCGTGTCTCCGCGACAATCTCTGTTGCTGGCGTAGTTAGCCATTTCGCAAGTTGTGGTGGGGCCCCCGAGGGAGTCTTGACATTGTGATGCGTTGGCGAGTCTTGGAGCCGAGCAGGGAGTCGGTCTGCGATTCGGGGGCCGGTCTGGGCGCGGAGATACAGGTGGACCGTGACCGAGGTCGTTCGCTCAAGTGCGCGCAGAAATTCGAGCAAGGGCGTGCCTAACGTACTGATTCCGACAACGTTGACACGCTCGATGTCAGCGTACATGTCGGGCCACGCATCGCCGTCGGACTCAACAAGCAGTTCGCAACTGTGTCTCACAACTGACTCAGCAGAGACATATCCCTCGAGTCGCTCCTGAAACCGCTTTTGGAGATCACGGACTCCAACAAGGAGATCCAGTGCATCCTGCGAAGCGACCGTCGAGATTTCGTTACAGACGGTTTCAAGTGCTGAGAGGCGCGACGGTTGGTATCCCGTCAGTACCGAGAGCTCTTCACGAGCGGCTTCGATTTCCGTCGCTTGGTCAACAATCGACGAACCAAAGACTCGCGTTAGACGGGAAATTGCCGCGGGCTGTGACTCAAGTGCCTCCTCAATCAAGCGGAGGCGGTCCATTCGATCAAGGACTGTCGGATATGTATGCTCCGCAGTGACAATCTCGGTTGCAACAGTCACTGGAGTAAGCAAAGCAAGCGAACTGCGCGGCTTGTTTGTGCTGGCAATGGCTCGTTTGAGGTTGCGCTGATGGAACTGTTCAGGGGCGATCACAATATCTGTGGGTTGACGGGCTCGACGGGCACGCTTGACTAATTTATCTTCTTGACAGATATGGACTTGTTCGGGCTGGATAGAGAGATTTGGAGGGTGCTGGCGACTCATACAATCTGAGGATGATATTCAGTACAGAAGGAATGAAAATAAAGAGCAGCCGCGTGGTGAAAGTAAACAGACGAGGGTAATTGTATTGACAACCAGAATTGCCGGTAAATCGGTCGTGGGAAGCGTTGTATCGTCGGCACTTCACGAACAACGTGATCGGTCAGATTGAATCGCCCAGTGGCTGATTTCTGTCTGTACATACCAATTCGAACATCCTTTTTATGGGGTGTTTTCTCTCAGCGGTCAGTCCACAGCTCGACTGACCGGGTGAGACTGATTCTATGACACGCTGTCAGATCAGTCCATCTCGCTTTCTCAGATACCCCACCATTTCCGCTGAAGAATCGACAGACAGCAGATCGGTCAATACTCGAAATGGGGTTGATGAAACAGAGGTTGGTCGCTGACGCACTGTCGAAGCACGCTACGAATTCAGTTCCTCACGAGCGGTCTCGTCGCCAGCGTATACCCACTCACCGTGACCAGCCTTCTCAACGCCCGGAACATCGTCGAAATCTCGCTGGACCGACTGCCACACCGAGTTCGCGTCGGTATACTCCTCGCTGTGGCGCTCATACACGTACTCACGCAGGTCAGCCGTCTGTGCCCTCTTTACCCCCCGCAATCGCTCGAACGCCGTCAGCATCGCCGTCTGCCCGGTCTCAGTCCGTGGTCGCTGATCGGCAAGATATGCTTTGATCTCGGCAAGAAATTCATCGGGTTCGGTGTTGGGCGTCTCGTCTTCTATCGAGACATCAAGATCACGGTGGTCAGCGAATGTTTCCGCGAGCTCGTCGCCAACCGCTTCCTCCCGGGTCTGTTCGAGCGCATCAACGCGCTGTTCGAGATCCTCTAATCGACGGAGTACATCACCAGTCTGCACCAGATCGGTGTCGCTCTCTCGGGCAGTCGCAACCGCATCCCGAATCACCTTCGCCTTGGAGACACCACGCTCCGCCGCCCGAGACTCCACCCACCCTGCCAGCTCATCGTCGAACGAGATTGAATATCGCTGCATCAGTGTTCACCAGCCTGCTGTTCACCGCTCTGGTGTAAAAAGATGTAGGCCATCACGTGAAAGCGGTGAGTCCCAACACTGACAACAGCGTCAGTTTTAGTGCTCTGTTGAATAGCGGTGATTGTGTTGGCAAGGATAATGTAGATCGGTTCGTGAGTGGGTGTACCAAGTGGTCCCAAAGTCGGTGTCGCTTCTACCTTGATCAGAGGCCGCTATTCAACAGAGCAAGTTTTAGTATTGCAGTGCCAACGTCGAACTATGGCAGAGAACCCAGACACCGACGAGCCGACCACTGAGGTCGGTTTGCTCTCGTTAATACTGTTGGTCACGGCTGTGTTGGTCGTCGTACTCGGAGGTGTAGTCGGCTATATCGTAGCGACTACGTAATAATTCCCCCCAGCCGTGCAGACCGTCGGGTCACATAACGAGCTTGCTGTGACCAGTTGGCCGTCGTATGTCACTCCGAGTCCGCGATAGTCATCACGGGAACGGGTGCGGAGCGAACCGTTTTTTCTGCCACGCTTCCGAGAAGAATGCGGTCAGTCCCGCGTTTTCCGGTCGTCCCCATCCCGACAGCGTCTATTTCGTGTGATTCGATACTCTCCAGTATTTCCTCGACGGGTGAGCCGTATTCGATGTGGCGGACAGTGTTCGCCACTCCACAGGCGTTGGCCTGTGAGACGACAGTTTCGACAGCGTCGGTCGTGGCTTGTTCGCTCTCCGTCTCGGACGCCGTCGAACGGACATCCGCTTCACCGACGGTATCGTCTACGACAGACAGGACGTGTACAGTCGCATCTAGCGCCGCCGCGAGTTCGATCAGCGACTCCGCAGCGTGTGTCGCTGCGGTACTCCCGTCGGTCGGGATGAGGATGTTCTCGTAAGGGAACGCCAGTTGTTCGTCGGGTTGCATGCGGACTGTGAGTACGGGAACCGACGAGAGACGGACGACCTTCTCGGAGACGCTGCCGAGAAGATATCGTGAAACCCCCTCACGGCCGTGGGTTGGCATCACGACGAGGTCTTGGTCGTATCGCTCGGCGTAGTCGATGATGGTCGGGGCTGGATTACCCTGGACGACGTCTGTCTTGTACCTGTTCCCGAGGGTGTCAAGTGTTTTTGCGGCCTCCTCAAGAATATCTTCGCCTTGTCGTTCGAGGACATCGACAGTCTGGCCTTCGACGACCGTGACACTGTCACGCGCGGTATCGGCAACGTAGATGACGTTGATGGTCGCACCGGCCCAGTGTGCGATCTCGCTGGCGTGGTAGAGTACCTCAGTTGCACCATCGCTACCGTCGTACGGAAGCAGGATGTTCTCGTACATTTGTCTGTGTGCTGGTTCGTCATCTGTTCCCCTAATAGTTTGTACTGTCTCTCTATGTGACTCCCTTCCTGCTGTCGACGCCTCGCAGAGGCGACTCCCGCCGAGATACTGTGGTCAATCAGCGTCGTTCTCGTCCGGTATGTCTTCGTCGACTGCGCCGACAGTGTCGCGGTCGACTGTCACCCTGACTTTCTGGATACGGGTGTTTTCCACCTGTTCGGCTCGAAGTGTGACGTTCTCGTAGTCGAACTCCTCGTCCTGTTCAACGAGCCGGCCTGCAAGGTTGAACACAAAGCCTGCGATGCTCTCGAACTCCTCGCCTTCTGGCAGTACGATGTCGAGCGCTTCGTTGATTTCCTCGATGTTGACCTCGCCGTTCACAAGGATAGCATCGTCACCGGCGAACTGAATCGGCGTTTCCTCGTCACCCGCTAGTATCTCACCGACTATCTCTTCGGTCATGTCTTCCATCGTGATGAGACCCTCAGTGGCACCGAACTCGTCGACCACGATGACCATGTGCAGTCGATTCTCGCGCATCTCGGAGAAGAGTGTATCGACGTTCTTCGATTCGGGAACGTGAAGCGTCTGACTGGCCTCATTTTCGACCTTGCTGTCGGCGAATTCGTCGTAGTTCGACTCGGTCAAGTCACGGATGTCGAAGACACCGACGACGTTGTCGAGCGAGCCCTCATACACCGGGAGACGAGCATGTCCTGACCCGATGCACTTTCTGATTGCTTGCTCAACGGTCGCCTCGCTCGAAATAGCCGCCATGTCGAGTCGCGGGGTCATCACTTCCTTGGCACTGGCGTCGGTGAACCGCAGAGCACGCTGGAGGCGCTGGCGTTCCTCCTCGTCAAGGACGCCCTCGCGCCCGCCCGTCTGAATCATATTCCGAATCTCATCCCGCGTGACGTACGTCGACTCCATGGACGGACTGCCGCCCGTAATTTGGTTCACGATGCGTGTCAGGTAGTAAAACACCGTTATGAGTGGCCACAGCACCTTCTTGACAGCGGTTAGTCCGAGGGCAACGCGTCGTGCGTGCAGTTCGGTGTTCTCGACGGCGTACGATTTGGGTGCGCTCTCGCCAAATACTAGCACCATCGACGTAATACCGAGCGACGAGACGATGACTGCTGTGCCGGCGTCGAAGTAGAAGCCGACGATAGTTGTCGAGATAGAGGACATAGTGATGTTGACGATATTATTTCCGACAAGAATCGTCACGAGGAGGCGATGAGGGTCCTCTTTGAGAGACTTGACCGCTTTCGCTCCGGGCAGGTTTCGTTCGACCATCGCGTCAATCTGGTGGTTTGGGAGAGAGAACAACGCAATCTCCGACGAGGAGAAAAACCCCGACCCGACCAAGAGCAGCAAAATCAGGCTCAAACCGATAGCGGTGACTGCTGTTTGACCCAGTTCGATGCCGGTGATCGGCACAGTGTACTATAAAAGCCAACCCTCGGATAGTGCTGTGAGCAGGGAAGTCCACATACTACCGCCTACTAGGTGCGCCAAAAAGTAACCCCTGGCTATCTTGATTCAGCGAGAGAATCTCGCGGTGAACGGTGCGGAGGATGTCACCAGAGAAACGTCTTGAATCACCGAGGGTTCCATCTGGCATTGTCACCAGTATTCACTAGTCTGATGCCACCAAAAAACACCAATACGATGTAAATAGACGATATCACAGAAATAATAGAAATACAAACCTATCGGAATATCCCGAATTACACTTTCAGTCTGGTTTACTTGGTTTTATTTCCCATCCCAACAGACTATTCTCGTATGGGAACTCTCTCACCAGTCGCGTTCGATATCGAAACATCAGGGCTTGCACAAGATGCCGTCATCACCGTCGCCGGATTCACCGACGATCTCGGCAGTTGGATGGTATTGAACACGGGTGGTCGTCACGCCGACAGTGACCACCTTCTCGACGAACTTCGGCAGTGTGTCGAGAATCCAGTCGGCCTCCGTGTCGTCGAGCATGAAGCGGCGCTGCTCGAAGCCGTCGACGGGTATGTTGACGAGCGACTCGGCGAGGACGAGTATCTGACCGCTTACAACGGCGAGACCTGGAACGGTGGCTTCGACCTCCCGTTCCTGCGCTCAGCGTGTCACCGCAATAACGTCGCATGGCCGTTTGACGACGTTGCCTACGCGGACACGATGGAAGCCATTCAGCGGTTCGACACGGGCGACACGGGCGATCTCGTCGGCGTCTACGACCGGCTGATTGGCGACGAGAGTTGCGATCCCTTCGACGACTCGAAACGTGCCGTCGAAACCTGGGAACACGGAGACTGGCTCCCGCTGCTGAAGCACAATCTGGCCGACATCGAGCGCACGCGAGAGCTCACCAGCCTCGCCAGTGAGTACGTCCCCAAGTCCGACTTCTCGATGAAGAATCTCGCACCACCCCAGAGTTGAGCAGACATGCTCAGACCGGGTCGGGACTGCCGCTGTCGAGGACTAAATCCTGCCCATTCTGCGGGTGTAGCGGAGGACTCTGCGAACAGAGCCACGGCAGTCCCTCAAAGTACGTTCTCAGGAAACAGCGGAAACGGTGGGGTGTGTGAAAACGGACATACCATTCACAGCCTGCCGTGTTCGGCATTCACGAAGTCCGAGTTACAAATCGATACCGGGGAGTTTCACTCGGCACGCGGGATGGTGAAATATATAGCGTGTCACAGAACCCATCGCACGGTCTGCCTATCCACTTCTTGTCAAGAGTCGTGTGCAAGATGGAACGCGCGAGTCTTGCAAAACGGCGAACCAAATCTTGGCCTGTCGAGACCAATATTTCAAGCCCTTGTACATGGATAGACAATAAACATAAACTTGCTTGAAAAATCACAAACTCATTATGTGATATTCCTTCAATATAGTGTGGTATTCATAAAATATAATATGCCGCTATTTGTGCCTGCAAATGTGAAAAGAGAGAGACGCCGCTTCCTACAGGTCTGTGGATCCATCACTGGCAGTATCGTCCTTGCTGGGTGTTCCGGCGACGATGATGAAGAAGAGGATGAGACACCGGAACCGACGACGACACCAACGCCCGAGCAAGAAGAAGAGACGCCGACGCCGGAACCGACGACGACACCAACACCGGAACAGGAAGAAGAGACGCCGACGCCGGAGCCTGAGCCTGCGTTTGGTTTGGTTGATGTCCAGGCTGAGCGAGTAATCATGCCGGACCAGACGACGTACGAAGCTACGGCCTTTGTCGAAAACTCTGGCGATGCTGATGGGACAGCAGAAATCACAGTCGAATTCGGACCGGTCAGAACCACGGTTGAGGAGAGTATTGCAACAGGTGAATCACTCCCACTGACAGCTGAATTTGATGCCGAAGTAATCGATGCTGGTCGGTACAACCTCACACTCACGCTTGGCGAAGAAACTAGGTCTGTTGACGTTGACGTATTCGCAGCCATAGACGAACCTAGCCTGTTCGGATCTGTCGTCTCGGAGGGTGATTCCTCATTGAGCGGCGCAGGAATTCAAGCGTTCGCGGTTAAAGATGGCGAGTTTGAGTACACCCGGACATCAGTTGATGACTCAGGCCACTTCGTGCTTGACCATCCTTACGAGCCTCGCTACACTATTGGTGGAGTACCATTGTATACCGAACCGGGTGAGTTCAACGGTGTTCCTCCTGTCTTCGACCTGGCTGGACGACAAGAAGTAACTTCGGAGGTCACTTTCCTCGGTCGGGTCGAAATACCTGAAGCCTACCGAACCGAAGTCCAACTCGTCGATACTGCTGGCGAACCACTGGAAGATTTCACGCCAATTAGTATCAGAACACCAGGCGGAAGTGGTGAGAACAATTTCACGACAGATGGAGAGGGATACATGATTGCAGAAGATGGCTCAGAAACGGGAATCGCAGCCCCATCACAGGAACACGGGGAGTATGAAATTGAGGCTAGGCACGACGACGGCCGCGAAGTTTTTGGAACGATTTACGGGAGTTCCGAGGGAGAAGAGTTCACATTTGAGGTTGAAGACCCAGATCGGTTCAGATAATACAACCAGGTCTACTTCGGAGCCCGTTATCGAGTAGAGCGAAACTGCAATAACACTTTTCAAGTATATAAAATATATCAAGCAAATTTAAATAGAGACCGAATAATTGTTTTTATATTATCGATAACAAAACCAAATCCTTACTGATGTAATAGCTTGTAAATGATTAGGACGAGTCGACAGTGATCGACTGCTGAACTCACTCTCTGTATGTTGCATACCAATTCGAATATCAGTTTTATCGGTAGTTTCCTCAGCGGCCAGCCCACATCGCTACTGAGCAGTTGTGAACGATTCTACGACACGCTAACAGATGAAACAGTGGGGGGTCTCGCTGTGCGAACGTACCCGGTTCCAAGATGGGCACGCGAGGATTTGAACCCAGGGCCGTCCGGATGATCGGCCCACTGACCGATGGCCGCGGGACGTGCCGCGCGGACTCACGTCCCCGGTGAGCCGATCTTGATCCGGGTGTTCTGCCGGACTGAACTACGTGCCCGCATATCGATATTCGACTACCGCACGAATAACCTCCTGGCTCTGCTCCCACTCTCTGAGATGCCCGTCTCTCATCTGGCGAGGCAACTACTTAGTTCGTGATTCGTCACAAGTTCCCGTGCAAGAGAGACAGCGCGAGTCTTGCATGACGGGTATGAACACCCGGGAACAGAATCACCTGACTACTCTGGACCTTGCCAGCGGGCAACCTCCCCAGTGGCACTGTCGACAGTCCCATACACAATGACCTCATCGCCATCTGGCTCCACGGCTGTCTGGAGAGTTGTACCAGTACCGACTGGTTCGTCGCTGGTCAGCGAACCGACGCGGTCGGTGAACAGGCTCGGTGCCTCCTGTGGTTGTGCGACGAGTGTCTTGGCGTCAGTGTCGGCAACGACTTCGATCGTGAGCGACCCGAAATCGCCAGTATCAGCGGACTCGTAATTAAACGACAGTGCATCTGCCGGAACCGCCTGGCTGGCCGCTTTCTCAGACAAGTTGTCTGTGGGGACGGACACCGTCGTGAGTTCACCGATTGCACCCTCGCTGTTAACGGCAAAGGCGGTCACCGAGTCTCCTTCCGGATCAACTTGTGCCGCAACACTGTCATCAGTGCCGACAGACCGTTCCTGTGGCTGGATCTCGGCGTATCCGCCCGAATCAGCCTCTACCCTAATTCCTGCTGCGTCAGTCTCTTCGGTGACTGTTACCCAGAGTTCACCGAACTGCTGGTCACCGGGGGGTTCGTACTGGAACGTGAGCGCCTCTGGCGACACCAGTTCTGCAGCCGCTGCCTCTGAGAGTTCTTTCTTTGTCGAGTCCTCAGTCAGTTGTTCGATATCATACGTTCCGGTCGCAGTGATGTGGTCGTCACTCACCTCGACTGATCTTGAGTTGTCGATTGTCGCTGTTCCGAATGACGTCTTGATTGTCTCTTGTCTGTCCGCACTGAGTTCGGTCGCGGTAAGGGCAAACCGCGATTCGAACGTGTCTCCACCTGCGTCGAACTCCACTGCCGACACCACGTTTTCGCCGGGCTGTGGTCCAAACTGCATGTCAGTGTTGGGCTGGAAGTCTCCGAATAGTCGTTCACCCGTTGCTGGCCCGAGCTGACCAACTACAAGGTCACCGGACCCGGCCTGTTCGAGCAGTTCTGTCACGTTTTCGTTTGTCTCGAAGATCCTGGACTGGTCCCCGTCTCCGGCGGCAATTGTCTGCTCGAGTTGGCTGGTATCTGGCCCAACAATGACTGTCTCGTCTGCGACTGCTACCACAGGTGGATCGTTCACTGAATCAGGAGCTTCAACGGGCTCATACCGGTCGAACCCACGGTCTGTGCTGGTTTGTTCGTAGGCAATACCAAACGTTTCGTCTGTAGGCTCGATCAATCGTTCGTGCAACTGGTCGGTTGCAAAGGAGCCTTCGGCGATTATGACCCTATTTGTGGCAGTAATCTCACTTACTGTCGAGTCGGACGTAGCCGTGGAGCTCACGGCTTGGCCGAGCCCAGCAAATGAGAGCGTCAATTGGCTAACTCCGACAGCTGCCCCGCCTATGACGAGCGGATACAGAGCCAGCGGATCGTCGACGGATGGTTCTGAAGACCCATTAGTGCCAGTTACGCCGTGTTCCGGAAGATTATCTAAATTGGCGTAGGCAAAAAACAGCCCACTCTGGTCTGTCGTCAGCCACTGGCCGTATGGCAAGTCACTTGCCGGGTCGAACGTGTCCGTTGGGGTGTCAGTTGGAGTGTCAGTCGGAGTATCATCAATTGGCGTGTTGTCGGTTGGCGTGTCGTCGGCAGAGTTGTCGTCTGATTCTTCATCGTTATCGCCGGTGCAGCCAGCCAATGCTGCTGTCAGGGCGCTCATCCCGACCAGGAATCGGCGTCGAGTCTGACTCGTCTGTGTCGCACTGGCGTCGTTGTTGGAGGTAAAGGGAGGGGACATACTGTAACGTTTCTATCAAAAGACACGTACTATCCGACAAAAAGATTGTCAGCACTGTTTCACACCAAGCAACAGCTTACAGAGAGATGGACCACCGCTCGTGTTCTTATACGCCCCCTCGAAAGACCACCATGCTTGGAATGGAGTGGTACTGCATCCTGTAGACGATTTCACGCTTGTCGTCCCAAACCGATGTCGGAACCGTGGTCACGATTTCACTCATCTGCTCTCGCCGCCAATCAACACGACTTTCGTTTTCCACCCGCCACAATCGATATCTCCCGTCGCATCGAATGGAGACAACACAACACCACCCACCATGACTGAAACTGATCTTTCCCACGAAGCCACAGATATCTGTGACCAACTCCCCGACAGCGCCGATGTTGAGCCAGCTGAGATTCACGACAAACTGACCACACTCGTTGAGGACTATCAAGTACCGACTGACGAAGCTCGCCGCAGTATCATGAACAACTATCTTGACGACACAAATATCGACCCGGATGATGGCGATATGGAGAATCAAACCGTCTCCATCTCCGAGATTGACAAACCCGAGGAGTGGGTCGATCTGACGGCCAAAGTCGTCGAGTTGTGGGAGCCACGAAGTGACGCAATCGGCCAAGTTGGTCTTCTCGGTGACGAGACAGGGACCATCAAGTTCACTGCATGGGCCAAATCCGATCTGCCAGCGCTCAGCGAGGGCCACGCCTACCATCTCCAGAATCTTGTCACTGACGAGTACCAGGGCCAGTATTCTGTCAAACTCAACTCCACCACCACGATCGAGGACCGCGACCAAGAGATCGAGGTTGGTGACAACAGCACCGAACTGGCTGGCGCACTCGTCGATATCCAACAAGGCAGTGGGCTCATCAAGCGCTGTCCTGCAGACGATTGCACTCGTGTCCTCCAGAACGGACGCTGTTCGGAACACGGCGAGCAAGAAGGCGACTTCGATCTCCGAATCAAAGGCGTTCTCGACGATGGCGACACTGTCCAGGACGTGATCTTTGGCAAAGAGGAAACCGAAGCAGTCAGTGGCATCTCGCTGGCAGAAGCCCAAGAACGGGCGATGGACGCACTCGATACGAGTGTGGTTACTGACGACATTCAGGATGCCACGCTGGGGCAGTACTACCGTGTGTCCGGCCCGATCATGGGCCGGTACCTCCTCGTTGACGAGTTCGAGCGCCTTGGCCAGATGGACGATCCCGACCAAATTCTGATTCGTGCGAGGTCGATGTAGATGAGTCAGCAAGACCAGGCACCCCAACGTGAACTGGCCCACCGAGTGTTCGCACGCGAATTTAACGACGCCACACACACCTTCCGCGAATCCGATGACGACCGGGCACCGGTCTACGCACTGCTCCCCACAGGAGCGAAAGCCAACCGGGTCTTCATCGTCGGGACGGTAACCGAGACCAACGATGTCGGCAGCGACGACGAGTACTGGCAGGGCCGGATCGTTGATCCAACTGGCACCGTGTTTGTCTACGCCGGGCAGTATCAGCCCGATGCCGCGGCGCTCCTGCGGGAACTCGACCCGCCTGCGTTCGTCGCCGTTGTCGGGAAACCGCGAACGTACGACACCGACGATGGCGAGACAAACGTCTCGCTGCGCCCGGAACACATCACCGTCGTTGACGAAGCGACCCGGAATCGGTGGGTGGCAGAAACCGCTCAGCAGACCCTCGATCGGCTTGAGGCAGTCAATACACCCAGTGGCCAGTATGTCGAACTCGCACGCCAACAGTACGGAAGCACAGTTGACCCGTATCGCCAAGCCGTTATCGAAGCCGTGGAGTCACTGGATAGCGTCACAGACCAACAGAGACCAGGAGACGGAGCTGACGACCCAGACACTCCGGCAACCGACCCGTCGGACGTAACAACATCAGACGCGGAGGCTGGCAGTCAGGAGGCTGAGAACACTGACGATGATGAGCCACTTGGAGAGTTCGAGTCAGATGAACTGGGACTCGATACAACCGACCCGCAGTCGTAACGCCGGTTGGTCACTGCCGTCTCAGAGTTAGACAGGACCAGTCCACACCGCTCCCGTACGCACCCCACGGAACCAGTCAGACACATATCTGACGGGGTATTAAGACCGACACAGTCAAGCGATTAGCTGGAGTGCCACTCGATCTGCTGAACGGCTCCACTCCCCATCCTTCCCGACGGCACTCCTGCTTCAAGACTGGTGCAAATTGGCGCGGTAGGCACGACCACGGAATCTGCAATTCACAAAATATCATCAGTCGTTTTTGGGTCGGTTTTTGGTAAACTGGCGGAGCTAGCGGAATACGTTGATATTGATGTTCCGGGCTTACAAGTCCCGTGGTTGGACGGTCTTGCGCTCGTTCTGTTGGGCTCGGCGTGCAGCGTCCGCGAGCAATTCCTCAACATCTTCGTCAAGGGCCTCGTAGAGATCAGAGGCGACGTTCATTTCATCGAGTTCTTCCTGGACAGCCGCTTTGACAACAAGATTTACCATACAAGAGAATCGAGATGAGAAATTCAAATAGCTTCTGATACGCTACGCAGACGGCTGTCTCGTGCCGGAACTCCTCTGTGTCCTCAATTTGCGGATGTCAGACCTATTCGTGACGGGTGATCAAGACCGACACAATCAAGCGATTAGCTGGAGTGCCACTCAATCTGCTGAACGGCTCCACTCACCATCTTTTCCTGATGGCACTTCCCCCTTCAAGACTGGTGCAAATTGGCGCGATAATCACGACCACACAGTGTCTATCATTCGCTGACCGCTTCTTGCACAATCTCGATTTCCTCGTCGGTGAGTCCGTACAGCTCGTAGACAATCTCATCGATTAGCTCGTCAGTCTTCTCAATCTTGGCCTCCAGTTCCTCAGCTCGTTCTTTGGTCGCAATGTAGCTCTCCAAGCCCTCACGAACTTCATCGACGGCAGGCAATGTCAGTTTCCGTAGCCGGTCAACCAGCGAATTCGTCTTCGTCGCAGTCTCACGGAAGTTTGCGAATCCGCCTGCCTCGTCAACAGCAACCGGGACGAACGCCTCAATCAGGTCCGCCTCGGTTTCGGTGAGATCCGTGATTCGGAGTGCAGGCAGTGGGTCAGTCTCAGTATAGCCCCATTGGTCGGTTTCATACGCATCCTCGTCGTCGGGCTTGTAGCGAGCAGTCAATCGGATTTCGACCGTTGTATCGGATTCACGGGAAACAGTGACCTCACCGAGACGGAGGTTTGGTTTCTGCTCTGTCGTCTCTTGAAGAATTGAATCAGCTGATCCCTGTGGTGGTTGTGTAAAGCCAATATCTGCAAGAGTAGTCTCTTCTGAGTAAGAGCCGAGATAGTCAAGAAGAGACAGATTAAGTGATTCACGATTATCACGGAGAGCTATCATTTCGTTAGCTAATTCTGGAAGGGCCTCATTTGCCCCCGTTATTATTTCATCAATATCGAACGTCTCAAGAGTATCACTTCCCGAGACATATCCCTCGTAATTCGATACGAAGTGTTCTTTGTCGAAATCTGTAGAATCGTTAGACGGAATGGGTATCGAAAAAGGATTCAAATAATCAGTTTTGAATGTGAAATACCCTCCACGAAGAGCATATCCTGTATTCTTCAAAAAGTACCAGAGTACATCGGTATTAATGATTGGAAGGAGATATTTCTCACTAACATAGCTGTCGTTAGTTTTTATACCATACACCTTTGTCTTGTGGTATAATCCGTCAGAGTCGTAAGTAAAGTTCGTTCCATAACTAATCTCAGGCGTCAGTATTTTTTCTTCTTCGAATTCAGTCAGGTTTTTTGGATATACATAATCATACCAACCATCACGATCCATTTTACCACTTTCTCTTGCTCGGATCGATTCTTCATGTGACTTTAGATAATCATATGTTCGGGGATAATTTTCTGCAAGCACATCCTCTGTGACAAATTCAGCGTCTCTCCCATCATCCGTGTCACTCAATAAGTAAGGAAAGATAACAAAATAATTCGGGTTGAGAGGATAATACCGATGAACATCTTCTCCCTTTAATAGAGGTTTCAATAGCTCTGTTTCGAGTGTCCACTCCTCACCGTCTTCTTGACTACGTACTGTTACGTAATCATCATCCGCTTCCTCAATCTTTTCAAGTAAATATATCGAGTCGCCGCTGGTCACAAGACCTTGATATATACGGTTTGTAACGGTTTCAAGGTCCGGACCAGCGTCGGCAATTTTTTCTAAAATTGCTTCAGTTTGTGCATCGCGGAATATCCACGGATTATCGTCATAGTCTGCCTCAATGTATCTGAATGATGGATTCTCTCCCATAGACAGTTGTTCAGGGGGTATCTCGGCATACTCAAATTCAGTCGTTTCGGCTTTTCTGATGAAAAGGAGACAGGTATAGACAGAAGCCCCTTCAAACACCTGATTATGTCGGAAAGAGACTATCTTATAAAGAGACTTTCGTTTTGAAAGATACTCACGCAACCCTTTACCAAAGTCACTCTGGAAAAACTTGTGTGGCTCTATATATCCGAGAATTCCGTTTTTACCAAGTAGCATCTCACCTTTTTCAGTGAAATTAGCATAAATATCAAAATTCCCTGTTGCAGATTGATATTTAGATGTAAAGTATGATGCCTGCTGGGGAGTGTTATTTCGAAGAGTTTGAATGCGGATATACGGTGGGTTCCCTACAATCGCATCAAACCCAGCACCCCCTAATCTATCCCCATCAGATCCAAAGAACACCTCAGGGAACTCCAGTTCCCAGTGGAAGAATTCTTCCTCATCAGCCATCGCTTGTGCACTCTTGAACCAGTCATTCCCACGAATCTCCCCCCACTCACCTTCGTCTTCAATTGCACCAGCCATCTCCTCGTACACCCCTTCGGGGATGTCCAGTCCAAATTCTTCGGCAGTATGCACGTTCGCAATCTCGAACAATCGCTGATACAGTGGGTCGTCACGGATTTCATCGTAGAGTTCTTCCATCGACTTGATATCGGCCAAGTCGTTGTTGTCGATTGCCAGCAGCTCCTCCATGAGATCCATAACGTGTTCGAGCGTTTGCTGGCGAGCGTGGGCAAACGACTGTGTTAGCGTCAACTGCCCACCGTTCTCCTCAGAATCATCCGACAAAACCTCCGAGATATCCGAACCCACGAGTGAGTTTCCGTGCTTAATATGGTGATCGAGGAACGCCAGCGGTTTGTTAGCTGCCAGCGTCTCCAGCCACATCGAGAGCTTCCCTAACTCGACTGCCATCCCGTTGATATCGACCCCGTAGATACACTCTTTGGCGATTGTTCTTCTGATCGTTTGCTCGTTCCGGCCCTGGCGCTCCTGTTCACGAACAATCTCCATCACTTGCTCGGTCAGATACGCGGTAGCACTTGTGAGGAAGTGCGCTGAACCCATCGCCGGGTCAAGAATCTTCAACTCCTGTACCTCTGCGTAGAATCGACCGAAGTACTCCTGGTCGCTCGGGTCCAGCCCGTCAGCCTCTAAATCGGCTCTAATCTCATCAAGCAGTGGATCAACCGTCTCCTCAACGATGTAATTCACCACGTAGTCAGGCGTGTAGTAGGCTCCAGTGGCCTTCCGCTCACCATCGTCGTTGACGACGTACAACTCACCCTCCTCGACTGTCTCGACTGCCTCAGCCACACTCACTTCCGTTCCTGGCTTCCAGACCTGTCCACCGTCTTCAGCGACGGCAGCATACGGTTCTGACGCAATGCGGAATTCGTGTTCGAGGAGCCCTTCGTAGATACTGCCAAGGTGACGGGTATCGAGATCGGCATAGTCGGCTGGGACTGGCTCTCCTTCTTCGTTTTCGGTCGTCCCCAATCGATGAATGACCTCCGCAATGTATCGGTCTGCAACCTCGTTGTCGGCTAGGAACGTGTGTTCTTCCTCATTGAAGAGGCCGCCATTGTACGGAGGGATACCGAGGTTTTCCTGGCCTTCGTCGATTAGATTGAACAGGTCCTCTAACTGTCCCCAGATTTGGGTCGCGTACCCGCTCCAGTCGTCGTATGAGTCACCCGATGTGATCCGGTCGTGAATCTCCAGCCTGACTTCATCGAGCGAGAAATGCTCGTCGTACTCTTCTTGGGCGTCAGGGTCGTCGGGATGGATCAGTCCCCGAGATTCGGCATACAGCACGAACATCAGCCGGTACAGTAACACCAATGACTGCTCTTTCAGTTCTGCTCGTGCCGCTGCATCGTCAGGGTCGATGTTCAGGTCATTCGTGTGGATGAATCCTTCACCAAGAACCCGCAGCGCGGTGAATACATTATCCTGCAAATCCTCACCGAGTTCCTGTGCGGCGGTTTCTGACTCGTTCCAGACCCGGTCGAGAAACGTTGTTCCGCCAGTTTCACGGAATGCGTCGGGCCGGAAGAACGCATAGAAATATTTGAATTCCTCTATGTCACCAGATTCGAGCAGTTCGGGAAGGTCGACTTCGTAGTAGACCTCTGTGGCGTAGTCTTTGGTCCCGTAGAGCCGCCATTTCTTGCCGTTCGTGAGAATTCCCCACTGTAACCGCTCAGGCGTCCGTTCGAGATAGTATTTGATCTGGTGAGAGGCATCTCGGTACGAGCGATCTTCGTTGAATTTCTTGGTGAAATCGACATCCCACTGCTTTGCCTCTAAGACAGCGGCTGCCATCCCGTACATCGCTTCGGTGTCCCCATCCAGTCCACGCTTGGCGGCATCTCGGCGGGTTTCTTCAGAGGCGAATAGCAACCGGTCGTTGTAGCCATTCCCTCGGGGGATTGTCGTCTCTGATTGTCTACCGAACCCTAGGATATCAAGTACCTCATCAATCCACGAACCCAACAACGCATGTTCCTTGTATCCCGCAACCAGCCCGCCTTCCTCGTCCCATAGACGTTGTAGTTCCTCGAAGGTCTCGTGGGCTTCCTGGTCACAGTCCCATTCTTCGAGATCATCAATTCGCTCGTCGAGATAATACCCAGAAAAGAGACTCGAATTGCGATAGGGCGACGGACTCAGCGTAGCCTGACTCATGAATACACTAGAAGGGAAAACGAATCACAAAGAAACTATTGATAGACACAACGAACATCATCGAATCGTTCACAATTGCAACATACTCAGAGGTAAAAAATAAGTTGATTGTCAACATACCACATAATACGGGGAGACTCATGCCAGAATGCCCCGTCTGCAACGAAGAATACGAAGCAAGTGGGATACATCAACACCTCCGTTCCCACGAGAAGGGTGAGCTGGCTTCAGTAGTGGCTCAGGTTGCGAGGAACAGCGAGCAAACCATTGACCAACCATCCACGGAGGATTCTGTATGGCACCAGATCCAGACCCAGAAAACGGAGATCGCTCACCAACGGAAGAAACGGAATCAGCGGGTGAATCAGCATCTGACCAACCTCGACGACCAAATCAAGGAAACGCTCCAATGACAGATCAAACCCCCCGCGAAGAACTCAAAGACTCCTTCGACCGGAACCAACTCATCCAGCGTAACATCGACATGGCACTCGATGTTGTCCTACGGACGAATCCTGCGGAAAACATCCTCAAGAATATCGATGACGATGAGTTGCAAGACCAGTCCAGAGATCAAGTGCAGTCCATGATGAACGAGTGGCTCGATATGTATCGGGATATGCTCGAGGAAGGACGGCCACTGCCGCGGGATTTGATTGGTCGGTCTGCTGAACTCGCAGAAGAGCGCAGAGAACAGGAACCCAGAGTCTCATCCGAATCACGAGGTGGGCGTCGGTGAATCGGGACGAACACATGGCTGTCGACGAGCAATTACTCGGCTACACTGACGAAGGAGTCCACGCCTTCATTGATCAGTCAGCAGCCTGGCTCGGATTTGGACATCGGTCGGTTCGGCACACGACCGAGACCATCGAGTACATCGAATCGATGAAAGGAGAAGAAGCTGCTCGAATCGCAGTGCTTCACATCCTGATCGATAATCAGGTTCTTGACCGCGAGTGGCTGGAAAGCGAGGTCGTCCCGGGCCGAGACTGACAGACACGAGAAGAGTGTCACAGAACAATTAGCAGACCAAAGGACAGGGTGGGAACCTGGGTGACATGACCCCAATAATCCTGCAGGATAAATGGTATATCACGATATCAATTTTTGATGTCTAAACTCCACAGGTTCAGCAGATGGTTTTCTACAAACAACCGGAATTTTGACAAGAAGGGCGAATTGAAACCATACTCTCCGACATGGTCCTCGACCTCCACAGGACCTCCCGGATTTAGAGATCAGTTTACTTTTCAACCTAAGGGACAATCAGTACACGAGATCAAACTCCGTGGATACAGAAATCAAGAACTAAACATAAGCAGCACTTTCGTGATTAATGATCGATAGCCGATTACAAGCGATATACGTTGTCGGAATCGCTCTCAACACCGTTGCAATGCTCTCCACAGCCAAAGCAGGCGAATGGCTAATCACCGTGACATTCGGTGTAGTAATTGTATATCTTTCTTTCCGCTACCGGATGGCTACCTCTTCGTGACTCTTCAACAACGCTTGAAATCGCGCATTTTTCTGGTGGATTGGATCGTAAAAGGAATGTAAAATATAATATCCGAATTTGTAAGATTTCTCTAGTCAGGTGTTTGTGGTTGTGACTCCGGCCCACAGCGAAAGAAAAAAACGAGACAGCCTATTTTGAACAACTAATGGTGGCTAATACCAGCAGTTCCCCTCCCGACAGCCAGAGACACAGACGGTCGTTATGGAGACGGTCAGTGCTTTCAGTGGTACTCACTCTTGTGACCTTTGCCACACAGATACCTGCTGTATCCGCTCATGGTGGTGAACAGGCCGTAACGCCACATTTTGTCACAAAGTGGCACGGGCTCGTGGTTCTGTTGGTCGGTATAGCGGTACTCGTCGGAGGCGCTCTTGCAAAGCGCACTGAGCGACTCTCGCCAACTCGTGCGCTTGGTGTGGTCTTCCTGGGAATAGTCCTTGCTAGCTTGGGTGCAATCGTCTTCGAAGGTCTTTCGCCCGACCCCACGTACACGGCAGATTCAATGCCGTTCCCGCGGGCGTGGTACACACCCATCGCGCTGATGACAGGCCTCCTCACAATGATTGTGAGCATCATCGTTGGGATAACCCGATGGCCGACGCGTCCGCGCTATACCTTTCTCGGCATCCTGATGGGTGCCTGGATTCTCTACCCCGAACTGTTCCCGGACCTCACCAGCATCACCCACCCACTCGGCTACCTCATCGTTTTGAGTACGCCTGTACTCGTGGGATACATCATCTGGACTGACGCCTGGGGAGTCCTCCGTGCTGTTCTGCAAGATCGCGTCGTCCGGCAGTTCAGTCTCGGTGTCGCCGTCGTGGCTACACTGTTTTTCCTGATGGGAACGGGATATGTTTCGTTTTTCTGGGAGGATGGTGGTGTGACAGAGACCACTGTCGTCGTCTTGCCAGTTGTCTATCAACTCGTCCAGTGGCCGACACTAGAGATCGCTCTTCCGCAAATTCCGATGTTTATCGCAATTTCACCAGGAGTTGTCATACTGAACGGTGTTATCGGTGTTCTCGTCGGACTCAATGCAGCTCTCATCGCTCGGCGCTGGCGGGTCAACGAATCTGCAGGGACGACTGAAGGGACCGCAGGAACGGCAGCAATTGTCGGTTCCTGTACCTGTGGTTGCTGTGGCCCACTTGTCGCGAATATCGCAACCGTGGCCGTGAGTTCCACTATCGCGGCCCCACTGTATTGGCTGTTTGTCGATTCGGACTCACCACTCGGGGTGATTTTCGTCGTCGGCGCTATCGTGTTGTTCACCGGGACGCTCGTTTACTCGGCAAGAACAGCGACCCGAGAGAGTAGCTCTGTTTGTGCAGTCCCAGCCGACTGAGGCAATAGGTAGCAAAACTCTTAGGAAAGTTTCTCTATCGGCTTTGGCTCACTTCCGGTAGGTACATGTGGGGCCCGAACCGAAATCATCTAAGGATGTGCATTTACTGTCAAAGACCCGAAAGTGAGGGGAATTCAGACGAAAAGATAGAATCCTCTACGACTCAGGAAGAATCCAGCCAACCAGATTCGGACCACCGCTCGAAACTATCCAACATCGTTGCCGGACTGCTGGGAAGTTAGCTACGATTCTATCAGGGTCCTCGAACTGTTAGCGGCGATGAGGCCTCCGCTGGTTATTACCGCGACGGCAGCCGTCAGTGGGTTGAACAAGCCAACAACCGTTGCAGAAATTGCCAACCCGTTGTACACGAGGGCTAATCTATTGTTCTGTCGAACACGACTGCTCGCCGCGCTCGCGATGTCGAATGCTATCTCGACGGAACTGATTTTGTCGTCAGCGATGGCAATATCTGCGGCATCAGCCGCTAAGGCGGTGCCGCTTCCGAGTGTAATTCCAAGATGGGCCGCCGCGAGTGCTGGTGCGTCGTTTGTCCCGTCACCGACCATCGCAACCTGCCCCTCGGATTTGAGCTGCCGAATTGTCGCAGTCTTCCCCTCGGGCGGCACATCTGCGAACGCGTGCGTGACGAAGTCATGCTGGCTGAAAAAGTCCGTAGCTTCCTCATCATCGCCGGTCAGGACGACTATTTTCGTTCCCTGATTTCCGAGACGAGTTACGACGTCATCCCAGCCACTTCGGGGTTCGTCTCCCACAACAATGATTCCTTCTGCCGTTCCATCTCGGCCGACGATGACCGGGAGTCGCCCGAAGCCTCGGGCATCGCTGACTCGTAATTTAAGATCATCGCTCACTTCCCATCCTTGCTCCGCGTAGAGGTCGAGATTACCGACAAGGATTTCTTTGCCATCGACGACTCCCTCAATTCCGGATGCATAACTCGTGAATTCACTGACTGTTCTTGAATGTTTGATGTCGCTCTCTGTGCTCCTCCCGCCATCAGAGAGAGGCGACTTAGTGTCCCCCGCCTCACTGGCAAACGCAGTTGCGATTGCCTTTGCAGCGGGGTGTGACGCTCGATTCTCCAGTTCCGCAGCCATTTCGGAGGTCCGTCGGAGCATCAGCTTCGATCACGTCCATTTCTCCAGTCGTGAGCGTTCCCGTCTTGTCGAACACGACGATGTCTATGTCGCGAAGACGCTCGAAAACGGTCTCATCAAACACGACGATACCTCGCTGTAAGGCTTCGTTGAGGCTTGTCGCTACGGAGAGTGGTGTCGAAAGCCCGAGGGCCCACGGACTCCCCACGAGCAAGACCAGCAAGAACAGTCGGATTGCCTCCAGGACTCCGATTCCAAATACCACTGCTCCAATGCCCACGAGAAGGGCGATACCGCCGATTAACCCAACAATACGTGAGGCTAACTGATCGGCATGACGCTGAACGCCGTGATCTGCACTCTGCAGATTCCAGACTGCTGTCGTTATTCGGTCAATACTGCTCGTAGCGTTTTCTCCAACCTGGACAATCGCTGCGTCATCTGTGACGATTGAACCACCGACAACATCGTCACCCGTTTGCTTCAAGACTGGAAGAGATTCGCCTGTTACCACTGATTCATCGACAGTACAGGGCCCCTCAACAGTACGCCATCAACGGGGACTCGTTCACCCTGTCGGACGAGTACACGTTCACCCGATGTCAGCTCCTCGACCGCCACTTCTCTCGTCGTTCCCTCTCCGTCGTACACTTCTGCAGTATTTACTTGTGAAACAGTAAGTTCTGTAAGTTGCCCCAGTGCGCGCTGTTTGACTGCTGACTCGTAGAACATTGCTGCTGTCACGACAGCAGCGACCACAATAGTCAGATCAAAGAAAACATCGTTCCGTCCAAGAAGAATCGCGACTGTGCCATAAGCGTAGGCGCTTAGCGCAGTAATTGCAACAAGCAAGTCTGTGTTCGGGCGTCGCATTTTTAGACTAATGTACGCGCCGCGTAACACTGGCAATCCTGTAAAAAAGAGAATGATGCCCGACAACACGAGGTAGAGGCGGAGGAAAAAAACCGCACCCGCACCACTCGGTTGGAAGCTTCCCTCAAAAATTTCGAGGAACTCCCAATTGAAAACCGAGGCGAGATGGGCTGGATACACGATCGCGACATACGGCATCATCAGAAACGCGCCGAAAAGAAGTCCAACAGCGTAGCGAAACTCTAAGATATTGTCGTCCGGTCGCTTTTGCATCCCTGGCGTTTCTTGTGCTTGTCGAGCTGTACTTGCTGCCTCCTGTCCAGCACCCGATGCGTGCTCACGCAACGATGCCGTATACCCGAGCGTACTCAGTGCCTCTCTGAGCTCGGTCTTGGAGACTCCGTCAGGTTCGTGTTCTATCCGTATCGTTTCGGTCACATAGCTTGCCTCAGCATCGATAACTCCTTCCTGTCCGTTGGCAACTGCTTCTAGAAAGGCTTCACACGTCACAGAGTACATCCCATCAATGCGGAAGAATGTGCGAGCATGGCCGTCACTCGGCCCGTTGTCACGATTGTCTGCTATATTGTGTTCGGTGGCGCGGCCACTTTCTCTCCCGCTGGGTTTAATATCTCGTTCCCGAGGTTCGGCAGCACCGAGTGTTGTATAGACATCCTGACACCCAGGCGAACAAAACGAAACCTCCTCATCGTTTTCAGTGGCAGGTATAGAAAGTTCACGTCCACACAAGCTACAGTTGCCAGGACAGGTTGATTCAGTAGCCAACGTCCGAAGCCTCCATTGTGCGAAACATACGAAGGAACTCAGCACTTTTGTCCGATCGCTGTTCCATTACCGGGTATTGTGCTCCAAGAATCATAAGCACATCTCTCTCGGTCCGAATCTGTGGAAGAGTTATGGCTGTGGTAACAAGCTAATCAAAAATGTGTTTAACTATTAGCAATAAGGTTTCATCTGAAGCAGTTATTTAGGTGATGTCTCATCATCTGTCTCTTTTTGGCGGTCGCACCCACCCAGATCGCTATTTCATAATGAACCATCGTTCAACCGCGCTCCAGTGGCTTCAAGCAACAGATACGGAACGGTTCATGGACACCTGCTGTCAGCTCTGAATGTGGAGGGAATACATGATGACTGCAAGGCCGAGAGCTACGAATATACTGTTAATAAGGACCCCGACTTCTAATGAGACCGAGAAGAACTGATTAGCCACGCCTGTAAGCAATGCTCCAAGAGTGATGATACCGAACCCGACACCCAGAACCCGCAACGACTCCTCACCAGTTCGTCGATAGGCTTTGAATGCGATGTAAGTGATCCCACCGCCGAGAAGTAAGATTACTGACTTGACCACTGCAATTGCTGTTATAATCTCGTTCATACCTCATCTCCCATCTTGGACCAGATGTCTGCAAGACGTTCGTCAGTCGACTGCTGTTGCTCTCCTATACTTACTGAAAACTCACCTGTGTCATCCATAGTTATTATCACGTCGTCAAACGATTGTTTATAGTGAGTGACCCGTCCTCCTCCTGGATTGATCGTCTCTTGCTCCACAACAAGAGATGCTGAACTGAGAAGTTCTAATTTTCGATACAGTGTTGACCGTGGGATATCACAGGCGGTGACGAGTTCGTTGGCAGTCATAGGTTCAGTCGTTTCACGGAGAATAGCCCGACAGTCTGGATCATCCAGCGCATCAAGCACATCCTGTAGTTCCGGTGTATCTCCGGAAGGCAATGAATTGTCCCCCATTGAATTATAGAAATACGTCAGGATATTCTCTGATATTGGCATCCTGGTCGCCTTGTAGACGTACAACATCACGTTGGACTGCGATCTCCTGGTCGTGATAGAGACGCCCTTGGCGGAGTTGTCGAAGTGGTGGTGACATGGTGACACTGCTATCGAGGAGGTCCGGGTGGTCCCGAGTCGGGAATCCGATCAGATTGGCGTCCAATCCAGAGACGACTCAGGAGTCGTGTTCCGGATGAGTGAATTTTACACTCAGTCATGTTCCTCGTATACCTCAAGAATTTCTTGGTAGCGATTTCGTATCGTCAATTTGCTCATATTCGTAGCGTCACTCACTGTTTCCTGTGTTAGTTTCTCATTTGTGAGTTGGGCCGCGGCATAGAGGGCTGCGGCCGCCAATCCTGCTGGACTTTTTCCACTGTGAATCGCATGATTTGTCGCCACCTCCAGAAGTTCACGGGACAATTGTTCTGTCTCATCGCTCACCCCAAGCGATGATGCGTACTGAGGAAGATACTGTGAGGGTTCTTCCGGCTCGATTTCTAATCCTAACTCACGAGAGAGGTGTCGGTATGCCCGCTGAATACGAAGTTGTTCGACACGACTGACATTAGTGACAACCGTCAGCGAACGTGGGAGGTCATGCTGTCGAGCAGCTGCATATAATGAGGCAGTTGCCATTCCTTCTATCGAGCGTCCAGGCAACAGATTCTCTTTGACAGCACGCCTGTAGAGGGCACCTGCCGTTTCACGAACCGGTTTTGGAAGCCCAAGAGCTGATGCCATTCGATCGATCTCGCCAAGAGCGTGCTTAAGATTTTCCTCGTGGGCACCCTTTGTCCGAAATCGCTCATCCCACGTCCGGAGGCGCTGTAATTGGGCACGTTTACGAGCGGAGATAGCCTGGCCGGAGGCATCCTTGTTTTGCCAGCCGATTATCGTACTCAGCCCCTTATCATGCATCAGATGAGTCGTTGGAGTCCCCACCCGACTCTTTTCATCGCGCTCGTTGGCGTTATAGGCGCGCCATTCGGGACCTCTGTCGATTGGATTTTCCTCGAAAACCAACCCACAGTTTTCACACGTAGCCTCTCCCCGCTCGCTAGTCTGTGTGATTTTGCCCTGACACTCGGGACAGGTGTCTCCTTCTCCTTGCGTTGGTCCCCGTTTGTGGTCCTCTGAAGATGGTTCACCGCCTTGATTGGGATGTGTCATTGAAGTCTTTAAGATAGCTTTTTTCCCAACAAATAGTGGGCTTTCTTAACAGGAACATGGAGTACCTCCGTAATGAAGATACGGCGGAATCTCATTCAGTGGGAATTCGGCCTGCAAATGCCATTATACAGAATGAGTGGCAAGTATAGAATCATTGTTTATCCAATTCGTTGGGGTGCATTGTCTCTTACTTGCTGCCGACACAAGTGTAATTCTCAAGTAGTTTCCCCCTCCGTTGTACTTCTTCAGAGCCAAAGAATGAGACCGGTGTGAACAAAAAGCAGAATCCCACTCAATAGGATTCCGCCCTACTTCTTTATTAGTGGTGTACCAATACGAGATGTCGACATACAAAAGTTCCCCAGTAAGTGTATGAGCGAAGACATACTACAGTGGAACCACCTTCGAAAAACGTTTTCACCGTCACATGGGATCTCAAACCAGTAATTGTGACCATGCATCTCGCAGTCGCAACACTGACACTCCTCAGTCTTCTCACAACCGTACTCGCAACATATCTTCGAAAAGAATGAGAGAATCCCAGCACAACCCCTCCAGATATTAATAGCATCAAATGACATACTCAACATCACGACTCACCGCAGTTGGGAGTGCAATTGGACTCACATACGGTTCCATCTTGATTGGAGGAGTTACCACCTTCGCCGCTGCTTCAATCTTTGGCGGGCTTGGAATCGATCTCGCATCTCGCCCATCGTTACGGCTTTTGTTGAACACACTCATGCTGCAGGGGGTTACATTTGGAGGGGTTGCCCTCCTCTATCTCAGAATCCGGAATCGTGATTTCGATTTCGTCCCA
This sequence comes from Halovenus salina, assembly GCF_026410925.1. Classification (GTDB taxonomy): domain Archaea; phylum Halobacteriota; class Halobacteria; order Halobacteriales; family Haloarculaceae; genus Halovenus; species Halovenus salina. The sequence goes on along the minus strand of NZ_CP112974.1, from coordinate 13,916 downwards.
TTTACCATCCCGGACGGGCGTGATTTTGCCGTAATCGTCGTTGGAATATTCGCACTTCTGGGCCTGCTTCTTGGAACGTCGGTGATTCTCTCGGCGCTCGGCATCAAATCGGCAGAAAATCAGATCGTAACGGTCGGCGAGCAAAATCCAGCGGTGTTTTTACTTCTCATCCCCCTGTCGTTCTTGTTGGTGGGTCCTGGGGAGGAGTTGTTATTCCGTGGTCTCGTTCAAGGAATACTTCGAGAAACACTCCATCCGACCCGTGCAATCATGCTTGCAAGCGCACTATTTGCCTCAATTCATCTCTTCTCACTGAATGGAGAGGGAAGCTAGTATACCTCGGTATCGCATTCGTTCTGGCGTTCATCTTGGGTGCTACCTACGAGTATACCGGGAACCTCACCGTTCCAGCCATGATTCACGGTGCGTACAACGCAGTACAGTTCGCGAGCGCGTACCTCACAGCAACCGGTGGAGTCTGAGAACATCCTGACAATGTATATCCAATCAAAACAGATTTGTCTCGAATATCAGCTAGTACCACCAACTGCAAGCTAATGTCATCACAAAAATGTCCAATTTGTGAGGAGCAATTCGATTCAGGCGGTAATGTCCGAGACCACACGTGGAATCAGCACCGCGCATGTCACTACTGTGGCGAACAATTAGCTGACGATGCCTCCAAATATGAACTGTTCAAACACTGGCTCACAGCCCACCCTGATGATTTACGGCGAATGGACCGCAAGCAGGCGAGCTCAGCTGTCGACTCAATCACGTTCTCGGATCGTCTCTCCAGCCAGGTTGTTGGGGCTGCCGTTACAGGCCTCCCCGACGATACTTTCTCCTCGCGGGTGGTGTCTCGGTGGCAGGCACTATCGCTGGTGCTGGTGCATACCTGAACTCTCAGTCCGGTAGTGGAGTGGATAACGAAGCAAATTCAGCCGACCAGTACGAGTACGCGACAATCGGATCTGTGGATGCCGGGACGACTATTACCTATTATGGCAGTTACAAATGCCCGTTCTGCGCGCAGTTCAGTACTGGGCTGTTGCAGAAACTGATTCGAGACTACGTCGAACCCGGAGAACTCGCGATCGTCTATCGTAATGTCGCGTATCTCGGCGGGGAGCCGTTTCTGGGACCGGATGCCCCGAATGCCGGACACGCAGGACTGGCAGTCTACAACAACGAGCCGAGTTCGTACTTCGATTACCACGAGTACGTATTCGAAAACCAGCCGCCAGAAAGTCAGCAGTGGGCGACCGCAGATCGATTGACAGAGTTCGCCCGCGAGGCCGGCGTCTCTAATCCCGGCGTCGTGCGGGCGGCAGTCGAGGAATCTCGGTACAGCACTGCACTCCAGGAAACAGAAGCGGCGGCACAGGAGGCTGGTATCAGAGGGACACCAGCACTCGTCGTTGGAGGGTCGTCGTTCAACCCGCTCGCGAGCCCCGAACAAACGAGACAAGCTGTCGAAAATGCAATCGCCAGTTCCTGACCGCGTAGATTGGACACAGCTCTGGCTTGTAGCCGGAACCCTCGTCGCTACCGTCGCAACTGTCGGAAGCCTGTGGTTCAGTCTCGGACTCGGGCTCGTCCCCTGTGAGCTATGCTGGTATCAGCGAATCCTGATGTATCCACTGGTGGTCGTGCTCGGTGTTGCTACCGCTGAACGGCGGCCGGGCGTTTGGCGGACTGCTCTCCCACTCTCTGTTTTCGGTGGTGGCATCGCCGGGTATCATTCTATTCTTCAGATGACGACCGACTCGTGTTCGTTCAGTGGACCCTGTGCAATCATACAGTGGCAGGCTCCAGTCGTTGGGTTATCGATTCCGAACCTGTCGTTACTTGGCTTCCTGTTTGTAACGATAGCTGTATTCGGCGCAAACGAAACGGCACGCACGAGCCAGACACGACAAACAGACACAGCGCCCTGACAGAGTTAGGAAAAATCAAGAAGTATTTTCCAGGTCGGGAAGAGTACTGACTCTTGGTCGTGTGAGTAAAGTTCCTATTTTCGCCGAATATGTTCACGCGCTGTCCCGTGAACTGGGATTGCGCCGTCCCCCTATATTGCGGCTCTACATAACGTCGAATGTCCCATGACCAGACGTTTTGGAGCCACCGGTGCCGAGTTGTCTCGACGCAACTTTCTCCTTGCAGTGGGAGTTGCCGGTGTGTCGACCAGTGCTGGCTGTTTAGCGAGCGACACAGAGACCACGGCAGCGGAAAATGAAACGCCCTCACCAGAGCGACCCCTTCAACAGGCCATACCTCGCCTGAACTTACCAAGTGGGTGGACGAAGCCCCTCGGCCGGATACAGTGGACCCAGCTGGAACGAAAAACGGCCAGCCGTACTACGAGATCGAAATGCGTGAAGTCGAACAGAAACTCCACAGCGACCTCCCGGCGACAACTGTCTGGGGATACAATGGGCAGTATCCTGGACCGACGATAGAAGCTCAGCAAGGCGAGCCAATCTATGTCCGGTGGAAAAATAATCTACCAGACACCCATCTCCTTCCCGAAGACACGACAATTCACAGTGACATTGTACCATATGATTCAACAGGAGTCCGAACTGTAACTCACCTTCACGGTGGGAACGTTGAGGATGAAAGCGACGGCCATGCACAGGCATGGTACACTCGGGATTTTCAAGAGACCGGTCCCGAATTCGAGAAAAAAGACTACTATTACGTGAACGAGCAGCCGCCAGCGACGCTTTGGTATCACGACCACTCACTCGGTATCACACGGTTGAACGTCTACGCTGGGCTTGCGGGTTTCTATCTCCTTCGCAACGAACACGAACGCAGTCTTGGCCTACCTGAAGGCGGCTACGAGATACCACTCGTATTTCAAGACCGGCGTTTCAATGAGGACGGTTCACTGTTCTATCCAACAGGCCCAAAGAACCAAGATGATGAAGATGAGTTACCCCTCGAACCGAGCATTGTGCCCCAGTTCTACGGCGATGTCTCGGTCGTCAACGGGAAAGCGTGGCCGCGTCTGTCCGTCGAACCAACGAAGTATCGACTCCGAATGCTCAACGGAGCGAACAGCCGGTACTACAGCCTCAAACTGCTCGAATACGATGAGAGTTCAGGCACGATTGTCGGTGATGGCCCATCCTTCATCCAGATTGGAAACGATGGGGGGTTACTCCCACGCCCAGTCCAACTCGAAGACCGACTTGAACTGGGGTCCAGCAAACGGGCCGATGTCGTCGTGGATTTCTCCGAGTATGCGGACCAGACGCTTCTGCTCCACAACAACGCGCCAGCGAGGTACGTTGGTTCGGTTGACGGAGACGACGAGGAACCGTTGCCCGAAATTATGCTCGTCGACGTGGACAAGACTGGGAATGGGTCAGACAAGAAACAGGTTCCAGAGACACTGACACAGGTTCCAGATATCCCCCTCAATGCAGCCGACAACGAACGATATTTGCCATTGATACAGTCAGATGATGAATATGGGCGGCCGATGTTTCTGCTCGGGACACAAGAAAACCAGTCCGGGCACAAACTGACAGACCCCGCCACAGAAACCCCTACAGTAGGTGACACCGAAGTCTGGAGTGTTGCCAATCTTACCGGGATGTCCCACCCGATTCATCTCCATCTCGTTCACTTCCAGGTGCTTGGACGACAATCTATTGAATATGACCCTGCTGAGGACGATATCGACCAGAATGAACTTCGAGACCCCAAGCCGTTCGAACAGGGATGGAATGACGTGGTTTCAGTTAATCCTGGTGACGTGGTCCATCTCCTTGTCCACTTTGGTGAGTACGAGGGACTGTTCAACGACCAAACGGGCGAGTACATGTGGCATTGTCACATGATCGAGCACGAAGACCATGATATGATGCGTCCACTCCACGTACAACCTGTCCCCGAGGAGGAACCGTCGTCGAATGAAGAGACTGATAGTCGGTCTTGGTAAACGACCCCACCCTGGTGACTGTGCTGTCGGTGTTCAGTCGACTGCACGTTCGATGGACCGATAATCTCGACGGTAATATGGTTGATACCAGCGTCAGCGAGCGTCTCGTGAACAGTTGCTCTGAGCTGCTGTTGTTCGTCGGCAGAGTTGGAGGTGGTTTGGACCTGGACGGTCGCGACGGTCAATTGACTACAGACCTGCCAGACGTGGATGTCCTCGACACTCGCAACCGCATCGATGTTGGTCACCTCATCACGGAGTGTCGCCATCGACATGGGGCTGTGCTGGAGGAAGATAGACGTACTTTCGACGAGAACTTTTCCGGCCGACCACAACACGAGGAGGCCGATCAACACTGCAGCCAGTGGATCAGCTACCGGCATATCGAGTACCGAGACCGCGAGCGTCGACACGATTACTGCGACTGACCCACCCGCATCGCCGAGAAGATGATAAAACGCGCCACGCTCATTGAGACTCATCTCACCGCCCTGGAGAACGAACACGGACCCGATATTGACGAGTAATCCCCCAGTGGCGATCACCAGCGTCAACTCGGCGTTGATGCTGGCCGGTTCGAGAAACCGCTTGTAGGCCTCCCAGACGATGTAGCCGACCATCGGAACGAGCAGTATGCCGTTGAGAAACGCTGCAACGGGTTCGAGTCGATGGAGCCCGTAGGACCACTCGTCACCACGGTCGAACCGTTCGGCCGCGTAGCTCGCACTGAACGCCATCACGTACGCCAACATATCGAACAGCATGTGAAACGCGTCGCTGATCAGTGCCACCGACCCGAACAACAGGCCACCCGCAAGTTCCACGACGAATCCGACGAAATTGATTCCTGCTACCAGCGCCAGTTTGTGTGTGCTGGTTTCGTCGATATCTGTATGGTCGTGACTCTCACCAGCCTCGAACTCCTGACTCCCAGCGCCGTCGTCTGCGTGCTGGTGGTGACTGTGTTCGTCGTTCGGGTTCATCGACGAATCACCCCTCCGTCGATTCACTCTCTGGTTTGATTCGAGAGAGACGCATCGCGTTCCCGGTGACGCCGAGTGTCATCCCGGCATCACCGACGAGCACTGCCACCCAGACCGGGACTGGAATCCCCGGAATCGGGACTGCGAGTGCCAGCCCTGCTTTCACGAGCAGGCTGGCGGTAATGTTCTGTCGAATGACGCCGTTCGCGTCGTGGGAGAGCTCGTACAGATACGGGAGCCGCGACAACTGGTCACCCATCAGCGCAATGTCGGCCGTCTCCAGTGCGGTGTCAGTCCCCGCTGCACCCATCGCGACGCCAACGTTCGCAGTCGCCAGTGCAGGCGCGTCGTTGATGCCGTCACCGACCATGGCGACTTGATTGCCGTCCGCCTGTAGCTCTTCGATTGCGGCGACCTTCTCGTCGGGGAGTAGTTCGGCACGGTACTCGTCGACGCCCACCTGGTTTGCAATCGCGCGTGCAGTCCGCGCATTATCGCCGGTGAGCATGACCGTTCGCTCGATGCCGAGTTCTTTCAGACGATGGACGGCACGCTTTGCGCCTGGCCGTACCTCGTCCGCAACACCGATGACGCCTTCGAGTTCGTCTTCCGTTCCGACCAGCACCACCGTCTTCCCCTGGTCTTGCAGCTTCGGGACAGTTTCATCGAGCAGTGAGAGGCAGTTCTCCTGCTCGCATTTGTCCATCGTGACGACACCTCCGTCTGTCGTCGCGTGGACGTGTGACAGGTCAAAGCCCAACTCCTCGAACAGGCCGGGCTTACCTGCGTAGTGTGTCTTGTCGTCGAGGTCGGCCCTGACACCCTTGCCGGTGATACTCTCGAAGTTTGCTATCTCTCGACCGCCAACGCCGACGGACTCTGCCTTCTCGACGATTGCGTCGGCAATCGGGTGTTCGCTCCGGCGTTCCAGACCCCGGGCACAGTGCAGGACATCCTCCTCGGTATTTCCGTTGAGGGGCACGACATCCGTGACCGTGAGTTCCCCTCGCGTCAGCGTGCCCGTTTTGTCGAGTGCTACGGCGTCGACGTTGCCCATCGCTTCGAGGTGATTCCCTCCCTTGATGAGAACACCGTTTTTCGCGCCGCTGGTGATGCCCGACACCACCGAAACGGGAGTCGAAATCACGAACGCACACGGGCACGCCAGCACGAGCAACGTCAAACCATAGACGACAGCCTCCGACCACTCCACTCCGAGAACGAACGGACTCCCGGCCGTGACAAGCACAGCGAACCCGACGACGAGTGGTGTGTAGTACGCGGCAAACCGTTCCACGAACTGTTCGCGGTCGGTCTTGTTCGACTGGGCATCCTCGACCATCTCGATGATCTGTGAGAGCGTGTCGTCACCGGATTCAGAGGTGACCTCAACTTCGAGGTAGCCTTCCTCGTTAATGGTACCGGCGAAGACGTTGTCGCCAGTGGTCTTATCAACCGGCACGCTCTCGCCTGTTATCGGAGCCTGATTGACTGCACTCGACCCGTCGACAACGATGCCATCCATGGGAATTTTCTCGCCCGGTTTCACCACCACGATATCTCCGACCGAGAGTTCGTCAACCGGAACAGTGACAGTATCACCATCACGCTTGACAGTTGCTTCGTCGGGCGAGAGGTCCATCAACTCCTGAAGGGAGTTGCGGGCCTGATCCATCGAGTAGCGTTCGAGCAGTTCGGCGATGCTAAACAGGAACGCCAGCGTCGCCGCCTCGAAGTAGTAGGATTCACCGAACACAAGACTCGATGCAAGTGCGCCAAGGATGGCAACCGACATCAGGAAGTCGATGTCGAGACTCCGATTGCGCGCGGAGTAGTAGCCGTTGCGGAGAATCTCCTGTCCGCCGAACGCAACTGCGATGATGAACAGGGCATCAGATAGCAGTAATTCGGTGCCAAGACCGCTGACGAGTTCGCCATTCTGGCTGACAAGGAGGAACTCGAAAGCGAATCCGAGCGCGACGAAGCCACCGCTCACCCAGGTTTTTAACGCACGCGTACTCGTCCAGATACTGTCTTGGGAGGTGGCTGTTGCGCTCGCCTCTTCACCGCTGGTACTCGTGGCCGCTACATCATAGCCCGCGTTTTCGATTGTATCGACAATTCGGTCCGTCTTGACGGTCGCTGTATCGTACGTTACGACGATTTTCCCGGTCGTCGGGCGGGTGTCGTAGGTGGAAATGCCGTCAAGTCCGTCGAGTGCGCTCTCAATTTTGCCGGCACAGGACGGACAGTCCATTTCAGGGGCGGTGATTGTCACAGTGTCTTCGCCGGTATTTGTGACGCTGTAACCGGCCTTTTCGACGCGGTCGACGATAGCGTCTGGCTTTGTCTGCTCACCATCGTAGGTGACAGTCAGGGTTCCTGTAGTTACCTGCGGCCTGACCTGGAGGATTCCGTCGATTTTCTGTACGCTATTGTCGACTTTGCCGGCACAGGAGGGGCAATCCATCTCTGGGACCGACAGCTGGACTACATCTCCTTGGGTTTCGATATCTGAGGAATCGGTCCCTGTCTCACGTGTGTGGGCATGGTCGTGATCATGGTGGTGGTCATGACCGTCGTTGTGGTCATGGCTACACTCGTGTGAATGAAAAGATTGAGGCGTATCAGAGGACTCTCTCTCAGGAGACGTCATTATCTGTTCGTCGACGCTGCTATTTTGTTAAACCCGCTGTTTGTAATCGGGGTTTTGCAGCACTTATTAACAACCAAAATTGACTGAGTTATTAATTCCGCCAATAGTGATGAAGGCAGTTACGTTTCCCGGTAATATAGGCCGGTGGCAATCACCGTTGTCACGACGAGATAGGCGATCGCTGTTCCGAGATTCAACAACCAGATGCCGGCTTCGAAAGCCGCGTCAGTGGCGAGGTTCGTCGTCGAATGAGCGGGAAGAATCGTTGCAATCAGTTCCGTCTCTGTTGCCAGTGGATTCTGGAACAGGTGCACGTCGAGAATCGGCAGGAACAACAGAATCCAGACGCCTGCCAAGGTGTCGACCTGAGAACCAACGATGATGCCGACCATTCCGTAGGTAAGCGCCGTCAAGAAGCCGGCTGTCGCCAGCATAGCCACGTTCGCTGGCTCGAAGAACAGGAGTGTCACTGCCATCGAAACGGTGACTGTTGCGATAGCTGCAACACCAACGAGGGTGCCTCGGGCGAGCAACAGTGACGCCGGTTCAAACCCTGCGATGACGAGTCGTCCGTCTGCGTCGGTGGCCGACTGAACCACAAACAAACCGACGAGCCCACCGACCAGCGCGTTCGCAACAAGAACCCCACCGACAGTCAGCACATCCGCAAGTGGAACCGTCAACTGACCAGCACCCGGCACATCAACAGGTGTGGGTGTCTCCGGTGCAAGATACCCAAACAGACCAATCAAATACGCGGGAGCGAACAACAGCAATGCAAGCAAGACCGGCGTGCGAGCGTATTCACGCAACCCTGTCGTAACCGCTGTCTGTACGTGTCGCGTTCGCATCAGCCTGCACCCCCATTGATGGTTGTCGTACGGGCATACACCAGTGCTGCAACGCCACTAACAACGACGACATATCCCAGAGACGGAAGTACATGACCACTACTGACATCGCCTCCCACGACTGCAGTCTCCAGTAGCTGATACGGATGGAACAGTGGGAACAATTCTCCGACAAACAGATCCGTGGGAAGAAGTCCTGTTGCGAGCACTACGTCGATATCGACAAGAAAGACCAGCGCCAGCGACCCTTCCAGTTCCCCAGACAACAGCGACCCGACGAGTATCCCAAACGCAGCATACAGAATGCCGGCAGTCACGAGAACCGCAAACACAAGTCCCGGGCGCGCTACCTGCTCGAACGCCAAGAGGGCAATCGTCGAGACGACCGCGACCACAGTCGTAATTCCGAGAATCGTCAGGGCTCGGGTAACGAACAGTCGACTGGGCGAACTGCCAGCGATAATCAGCCGTCGGTCTGTGTCTTCGGCACTGAGTCGCTGAAACAAGCCGACGATGCCAGCAAAGACTGCCGTTGCGAATATCGCACCGAACATTCTACCTGTAGTGATCAGAGACACATCCATTTCTGTAAACGCGGCGTCTGGGAGCGATTCGAGCGCGGAGCCAGCAAACCAGATTTCCACCACTGGCAGCGCAATCAGGAGCACGAGGTAGAGTGGTTCTCGGAAAAACGCCGTCGCATGTGCTCGTACTCCCGTCCAGACGCGGTGCCCCGTTCCCGGTAGTGACCTCTCAGTCGTCGCCATCTTCAATCTCCTCCCAAGAAAGGGTACCGTCGACGAGTTCGTAGATGCCATCGAAGCGTTGCCGTTCGTTGATGAAATGCGAGATAATACCGATGCCAACACCCTCTCAATCAGCTGTTCAGTCAGGTTCCAGAAGGCGAGGTACGTGTCCCAGTCGAAGCCTGTGTAGGGTTCGTCGAGCAGTAGAACGTCAGGGTCATGCATCAATGCGACACTGAGATTGATTTTTTGTCGATTTCCACCGCTAAGATGACGAACCTGATAGTCGAGGAAGCGCTCGAAATCCAGCGTCTCTGAAAAGTGATTGCGTGCCGAGCGGATTTCCTCGTGGGTCATGTCGTACGCCTCACCGAACAGGTGGAAGGTTTCCTCGACAGTCAACCGGTCGTACAACCGGGGTTCCTGGGGACACCAGCCGACTTGCCCGTCGACCTCCACTGCGCCCCCGTCAGCTTCAAGCGCACCGACGAGAATCTGCATCAACGTAGACTTGCCGCTCCCGTTCTCACCGACGATTCCGATGATTTCGCCGGCCCGTATTTCCATGGTTGCACCATCAAGTACATCGACTGTTCGGCCGAATGGCAACCAGGTGTCGTAGGTTTTCTCGATATCGGATGCAGAGAGAACCACGGCGCTGTCAGCTCGATCTGTACTGTCTGGCCGAGTGTTTGGCGACGCATCGATCGCTGTGGGATTCGGAGTCGAACTCATCAGTTCAACGTTGTCAACAATTTCTTATTAAATTAGCTGCTATTTAGCAGTGTAAATTACATTAAAACAAATAATTTCGAAATTGTGTTTTAATAACAAAAATCATATAAGTGTGTTATCTGATTATTATAAATGCTGCTATTACTTATGTTTAGGACTGGTCATCTCAATTTACATACTATATAGAACCATTATATCATTAAAACAACAATATTGTATTTTCTCAGGACTCTGTTCAGTTACTTGTCGACGAATTGTTGCAGGAACTTCTGAACTGAATGGAGATTGTGTTCTTCCATCTTGATCTCAGAGAGCCACTCCACATCTGAGGGGGACGAATCCACAATCACCCGGCGTTCTCGGTTATCGATTGCCCGGATGATACCGCGCTTTGACCGATACAACTGGTTGAGTTCTAAATCGACTGCAATGTCGTAAATAACGTTTCCGAGTGGGGTAAGTCGATACACCTTCGCTGCAATATCACCCCGTTCTTCGAGTAGTTGCTCCCACAACCCCTGCTTTTTCCCGTCTTTGAGACGTTGCTGAATCGTGCTCGAACTCAATAACAACTCTTCTCGCAAGTCAGTATGTCGCTGAGAACCGTGTTCCCCAATCTCAACGACCATCTCTAACGTTCCTTTCTTCTGTAGAAGATCAGCGACAGCTTCATCTATCTGGTGAGTGTCCCTATCGTTGTCACCCATTGTTCGATTTGAACAACTGTTCGTGAAGGTTTATATGTGATGATGGGTTAAAAACACTTGTTTGAATCAAGCATCATATTGAATTATACAACCTGCTAAACAAAGTAATGATTAGTATGCTGTTACGGCTGGCTGCGACCCATGTGACAACAACTCACGCTCTCATCCCCCCTGAGCGAGTGAACTGTCACGTGGATGTGGCAGCCTGGACTGGCTTTGGGGGCTTCTAATGGGTAGAGATAACTCAGCTGTCGCAGAGGCTATCGTCGTCCACGGTGAGATGCTCTGTGAATGTGAAAATCATCTCTGGGACGTGATTAGCAATCTTTCTATCCCAACTGAGTTGCTGACGGATACTCGCCAGCAACATAAAACGGAATTTGAGACTGAAACTCTCGTTCGTGCGTTCCTCTACGCCGAAATCCGTGGATTGTCACAGAACGAACTCGCGCAGCGACTCAGACAACGACCAAGCCTCTTACACGCTTTTCGGTTCGATCTTTCTGAGAGACGAGACGCACCCCGTCAACAGACACTCAGCCACGCCTGGAACGCGTTCAGTGACAACACACAGCGTGCCATCGAGACAGCTGCTGTCGGAATCGCACACTATGCAGTCGAATACGACGTGATTAGCGAGGGACTCGTTCCGATTCTGGCCGATGATGATGCTGAGACCTCCGATGATGACGACAGTACCCATCGCGAGCGGGTGCAACAGCAGGCGACCAAGACGATTAAGCTGGCTCGCAAACACGCCTTCCCCGAGTTCGAGAGTGGCCGCTCGCTCAATCGAACGTATGATGACGACGAAATTCTGGACATGGTTGCGCGGACCTGCTCGCATGCGGGGAGTGCTCATTCAGAAGGCGAGTATGGCTGGCTCTCGGATGACGAACATACGGCACACGGCTCGACGATTCTCCGGGTGCTCAAGCAATTCGCCACGCCTGAGGGTGACGATGGACAGCACACCCTCGACGAGATACCCGCTGCTGATGGAACGCCGAAGATTGACGGTATCCGTGATGCACTCATGGACTCGTTCGATTCAGCCGTAGATAACATCATCTCGTCAATCAAGGGTGGTGGGCCGTTCGCTGATCGACACAAGACGGCTGCGATTGATATTACGCACGAGCAGTTCCATGTCTGGCCGTGGCAAGACAAAGACGCTGGGATTCCCAAGCGGTTTTCCGAGAATGGTCAGTGGCTACAAGAAAGACAACGCCTACAAGCGCGGTTACAAGTACGCCACGCTCACGCTGGCTGGCGAGTTGGTGCCAATCATTCTCGGCGTCGAGCCGGTCAAAGAGAACTCCACATGGGAAGAAGAAAATGCACCGTCGTATTCGAAAGCAGAGTTGGTCGACCGGCTACTGGAGAAAGCCGAGCGGTTCGTCGACCTGGACGAAGTGTATCTTGACCGTGGCTTTCACAGTAAGGAAGTCTATGCTGTCATCGAGGGCTGGGGAATCACCTACACAGCGCCAGTGCCAGTCTACCAGCCGGATTACTCTGCAATCAAGAAAATCGAAGAGCATTCAACAGCAGATGCGGCTGTGAACCACGACGTCCCGGTAGCCGTCGACGGCGAGGTCCACCACCGCACGGAGTATCTGTATGTTCCCAGTCGCAATGACGATGCAGACGGGACGTATGCTGTGTTCGTGACAAATCGTGACAGGGTTGAACCAGACGAAATACAGGCGGTGTGTAATGGGTATCGACGACGGTGGGATATCGAGAATCAATACAAGTCGATCAAGGATTGTCTGCCACGGACGTCGTCAACGGACTACCGTGTCCGGTTCTGTAACTTCGTCTTGGCAGGGTTATTGTATAATCTGTGGCGGTTGACGGACTATCTCATCAAAGTCGGTAGAGATACCGCGATTCGGTCGCCCCCGGAAGTGGGTTTCAAATCGTTCCTTCGAGCGCTTGGTGAGTTCCTCCACAGAGTCGACTGACAGCGGCGTTCACCACTCTGGGTCGCGTCGTCGGGAGCGGCAGCACTGTCTCGGGTTGCTCTTTTCGTGGTAATTGTGCAGGTTTGTGAGCAGCTGGTGTCGATTTCTCCGAGGAACTGAAGTGCGCGGTCGATCTCGCGGGAGAACATGATTCCTCAACCGGGATAGTTCCCTAATCTCGTTTGTAACCGCCCCTATCTGCCGAATCTGTGAAACTCTCTAATCTCTCTTGTATCTCCGAAACATCCAAACTGTCCAAACTTTGGATACCGTACTCCACAACAAGCGGGTAGAATTGTCTGTTCTTCTCAAATTCAGTATCGTACTCGTATTCATACTCTGCCTTGATCTGATTGTAGACCTTTTTGAGCTCTTTCTGCTGGCTCTCTTGCAAGTACATGTACGTTCCTATGCGTTCGTCTTTCACCGACCCCTCTGACTGGTCGTCGGATTCCGACGAGGCGGATTCGGTTGGCTCTGAAGATTTACCATCCGTAGATTCAGAAACAGTGTTTGCCTTCTGCTGCACCTGATTTCGCCGTTCACGCAATCGACTGGCTCTATCCTCGCTCTCATTGCCCTCCTGATTGTCTCTCATGCTGTCACCTCCGCAAAGCCGAACTGCTCGTCCAGATTTGTAGCGATGCTGCTAAACACATCGAGCTGGTCGCACTCGGGTTCCTCAACGAAAATCGACCCGCCGTTTTTTAGCGCTCGCTGGATTGCCGCCCGCTCCCGGACCTCCCATACTGGCGTTCCCTCAAACGCATTGTTGACCCAGTCAATCATCTCATTGGCCTGTGTCTTCCGAACATCGATTCGATTTACTACGACTCCCCGTTCGTTGACAGCGATCTCGTAATCAGCCGCCAAGGAGTCAACGTGGTCGAACAGGAGTTCGAACGCCCGCTTCGATGTGTCCTCGGCGAGTGCCGGAATCAGGACGTTTCGCGTTGCGAACAGTGCATTGTCCATCAGGTTCCCCAGGAACGGTGGGCAATCGACGATGATGTAGTCGTAGTCATCTGCAACGTACTGAAGACAGAGGTGGAGTTGCTCGCCGCTCCGCCGTGATAGTGTGAGTTCCGGCTCGACGGCTGTCATGTCGATACTGGATGGAACGACATCCATCTCGGGATGTGACTCGACGAGGTCAACGATGGTCTCTCGTTTGTCGGGTTCGGTCAGGACATCGAACAGCGTGGGCGGGTCCGAGTCGTAGAGCTCGCGCATTCCGAGGTTCTCTGTGGCATTCCCCTGTGGGTCAAGATCAACAAACAGGACATCTCGGCCACGCTCGTTCAATGCGCCTG
>NZ_CP112973.1 GCF_026410925.1 Halovenus salina | reverse complement strand
CCTTGTCCTGAAGATACCGCTCGAACGAACTCGCGAGCGACCGCCCGGCACGTTCTCCAGACGCCTTCTCGGAGGTCATAGGTCCTCGTTCCCGGATTGGTACGGGGAGCCTCCTCGAGGAGATCTTCGACGATCTCCCAGAGAATCAGGGACGGGGTCTCGTGTTCGAACGTGATTCCCCAGTGGACCTCTTCATCGTCGACTGAGTACTGGAAATGGGTCCGCCGAGGTCAGGATGATCCTCATCTTGGTGCCAGCCGGCGTGAAATCCCGTGTTTAGGTCAGTGTAGTTGATACGGAACCAGTCGTGTGGGTCCTGTCGGTACCATTTGATGGTCAGTTCTGGTGATTCAGGACCGGTTGGCGGGTCAAGACGAGCCGGATCGAAAATTGCTCGCAGCTGCTTGGCCTCGATATTGTCAGGAACGTACTCAACGGCTGTGATCTGTGGCACGCGATCAAGGACGTCCCGCCTCAGCTGGGCGTAGAGATTCGCGTTCGGGTCACCACCGGGACGTGGGACCGACATCCGTTAGCTACTGGCCTCGGCGGGCTCTGTCGTCGGAGCGAGGAAGTCCCACTCGCGGATAGCGAACCCGACGATTTTGATACGCCGTTGGAGATGTTCCCATTCACGAGCAATCTCACGCCGACGGTCTTCTTCGTCGCTGTCAAGCGTTTTGTCGGCGAGTGTGCCGCGAAGCTGGTTCGGTGACCCGACATCGAATTCGGCCTCCCAGTCGCGGATTTGTGTTTTCATCTTCGCAAGCCGGTCCGTAAGCTCCTCGACAGTGTGGCCGCTGTCCCGCAGGCGCATCGCCTCCTGCATTGCTTGGCGCCGGTAATCGGGAGTACGTGGTGTGGGTGCCGCTCTCGTCACGGTGGAGGATGCCGTCGTCGACGAGCCGTGTGAGGACGCGCTTAGTGGGTTCGTGTGACCAGTCCGTTTCGGAGGCGATCCAGTTAGCTGTCCGCGGCTCCGAGACCTGCCGGGCGATCATTCGTACCCGGTCTTCATCCGTGGGTTGGCGTTCCATCGGGTCCTCGGAACTTGATTCACCTCCGGCCATACACCACCTTTCGTGCGGTGTCGTGATATAGGTCCTAGGCATCTGGTCTATCACGAGGCTGTCCTCGCAGTTCACGTGGGCTCGGCTGAGGAGCCCCAGAGAAATCTTGGACCCCGCTCTTGTCGGCTCTACCTGGGAAACGGCGGCACGAGCCGGTTTAGCATTCGTGCTTACCCGACAGCGGCGGGGTACTTCAAAATGGTCGTGATATAATCAATTCCGCCCAAAATTGGTTTAGTATTGATTAAGACAACTAAGAGGTCAATGAGGTAGCGCGAACCTTGGCGCGACGGCAGCCGTCAGTTCTTTTTGCTAGCCTTATGTAACATGCGGGCCGGTGTGTGCGACCTAAAGTTACATAAGAACGTCGAGGCTGGCCGCGCTATCGAAGTGTAATGGTTGTGGATTGACAGCAACATTCTTGATCGGAGCGACATGACCGACTTCTGAATGCCCGCCTCACAAGAAGTAACAATGTTCGAAGGGCTAACCTTCAGGGTCGAGCCCGTCGAGAAGCCGGACCCCGTCTACTTCACTGACCAGGCCCCTGAATTTGAGGTTACCATCGAGAATGATGGTTCGGAGTACGACTTCGACGGTGACAGTGAGTTCTCGTGGAGTATCACGACTGATCCAACGCAAATTGTTCACGAAGGGACAAGGCAATTCGGGCCGCTCGAAGATGGCGACACCGAGACAGTAATTATCGGGAACAAACTTCTCGCGTATGAGGGGCACGGAACTGTAGGTATCGGGGCAGCCGGTGCATCTGGGAGCGAAGATGGATTCCGAACACTGAGGCCAGGGAGGTCTCCCAGCTACGACCCAGCGTACAGTTTCAGTGTGTGGGACCGGTCACATTACAAGGCGTCAATCCGGAACCCAAAACGTCTACAGAAGGCCCTAATCTTCACGTCGATTGTGCTGATACTCTTTGCATTTATTCAGTTGCTCATCGCTGGATTCACCTAATTCGTCAATATATTATTTTCAACCGCACATTCGGTACTTCACGAACGAGTCGACACAGCGTGATCTGAACGCCACAAACGAATCACTTTCTGTATGATTTTGGGGAGATTCTCGCAACCACTGTGAAAGAACGGACGGCAGAAACGAGCTACCACACCAAACGGACGAGAACAGGCAATTTTACGCCGGTGCTGCAGAGAGCTGTCGCTGACGGATCCTCGGACAGGCCGTGGGCTGACCGCGGTCAGCCCGCGGCTGCCACCGAGCCGTACGTCTCAGGAACACCCACACCGTTCGCCTCGACGTACCAGCGTCGCTCTAACTCGTCTTCGAGTTCGTTCCGAATCCAGTCACAGAACGTCTTGAACGTGAACTCCTCCGGGAGGTCGCGCCCGCCCCGCCGCGGGCGGGCGACGACCGCCCATCGGAGCACGAGCCACAGATTCTCCAGCAGTGCCGCGACGAGCATTATCGCAAATCGCACGACGGGATCACGCGTTGTCGTGATCCCTCGTGCTTGCCGAAGCAACCGGTAACTCGTCTCGATGCCTGAGCGTTTCCTGTAGAGGCGTTCGACTTTCTTCGGTGACTTTTCAGCAACGCCACAGGCGACGTAGCCCCGAACAACCTCTCCGTGTTTGCCACGGTCGCCATTCTGGTAGAGACGCGATCGAGCTCCGCTCGTCCTTGTACATGCGATAGGTCGTCATGTACGACTTGTGTACGTCGAGTTTGTCCTTCATGCGCTCACCTTTCTTGGGAACGTGAACGACCGTTGCAGCGATCTCACGGGAACGGCGGATGACGCGTTCGTTGTAGAACCCGCTGTCGGCAAGCAGGAGGTCGATTTCGAAGGGATAGTTCTCGACGCGGGCGAGCACGCGCTCGACCGCGTCGGCCTCGTCTTCGTCGTTGCGGACGTACGTCATCGCCAGCGTCACTGGCTTTTCGTTGGAAACGATGTACGCCGTACAGTATCGGTGACACGTTGTGGTCCCATCTTTGGGGGACATTGAACAGAGTTCGCCTTCATCGGCGTAGTGATCGCCGTGGTAGGGGTTATCGATAAAGTCGATGGAGACGATTCTCGACCGGTCAGCGTCGAGAATCGTCATAGCAGGCGAGCGAGTAGGAGGTTAGCGACGAATTCGAGCCACTGCCGATTGAGTGTATGTAGCCACGTCAAGACGGTGTCGTCGCATGGTGTTCCGTCGGTGTCCTTGCAGGTTTCCCAAATCGAGGTCTGATTGGTGCAGGCCAAAATGACGACGAGCCAGATATCGCCGGGGTCGAGGGGGCTCCCCTCGACACCCGGCAACGGGAGTGGAGTGATGACCTCTTCCGCTACGTCTTTTACCTCCGACGCCGAAAGATAACCGTCTGGATTGGGGAGCTTGAACACATCCTAATCCAGACACTTTCTCGTGGTCAAATCAACGATTCAATCTAACCGATTACGCTGTTCGTGAAGTACCGATGGTGTTTAAGAAAGAGAAACTGCCAGAAAGAGTATGTACGATTTAGAAGATCTCTTTCGAAGAGTGTCGCTGCGTCGGATTCTTCCTCCTACGTAGCCGATGCGAATCTCTTGACAAATCGTAACAAACTCATCGACCATCGACATGAATTCGTCTCTATCTGTTTTCGACGCGAATGTCTCAAACTTAATTGATTTCGAGTCTCGTGGGACTCCTTTCAGGGAATGGAATGCCCGTTCAAATTCGTCGTAGTCTTCTTTTTCCCATTCCACTGAGTCGAGTCCGGCGTCGTTCTTGATGACCATCATTGCAGGCCAAATCTTCAATTTTCCGTTGACGTTTGCAGTGAAAACGCTCGTGTCAGATGGAGACTCTCCTTGGTGTGCATCAACTTTTACCTGGAAATTAGCGTTTTTTGCTTCCCCAATCTGAACCTCGTCACCGATTTCTTTAGCAAATTCGTAGAGCTCTCTGAATGCGTTAGCAGTCCTTTCAGAGATTTCGCCATTCTCTTCTTTACGCTCGAGGTCAGCGAATAGCTCTGCTTCCGACTCTACGTATCCGGGTCCTGTCCGAGACATAGTGTATAACGTGGTCCCAGGCTATATTTAAATAAGTATTCATATCACATCCTTTGGACGTAGGACATCAGAACGATAGAAAGCGCACGATGAGTTGCACCCACACAATCAGAGGATCCATACGGCACCGAGTAATCCATCTCTCAAGTCATCTACTGCTCTGCCTTCTATGGATTCGTACGTATCTTCTGATGATGTAAACGCACCCCTCGTCCAGATTGACTTTTTGCCTCCCTGTTATTCGCTTTTACAACGGTAGATTAAGTTATTTACCCGAATTGCGTTCCGGTATCAGGTAATGGATTGGTCCGTTCACATGTCCAGAATGCGTTGGCATCAGAGTCCCAGATCACTCGAAATTGCCGGTTGTCGTCCGTGGTCCATATCATATATTCGCTCCGTTGCACTTCATTCCAATCCTCATAGCGCAATGAGCCAATATGGACAACATTTGTCCACAGTTCTAGCAGTTGAGTGATTTCATCAGCCGTTGGCGGGACTTGTGGAAGCGCATCGGGGAAATCCCGGGGTGCTTCGCGTGCACTAATTACGAGGTCTTGGACCATACCTGCTGGACTCCTGCCTGAAATATTAAATTTATCCCAGTTCTCGTCAAGAAGTTTCTTACGTTAATCACGATTGAGTGCTGCATACGCGTCCTCCATCTTGCATACCAGTACAAATATCAGTCTTATCGGGTAGTTCCCTCAGCAGTCAGTCCACAGCGCGATGTCTCCGTTTTATACCCGGACAGAAAGAATACAGCAATCCACGGTTTATCGGATAAACTGTGATCGGCCAGTCCACACAGCAGCTGACCGGTTGAGATTGATTCGATAACAACAGAGGAGCACTATTCAGAATCAAGAAGAATCGACAATCCATTCTCCACACTTGAGACAGACTGAACCAGTTCGTGTTTCTTGTACTTGCCTCCACCTTTGCTTTGATTGTACTCTTCTGACGAGATAATACCGAGTTGGTTCAGTTCGGTGAGATAGTCACGAACAGAACGCTCGGGGACGGATGAGAGAGCTTTCCTGGTCGCAATCGACTGGTACATATCGAGGATTTCACTCGTCCGTGCTGGCGTCTCCCTACGTTTCTCAAGCTGGAGAAGAGCGTAAAGGACGAGCTGGCTATGCTCTGAATAGTTTCGAATTCCCTCGACCACTTGGTCACGTTGCAGGCGGTTGCGCGCCTGCCGGACGTGTTCTTCGGTGACTGACTCAGCATCATTCTCACGAGCAATGTCGCCAGCCCTCAAAAGGAGATCGAGTGCCTTCCGGGCGTCACCGGAGTCTTTTGCCCCAAATGCAGCACACATCCCGATGACGCCATCTTCGAGGACATCATCGTGGAATGCGACTTCTTGACGCTGTTCAAGGAGCAGCCGAAGTTCGTTCGCTTCGTATGCAGAGAATGAGACCTCTTCTAACAGCTCCCCGGATTCAACGAGTTTCACTTATGTTTCATCAAATTTCTCTACACTGAGGTACCCCAGAATTCCTGCGTACCTCTTGAGGTGGTCTCGCCCACAATTAGGACAAACCAGCCCCGGATGCTTTTCTGAATCTCTCGGAAAATCATATCCACACCCAAATTCTTGGACAATATCACTACTCGCTTACGTGTGGCTTGAATCTATCAGTTATGCCTACTCTCCGACAGTACGTGCCAACATCGTCACAGACAGGCTACTATATTCAGGCAAATGTCGGTGCTGGCGCTCCAATCACACTGCAAGTATCTGATTTGGCTGGCAGGATCTTCACCGATACTGGATACAAAGACGGGGATACCGTACCTACTAAATTCGTCTGGGCAATGTACGATGTCGGTTTGATTTCGACAGGTGGCGGGAGTACTTCTACCACCAAGAGCGCGAACGTCTACTCCGCATTCACGAGCCATAGTGTCTCGGCGAAGTTGAGCGATCAAACAAGAGCCGAGTTGATACAGTATCTCAACGAATACCGGGGTACACAGCAAAGACGAGTTGGACGCCTTCGTCGTGAACTTGCAAACTCTGAGAAGACCGGTATGTCCGGTTCAACAGTGAACACGTCTGATTTAGATTACGGGTTCGTGGATAGCATACGCCGCATCTGGCGACACATCGTGGACAGGGTCGGTCGCTGACCGGTCAAGTACGCCGAGAGCGGGCCGATCTTATAGCCGCTGTAACAACTCTTTTACGTCGGCATCTCCGGTAGTTACTGACTCTGTGCCTTCCTCTGTTTCAGTGCTCGGGACCTTGATGTCTTTATTCACTGCTGGTGTGTGTCCGTCTGCATCGTGAAGCGCCCGTTCGGCATCTCCAATCGTCCCAGGCATCGACTCTCCAATGATGTGTCCACCGCCGCTTCGATACCGTCGACCGTTCGCGTCTGTGTTATCGTGAGTCAGAATAATACAGTGTTATCGGTTACTCCCGCCGCCAGAACTCGTTCGCCCACGACCCCTCGAACAGTTTGAGTTGAATTTCCTCGCGCTCATCGTAGGTGTCGTCCACGCCGCCGAAGTAGTACCCAACACCCTCCTCAAGAGTAATATCTCCTGTCCAGACCGTGCAGACGACACCGTCCCGACTCGTATCGTCACCGAGTTTTACACGCTGTCGGGGCTGATAAGAGGCGACATCTTCGGTCCAGTTGACGAACCCCTTCGTCTTCACCCATCCGTGCGTACCGTCAAGATCACCGAGATCGACTGTTGGAGGTCCGCTCATCACTGCTCACCTCCACGGACCAACGTTACGCCGGCTGTCGTCCGCTGGCTTGGAAACGGTGCTCCACACCACCGGCAGCTTCCCTCTGTCCGAAGAGGATCATACAGGCCGTCGCAATTTGCACAGGTCGACAGACCGTCTGTTTCGACGCGGCCGTCGTTGTTCAACACCGTCCTGAGAACCCCCGAGCGCTCAACGAGGAGCGCATCGTACGGTGCATACAGACGGGTACTGTCGGCATCGCAGTCCGGCGCATGGATCGGGACTGCCTGCTTCCATGCCTCTACGAGCGTGAGTCCGGCGGGCGTCCGGGTCCGCCACTGCTCGGGTGCGTGCGGTCGGTTAATCTGTGGAACGTACGACTGGTCATGCGTGTAGTGGTTTGCATCGAACATAGGTGCTGTAACGCTCTCAACGGCGACGGTGAGACTCAGCTAAGTATCGCGGACGTATCGACAGTGTCGCCACTGGGCGTGGGACACAAAGTCAGTCAGAAGAGCCACTGACGAAGCGGACTGGGCACTGAGTCAGTGAGTTCTCTTCGAGAAGGAAGGCGGTGCTGAGTACTCGTTAAACGCTGTCAGAGGGTAGCGCGCGAGTCGTGCACGCGTGGTGAAGATACGAATTCTCCACAATGAGACACCTCCGAACAAACCCCGGAAGGGGTTCTCGCACGCGCTACATTAACCGACTTAGCAGCTCCCTCTGAAGTTCCTCGACAGTTCAAAGCCAAATTGGCTTTGTGGGAGAATTCAGGTAGAGCTTCGATGAATAATTCGCTCAAAGCCTAACGGCTTTGGAGAAGGGTCGCTGATCGGCCGCGATAGCCAATGGCCACCAGATCCCCTTCGGGGAACTGCTGACCGAACCGCCTCAATACGCATATTGTCGCAAGAAACACTTAAAAGAATTTCAACACCCCCGCAACGGCGGGCCAAATTGAGAATGCAACCCTACCGCAGGGGCTCATTTTCCCGGTCAAAGTACCCAACTCGGTCGAGTTCTTTTTTAAAAGCCGCAGAATTGGATTGTACTGTGATCGTCATATGTGGTTTTTCCATTTTGTTTATGAGTTCAATAAATCACTCCAACAAACCGATTATACATAAAAAAAGTCCAGAGAAAGATTCAAATATCCAGGCCGAGTGCTTGGAGTTCCTCGATCTCACTTTGGATGCTCTTGAGTCGCTCTTTCATGTCCCCCTCTGCTTCAATTGCGGAGCATTGGTCTTTAGCTAAGCCTCACCTCTCGGCTGTGTAGCGGCAGTGAGTCTCTCCTGTAAGATTGGTCGTTGCTGGTGAATCTTCTGTGCATCTTCGATCAGTCGTTCTAACAGCGGTGGCGCCGAGTAACCGAGGTACTCCCCCAACTCGTGGAGGAGGAGCTGGGCGTGCGACCGGAAGGTCGCCGCCCAGCGTTCATCCCCCGTCGCGACAGAAGCGGATCTCAAGTTGATATTCTATTCCAGACTATAGAGATCGAGAAATGAGAAGTAGCCGTATTTCCGGGAACTATCGCGTTTCATAACGAGAACCACGCAACCGCACAGGGATTTCACTCAATCACGCTGCTACGTCGTACCTTTCCGGAAGCGACCCACCTAGCATTATATGAGTTGCTCAGAAAACACCCTGTCAACCAGAGATGATACGTGATGCTCGCGTCCTCCGAGCCGGATTCGTCCCCCGCGAAGTTGAGCATCGCGAGAGCGAGGTGACTCTCCTCTCCAGCGTTCTCGAACCCATTACGAACGACGAGCCGGCTGACACCGCTATCGTGACGGGACCTAGCGGAACAGGAAAGACGTGCGTCTCGAAGTTCGTCACGGAACGCCTGCGCGAGGAGGTCCTCGATATCAAGACAACGTACGTCAACTGCTGGCGCAATTATACCCGATTCCGAACGCTCTACCAAATCCTCGATGAACTTGGGACAACCGTCGACATCCACCGTCAGTCAACACCCCACGACGAGCTCATTGACCGGCTCCAGCAGCACGACGGCCCTCGAACGGTCGTCATCCTCGACGAGGCTGACCAACTCGAAGACCCGAGCGTCATCTACGACCTCCACAGCCTCCCACAGTTCGGTATCATCTGTATCGCAAACAAAGAGGAAGAGCTGTTTGGACGCGTCGACGACCGGCTCGTAAGTCGACTGCGCTCCAGCGAACACGTCCGCATGGACAAGTACCACGACGAGCAGTTGTACGACATCCTAAGTGCTCGTGCAAAATGGGGCCTCAACGAGGACGTCATCACCGACGACCAACTCTACCAGATTGCAGATGCAGCCGCTGGCGATGCCCGCCTCGCGATTGGCATCCTCCGCACGGCCGCAAGCACGGCCAACCGCGAAAATTGTGAGCGGATTACCGACGGCATCCTTCAAAATGCTGCAGAGGATGCCCGCGCTCAGATCAGACAGAAGAGCCTCGATTCGCTTACCCCTCACCAGCGGGTTGTCTACGATATTGTTCGTGACCATGCCCCCGTGGGACCAAGCGAGATCTACGACCGCTATACCGAGGAGGTTGACGATCCGCGGACGAAACGAACCGTCCGAACGTACCTGTCCAAGATGGAGCAGTACAATCTCCTCAAGGCGGAAGGCACGAGTCGGGATAGAGAGTATTTGCTCGTCGATTCAGCAACTGCGTCGCCGAGGCAATGAGTCCGCTATCGTGTGGTTTTCAACGGAAACAGTGGGGTGTGTGTTCAACCGCACAGATCCCGAACACACCCTTCTGAGAGGTGCTTCAACCGTGGATTTGTGAGTTTCAGATTACTACTCCACCTATCTCATATTAGAAACTTCTCAATGGCCCTGAATCATACAGAGCGTGGATCCACCAGCAGATTTAATTACTGAGAAAATGATACGTTTCGGTAACGAATTAGTCACCAGTGAACAGCTCTGTCTACAGCAATTGGAAAGAAGCAACACACTTAGAGATTGGAGTGTTGATGCCCGGCCCATTTAGTGAAGGGAACTACAGAACTGCATGTTTGGGAAATGTCAATAATTTCCAACAGGAGAGCAATTGATGAACCGGCGCCGATACCTACAGATGCTTGTTGGCACCGGCGCACTCGCAGGGCTTGCTGGTTGTAACGACTCGACAGAATCGGATACACCGTCACCGACAGTCGTATTCACAGACGAATCGACGGCCAGCTCTGAAACGCCGATAACAACCAGCGAAACACCGTCTTCGGCACCCACGCCCGAACCGACAGCGACTGGTACGGCAACACCGACACCAACGGAAACAGCAACTCCGAAAGATCGAGTCTTCGATGGTGGCGATCTTGAGTCGTTCGTGGATGCTGTCATGACGGCCGCAGAGATCGGGGGTGGCACGGTGGTCGTCGAGCCCAATACCTACCGGTTTGAGCCACTACAAGGTGGCGGAGCGAATTGGCACGCCCTACTTCAGAGTGTTGAGAATGTCACTATTGAGGGGAACGGTGCAACGTTCGTGTTGACAAACCCGTCTATCGGTGGATTCCGGTTTATTGGTGGTTCCGATATAACGATTCGAGACTTGATTTTGGATTATGACCCGGTGCCGTTTACACAAGGGAGACTCGAAACGGTATTATCCGATGATGGAACGCTGACGCTCACTCTCGATGAGGGGTATCCGACACTCGATCATTCGATATTCCAGCGGGCTGATAGTGTGTACGCGATGGTTCACGAACCCGACGGGCAGTTCTTCAGCGGGGTTCGGGCAAACGGCCCTCCGGAGAAATACTTCTCCGATATCAAGCATACCGGTGGGCGGGCGTATCGATTTTCTCTCGACAGCAACTCCAATTTCCGCGGTCTGGCCGAGGGACGACGACTCACCGTCGTCGCTCGAAACAATGGTGCGGTCCTTAGTATGTATAAAACAGAGAATCCGAACTTCGAGAACGTCACGATTCGGACAGCCTCCGGCGCAGATTTTTCGGTTCAAGTATGTGAGAGCCCTACGTTCCGAGATTGTACCGTTGCACCACCTCCAAACTCGGACCGACAGCTGTCCTCTGTAGCTGATGGAATTCGGATCACGAACTGTCTGGAGCGTTCGACGGTCGAGAACTGCTATCATGACTCCCTCGGGGACGACAGTGTCGCTGTTGACAATCGAATGACGACCATTAGGAGATTTCAGGACGATAGAACGGTCGAGGTGAAAGAAATCCATCCGTTCGTGGTCAAAGCAGGCGACAGTCTGGAGGCGTTATCGCCAACCGGTGTTCGGAAAACAGATTTGCCACCTGTGGAATCGGTTCAGGGACCATCTGCTTCCGTAGGGGACCGGGTCAAACCAATCACAATCACGTTTGAAGAACCAGTCAGAGAGGCACTCGCCGAGGGAGATTTTCTTGGCAATACCGCCACTAATAGCGAGAATTATACAATTCGAAACAACGAATTCCGAAACCATCGGGCGAATCTAATTCGCGCAGTGCTGGTGGCGGTGTCATCGAGAACAATATCCTCGTTGGCACACATCTCAGTGCGATCGAATTACATAGCGGAACCCTTGGGCACTGGCCGCCAAAGGGTGGTATCAGGGACGTGACGGTCCGAAACAACACCATCCGTCGTCCCGGTCTCGGCCTTCTTGCCGGTTATGCCCCGTTCGGTATTTTAGTACATCACGAAGCCCCAGGTGGGAACTCAACCGAGTCTCACCCCAACGAGGATATCACTATTGTCGACAACGACATCGAAACGTCTGCTGGGGCGGGTATCGAACTATCTGACGCGAAAGATGTGATCGTCGAAAGAAACGACCTCCGTGACCTCAACCGTCTGGACTACTCCAACAGTGGTTTTGGATTCAGAATCTCGAACCTGAGCGGAGTAACACTCTCCGAGAACACGGTGACTGGTACATCCGAGGCACTGTCTGGATTTGGCTTTCGCACCGACAGCGAGGAGATATCACTCTCAAATAATGAATTGCGAATTGACGGAGAGCGTACCCCTGCACGGTTATTGCAATGGGAGCCAGTTACTTTGGAGTTCTCTCGAACTGTCACTGTGGGCGACCGTCAGCTCGCGTTTTCTTGTTTTGACCTCCGATTGTTTGATCATGACGGCGATGTCATTCGAGAGGTTTCGGTTGGCGAGACAGAAGATGGAGTACTCTTCGGCGAGGGCGTCGACGGCCAGGAACAGGCTGACGGTAAGACGTGGCGCTGGCTCGGCCCAGAAGACAAGATTTCCGTCGTCAAATTCTTCGATACCGAACTTGCAGACGCGACGACGCTGGAGATGCGCGGATATCCAATAGAGGATGGAATTTCTGCTACGGTTCGCGTCGGTGGCGAGACAACTGACCAAATCTCTTGGGACACGAAGGAGACTCAGACGTACCGCCTGTCGATATCTGACATCTAGCGACGACATCCGTAGTTCGATTTACCGAAGGAAATTTGCCCGTTTTCGCAGTGAAATTCTCCCCAAACTGTTCACGCCCTTCGATGTCCTTACGAGACCACCTGTCGCTCTTCCTGAGTGAGTGTTTAGATATCATAAGAGGGCGTCATAGAACAGTTCACATACCCTGAGAGAGTAGTCCGAGGATCAGTCAGTCCAGGGAATGCAGTGATTGGACGAAAGTATACACTTGTCAGTAATTCATTAGAACTGCCGTGCAAGATATAGAGGATCGATACGCCGAGGGTGGTCCGGCGATTATAAGGACATTGATAAATTTGGCGTTCGTCGCTCAGGTAGCCGTTTTCACTCGCTTTTGCCGTCATCGAACCATCCGGCTGGGAGGCTATCTTTATTCTCGGCAATCAACTGAAGGAGGGGTTCGAATTCCTCCCAGTCTGGCCCTTTGGTTATTTGATTATTGTCCTGATCCCAGTCGATGATTCCCATCTTATCGAGCTGCGGAAGATGACCCATAAAGATATTCAACTGTGAGATGGTGTCCTCCCCCTCCGCGTGGATGTTTAACGGATCGGCGTCGTCGTCATCCTGTGGATTATGTTCTATAAGTGCAAGCAATAACTCACGCGGATACGAATCTGCGAGGGCGCCGAGCAATTTATCCAAGCGATTCTGGGTACTCATACTAGTATACTACTTCCTAAAGATATTATCGTGGGGCTTTGTTTAACAGGCTATTTATCAGCCAACATTTCTTGAAGGCTGATACAATTTACCCTGCAAGATATGCGCCTTCCATCTTGCACGGCGTTCAGAATACATACAAAAGTTGTCAACACCCTCAGCGGTCAATCCACAGCGGCACTGACCGCAAAAAAGTCGGGTTACAGTGTCCGGATTGTGGGAGTAACCGATTTAGCTGGCCCATGTTTGGAATAGCTACTGGAAAAGTGACAACCCAAGAGCCGGATTGAGATTAGCCAGCTCAACCCTGTTAACACTTCTCACGCCCGCCGGTAATAAAAATTTTTAAACACATACTGGGTACAATAGGTATGAATTCCCTGTCTGGTACTGATCGAGCCCAGACAGCAGTCCTCGGCAATCTGTTGTTGGTCGCAATCGCCATTGTTCTTGGCAGTATCATTGTCGTCGTTGCCCTTGGTATTCTCGAAAATCCGGCAGCACCACCCTACGCAGCAGTGGAGGTTGAGAACGGCGAGCGGGTACTCCTGATGCAGGAGCAGAATCTGGAGGAAGTGCTGATTCAAGACGAGGCAGGCAATATCCACGGTCGTATGGGTTCCGTGGGTGATACGGTTTCGCTTGCAGAGGTTGATCCTCGGTTAGAGTACTCCATCATTGCAGTGGGTGCCGAACAGAGCAGCAAGATCCGGACACTCACTGCCTCAGAGCTGATTGGTGACATCTCCGAGCCGAGTTCGTCACCAGCGAGCGTCACTGCGTCGGATATCGAGGGAGATGGCTCGGAATCGAATCCATTTATTATTCGGACGGACAGTGAACTACAGGCCGTCGGCAACGAAACAGCCAATCTCAGCCCCAAGGATAGCTATCGGCTTGGTAATAATATCGACGCCAGCAAAACCGACGAGTGGAACGGCGGCGACGGTTTCGATCCGATCCAAGACTTCGAGGGGGCATTCGATGGAGATGGCCACAGGATCCTCGGACTCACGATTGCCCGCGAGAGCGAGGATAACGTCGGACTATTCGCTAATGTCAAAAAGTCTGGAGAAATTAAATCCTTCTCCGTGGAAGACTTTGCGATCAGTGGAGCCAATG
This sequence comes from Halovenus salina, assembly GCF_026410925.1. Classification (GTDB taxonomy): domain Archaea; phylum Halobacteriota; class Halobacteria; order Halobacteriales; family Haloarculaceae; genus Halovenus; species Halovenus salina. The sequence continues at coordinate 174,724 of NZ_CP112973.1, read as the reverse complement.
CTGTTGGTGGGGTTGTCGGTGAAAACCAGGGCACTATAATGGAGGTCTCTGGAGGATATCAAGTTTCTGATGTTTATGACGATGCCGTTGTTGGTAATCAGAACGTCGGCGGATTGGTCGGGGAAAACACCAACGGTGGGCAAATCATCGACTCATCGGTCAGAGGAAAGATAACGGGCGATAGCTCCGAAATCGCGGGACTCGTCGGATTCAACGATGGGACTGTCGAAAACTCAGTCTCTACTGCAACCGTCACGATAGAGGAATTGGGCAATCGCCACGTCGCTGGACTGGTCGGGACAAATGAAGGGACAATCAGCGATTCGTATGCGACCGGAGACGTGACGGTCAACGATGCCCAGGACGACTTCCCACGCGTTGGCGGACTGGTCGGTGAGAACTTCGGAACGATTGAACGTTCCCACGCAACGGGTGACGTAACCGGAGTGGAAGGGGCTAGTTCCAGTAATCATAATTACGGCGGCCTAGTCGGGATCCACTGGGTCGGAACGATTGAAGAATCCTTCGCCACTGGTGATGTCGAAACAGACGGGCGTGCCGGCTCGCTGGTTGGTCGGGTGAGTCAGCTACAGGCCAGCGGTACTGCAACGATTTCGAACTCCTACGCAACCGGTAGCGTGACCAGTCGGGAAGATACTGCCGGTGGAATCGTCGGGAGCCTTCACAATGGATACGAACTCGAAATCGATAATTCGTTTGCGACTGGTCAGATTAGCGGGCGGGATACCGGTGGACTGGTAGGCGAGATTGGATCTGGTGGAGATGTCGATCTGGAGGACTCATACTGGGACAATAAAACGACAGGACAGTCCGCAGCAGTGGGAGATGGCTCTGCTGATACGACGACGAATGTGGAAGGGCTCACAACCAGTCAAATGGCTGGAAACGACGCCGACAAAAACATGGAACTTGATTTTAAAGAGATCTGGCGGACTGTCTCGGGTAGCTATCCCAAATTCCAGTGGGAGAGCTAAGGGTATTCAGACATATGTTGTGGCTCATTGTGGTCCGAGCAGCGTTCAAAACATCCGTTTTTTCGAATTATTTTGCTGTTGTACAAGGGTTGCATCAGACGCGGGTAGAGCGAGCGTCCGGCCTTTTTCGCCAAGTTTTGGCAAGTTGGGCGGGATTGAAGACCCGTTGGCTGCTCGGTAGCTTCAAATCTCTTGGCCAACAAAGTCGATATGAATGGTGTCGTGGGAGAAGGTTGAGGAGCTTCGGTTGGAAGCAGATACGATTATGACCCGGTACCAAGAGGTCGAAGAGTTGCTGGCCCGGGCTCATGACGAGACTGGCGACCATTGGGAGACAGGGGAACTCCCAGTGACACTTGAGACGCCGGCGGGGGACTCGATTACGATTACCTTGGATTTCGAGGCTGACCCTGCAACAAACGCACAGTCTCGATACGAACGAGCAAATGAACTCGAAGCAGACCTCAAACGTCAAGAGCAAGTCGATGAGCAGTTGGCGTCGTTACCAGCCGACCCAGTCGCCTATCTCATTTGCTACCATCTCGATTACGTCGAAGGCGACTATCCGAAATCCATTGCCGGTCACCTCGACGCACAACGCAAACAAGTCGACGAGTTGTGCCAGGAGATGGAAGAAACAGGCGTCCTCGAACGTGTTGAATCAGGGACAGTCAAACAGCGCAATGTCAAAGCGAAAAAGCCGACGAAGTCCGCCAACACCACACATACTATCGACTCTCACGAGAAGGTGACCACCTCTTACGTTTTCTTGATGAACCAGAAGGGCAACTGAACGTGTTACGCCATCTCCCGGATAGCCAGCAAATCATCCAACGACTGCGCTGTGCTGGCCCAGACTCTCCACGAATCACGGCTAATCATTTCGACATGGAGTTTGAATACGTCCGGCACCTGTACCGCACACTCCGCCAAGTTGGCTTCCTCGTCAAATACAAACAGAATGAAGCCAAGAGAAGGGGGCAAAACGCCCCAGATCAAGAGTTTCACAACCAGACTGTCTACAAAACGACTGAGCGTGCTGAGGAACTCGCACAAACCGTGCGAGATTGACTGGAGTCTCGGAGTTTCACGATACTCTCATGAGAGTTCCCAGTCCTACAGCTGGAGCAGGCCGAGTTCCTCGGGGCTTGACCCTAAGGCGGTTCATTCAGTTGTGACGCCCCAACGCCAACCCAAGCATAGAGTCTGTATTAATCGATTAAAAGAAAATTGTGCTCGTGGGCATATATATATCAGTAATTTAACTATTCAGGGCCGGCGAGGCGAAATAGCGCCGGTTACGGTCATATTTAACCAACAAAGGTTTCACATGGTACCAATTTGTTGGTTAATTTTGGCAGAAAGAGCTAATCCAATTCTGGAGACAATCTCTGAAGCGAGAGAACAATAGCAGGAATCGGCAGACTCTGGCCGAGCCACACGATTTTCGTCCACTTTCCTGAAACCCGGAAGCGCCACGCCACGGCTTATTGAGACTGTGAACATCAATTTGAATATGCCTGATCAATCAACAGCTTCCTCGGACCGTTTAGCGGTCGACCAGCCCACTCGCGGCGCTGACCACAATCAATCTCTTGCTAAGCAAGTCGACCCAGCAACCAACGATATGCTGCTTCCATCCCTCGATAAGGGCATCACATTGCTCGACGTAGAGGGTGACCGAAACGTTCCTGTTCTACAGTCGCTCGTACTCGATCATCTTCTCATGCACGACGGCCCCGCCTTCTGGGTCGACGCAAACGGATACGCAACGACGACCACACTCTCTCAAATCTCCCCCAGTCAACGGTTACTCGACCAGATTCACGTTGCACGCGGCTTTACTGCCTATCAGCACTACGGCGCTGTCTGTAATCTCCCCGCGGCGGTGAATCAATCCATCCGGGAATCGACGACCACCGACACCAGACGAGATCGCCAGCCAGGGGATAGTAACGATGAATCACCACACACTCCTTCGCTCATCGTCGCTCCGGCCGTCGACGTCCAGTATCGTACCGACGACACCCTCGGGGAGCGCCACGCCGACACACTCCATGCCCGTTCACTCGCTCGGTTGGCAACCTATGCCGACGGCTACGACATCCCGGTGCTCGTCACCCGGAGCGCGCGCTCCGATTTCACCGAACCTGTCGCGACGGTCGCCGATCATCACCCAGAGTGCAAGCAAACACGAATGGGGCCCCGAATCCTCGGCGAGGATTTCGAGACGCTCGTCTACCCCGTCGACGACGGTGCGTACTACCAGACGACGTTCGCCTACTGGCGGCAGCTGCTCGCGGCACGTGCTACGCAGGTCGGCATGGAATCGACGACGCCGGCGCCGTCGACGCTGACTTCGGAAGGTGTCGGTACGGGTGTCACAGCTGACAGTGAAACCGTGTCGGCCACCGCGGACCCTTTGCTCGATGCGTGGACGGCGAGCGGTACTGGAGGTCAATAGCGATGGGGCGTACGAACCCGACGTATCGAGACGCACTCCGAGCCATCGAGGAACGCTGGACAGACTTCAGGCGGGCACTACGACGTCGCGACCAACCACGGTTCGACCGCCTGTTCGAGTACGCCCGCGAGCACGCCGACGCGAGCGGACTGTTGAACCACCAGAATCCGCTGCTTCCGGGGTTACTCAGTATCGATCTCGAACAGGAGAACCGCCTTGATGACCACGAGGAACGCCTGGCGGAGCTTGAACAACGGATTTCGGACGCGGAGCCCGACCGACAGCAATCGACAGGAGAAGATACCACTGGAGAAATGGAATGACGGATCTGACGACAATTGCCTTCGATATCGAGACGACAGGGTTTGAGACCGACGATGAACTCACAGTAGCTGGGTTTGATTCGGCGGTTTCCTCTCGCGTGTTTCTCAATACCGGTGGAACAACCCCGCCGGCAGCCCTCGCAGATCAAATAAACAACACGCTCCAGACACCGGTACAGCTCTCCTACCATGATACCGAGCAGGAGCTCTTGACTGAGCTGACAACATTCACCACATCCACGCTCACCCAACGAGATGCTAAGCTCGTCGCGTACAACGGCGAGCGATGGAACGGCGGATTTGACTTGCCGTTTCTCCGGACCCGGCTCTGTACACACGGTCTCGAATGGCCCTTTGGGACGCTCCCGTACGTCGACGTAATGGATGTTTTCGAGAAACGGTTCAATACCAGTGAGGATACGTTGGAGGGCGTCTATGGCGAACTGATTGGTTCAGGGTTGAACGACCTCGATCCATTCGCCGACAGTAGGGAAGCGGTTACAGCGTGGGAAAAAAGTACATATGAGCGCCTAATTATTCACAACGTCGCCGACATCCGACGAACCCGAGCGCTGATGGACCTCGCAGAACGGTACTGCTCGAAGTCATATTTCTCGGTGAAATCACTTGATCCGGTTCTTTGAGGTATTTGTGCCGGTAGAAACCCGTGTCGTCAAGAATCCTGCTATGGTGGATTTTCTGCATCGTTGAGTCCATCGAATGTCTCATTCGTGTAGGCGTATCGCCACCGTTGGAGAATCGCTCGCGTGACCAAAGAGGCCTCACACACGGTAATGCAAGATGGCTCAACAGGGCGACTTGGAGCGTCGGGGGGTGGATGGAAGTGTTGTCTCGGTGCGTCGGGTTTCGCGTGACAGTCGAACCGAAAATCCCGACCTTGGTTGTCCGTGTAGTGGGCGGCGTAGTTCCCAGTCAGACTCCATCGTATGTCGAGTCGGGCCGTATCCGCTACGCCGATGCCGTCGGACAATTCAATCGAAAGTGTTTGTGGATTCAGAGGTTCGTCTAGTGAAGCTTCCTCAACCAGCGGCTCTTGATCAACAACTAAATCTCGGATCTCGCGTAATGCTCCGGCATCGATCGGCCCAAACATCTCAGCCTGTTCGGCCGGCTGGCTATCCGAGGAGGGTCCCTCGTCATCAGTCATACGATAATCGACGTGTCACTGTTGCCATCGTCGTCCGTATCCGTGCCAGTGAGATGGCCAGTACGACTTGCTTCAGCAATCGCAAGTGTCGCTTGTGCCAGCGCGAGGTTACGGCGGGTCGTTTGCCACTCTCTGAGCAACGCCCCATAGTCGCTATCGGCGTCCTCAATGTTTAGTTCCCGGGCGAGTTCCTCGGGCGAATTAACGCCGTACTTGTCACGCCAGTCTTGGATCTGTGCTTTCAAATCGGCGATTCCAGAAGCAATCTCTTCGGGTGTCCGTTCTGCAAGCAGCGACTGTGCATGCTCGGTGACGATACCTGTTTCTGACCGGCAGTACAGCGTGGTCTGTCCGTCCTGAGATGTCGCCACCTCGCCAGCATTCACGAGCGTCCGCAGGTGCTTTCGTGCTGTCGTCGACGAAACACGAGCGCGGTCAGCAATCTGAGATGCGGATGTCGGATCGTAGGTAGTGCGGATGATTCCGTAGACTCGTTCGAAGGGTGTCGTGTCCTCGATCCACTCCTCAACGACAGCGTCGTTTATATTACGGCGGTCGGTACCGCCATCAGGACTCACTCGGTTGGGTGGGAGCGTTTCCTCAGACATCGTATCCTAACTAACGAGAGATAGGTATAATAATTTGTGGGACAGTATATTTGTCTGGACAGAGAGATCCCAACCTGTTGCCAGAAGATATTGACCACAAGGTACTCAGGCTACTCTGCCTTTGACATCCTCCCACGACTGAAGTCCGTGGGCATTCTCCTTAATCATCTGTATTGACATCCTCCTCCGCCTGACGGAGAGAGCTTCAAGTGTCTGAAATGCGGCTACCAAAACCACGCTGATTACAACGCCGCAAAAAACATCGGATTGCGGTATCTCCGTCGTAACCAAACTGGGGACGACGGAGGCGCACCCGTAAGCATGCGCTTGAATCGCGGGACGCTGAACGCGAACGGAGAGTATGAGCCTCCTGCCGGAAATCCCGGCCAGAGTCGGAGTCCACCCTAAAGCCTCATCCTCAACGAAGCGAGGTCGTCAGACCGAGCGAAGTAGGGTTGGGTAGTTTACTCGGCCTTGGATATGCTGGGACGGATGTACGATGAGATAGAGACCGACGCTGATTACCGGATGGGGCCGACTTGATCACACCCGTATCCGAACGATCCTACTGCCGAATCTTACCAATCGTCATCGTACGTTAACCAACATTATCGACGAAGAGCTAAGATTTGTTGGTTAATAATAGACCCTCAATCTTGGAAATTATTCAACAAACAGATGACGGAAGACGGGTCTGCTCTCGTGATAGACCAGCGGTCACCAGAGAGACACAATACGCTGTTCGACCGCCTGAAACACGTTCGAGTAGACATCGAGTGGATGAAGTGAAGAGAGTTCAAGATCTGAGACCTCGCTGCCTCTCGGCGGTTCGTGAAAATGCAGCCGAGTGTTGTGCGGATTTGGGTGTCGATCCCATCGACACTCCCAGTTATCATCTTCCCGAGATTCGAGGTAGTGAATTGAAAAGTCGTCAGTCGTGAACCACCGGATATCGACTCGAGTTGCGGTCACTGACTCAGGATACCGTCCCGAGTCCAGTAACGCTCGCAGTAGCCGGGGCTCATACGGATCCGGCTCGAAGACGGTCTCAGCGACCAGTGAATCCGAGGCAAGCTGCCGCTCAAGAAGACGCAACGTCTGTCGATCAGGAGGTCCCGTTGAGTTGGGTCCTGAATTCTCTGTTGGGGAACCCATCTTAGGCAGGGATCAGATGGCCGTCGTTTTGCGAGAGTTGCCGGGCAAGTTCGTACAGGCGAATATCACGAATTACGCCTTTCCATTCACTCACTGCGTTCATGCGTTCGTGGATCGTCTCGTGATTGCCAGCATCGAACACGGAGACAGAATCCGGATTCGTGGTTCCGAACAGCTCCTCATACTCGGAGCGTTGCTCTTCGAGATTCTGCAACACGGTCAACGATTTCTTCAACAGAGAGATCAGAGGCAACCCGATTCGCGTCTTGCCATTCAAGATACCCTGCGTTTCGTTCGTACGTTGCAGGGCGACTCTCGCGATGCGCCCGGACAATACCCATCTCTGTCAGACGATCAAGGTGCTTTTTTGCTGTATTCGGAGAGCAGTCTGCAAGCTCTGCAATATCAGTGTATGCTGTCGGCGACGTGACCCCGAGAATTACATCGTAGACACGGCTAAAGGTATCTGATCCTTCTTGCCACCGTGGCTGGTCGGTATCAGGTTCAGGAGCTGGATCGAACTCAGTCATAGTAGTACAGATGTGCTGTGTCTCAATATATCTTTGTGTTACTCAAATATCTGTAAGCTGCGAAAGTAAAACATCCGTCTCTGAAATCCGGAAGTGACACGCCATCGGTTATCCGACACGCAGCGGTCGGTTCTATACAGAATGGCGTTCACCATCGACTTCTTGGACGACGGTCGCGTTCTTGAGTGCGAAACAACCGTCGACGGCGCCGTCGCAACAGAGCGCGGTGACTACACCCCACGCTTCTACGTCGCTGCCCGGAACCCTGACGACGACATCGACCTCACGGCACTCCGATCGTTCTACGACCAACACCCCGACGTTGTCGCGACCAAGATGGTGACGCGTCGTCCCGGGTTCCGTCGCGACAAGGAGTCAGTCCTCGCCGTCGACGTCGGTCACATCGACTGTGTCACCCCACTCGCACAGCAGGCACGCCAGCTGAACATGTATCCGGTCGGGGACCTCGCCTGTTTCAACGTGGATTTCTCGCGAGAATTTCGCTACTGTCTCGAGGAAGACGTCGATCCGACGCGGACCAATGAGCTGTCGACGCTCCGGCTCAGCGTTCCGGTGACCGAAACGAGCAACGACAGCTATGGGGGGCTGTCTGTCGCAGGTGACACCGTTACCGGCTCGCCGACAGATATCCTGACCGCCGTCCAAGCAGCGCTCGAAAACCAGAATCCGGATATCCTGGTCTGCTCGACGAGTGAAATTATCCCGACGCTGTACGAGATGGCCGCGGCCGCCAGCGTCGACGAATTCACGCTGAGCCGGTGGTCCGGCGTCGACTACCAGCAACTTGCAAGTCGGTCGACATACTCGAGCTACGGCCGGGTGGGCCACTCGCCGGCGCGGTATAACGTACCCGGACGGGCGATTATCGACGAGAGTAACACGTTCTTCTACGGGGAGACGAATCTCGACGGTGTCCTCGATCTCGTCTCACGCTCGAAGAAGCCCGTCCAGGAGCTGGCGTGGGCATCCATCGGCAACGTGCTGACCGCGATTCAGATTTGTGAGGCCCACGACCGCGGCGTACTCGTCCCGTGGAACTCTTGGCGTCACGAGTTTTACAAGCCGATGGGGACGCTTCACGACGCCGACCGCGGCGGCTTCATCTTCGCGCCCGAGGTCGGCGTCCACGAGGATGTCCACGAACTCGACTTCTCAAGTCTGTATCCGAACATCATCTGCACCCGGAACGTCTCACCCGATGTCATCCGGTGTGACTGTCACAGCGACCGCGAGGATGTCCCTGGACTAGGGTACTCGATTTGCGACGAACGCGGCTATCTCGTTGATGTCCTTCAACCCATCATCGATGCTCGCGACGAAATCAAGGCGGCCATTCGTCACGAGAAATGTCAGGACAACTCCGACAAGGACCGGCTGGCCGAACTCGAGGGGCGGTCGGGAGCGCTGAAATGGATTCTCGTCGCCTGCTTCGGCTACCAGGGATTCAGCAACGCGAAGTTCGGGCGGATCGAATGCCACGAGGCGATCAACGCGTATGCTCGCGAAATTCTGCTGACGGCGAAACAGCGGCTGGAAGCCGGTGGTTGGCGGGTCGTCCATGGAATCATTGATTCGATCTGGGTGACAACGGACCCCGATGTCGACGATGAAGACCGCGAGGACCTCAACGCGCTTGCGACGGAGATTACGGAGGATGTCGAGATCCGACTCGAACACGAAGCACATTATGACTGGGTTGCGTTCGTCCCGCAGCGGGAGAGCGACGCCGGCGCGTTGACAAAGTACTTCGGGAAGGTAGCCGGCAATAACGACTTCAAGATACGCGGTATCGAAGCTCGGCAGCGCTCAACCCCAGCGTTCATCAAGGACGTCCAACGAAGCTGTCTCGAACGGCTAGATGTGACTCAATCACCGGACGCCGTCCTCGATTGTCTTCAGGATGCGATCAAGCGCCTTCATTCTAGAACAGTACCAGTCGAACAACTCGTCGAACGGAATCGTGTCTCTAAACCGCAGAGGGCTACACGCAGAACACACAGAACGTGGCAGCGCTGAAGCGGGCTCGAGACCAGGACCTCGCTGTCCACCCGGGACAGGACATCCAATACGTGGTTGTCGACGACGAGAAGACCTCGCGGGAACAGGTCGTGTTGGCTCAAGAGGAGATCGAATCGTACGATGCGTCGTACTATGAGACTCAGCTTATCCGGGCGATAGAGAGTGTCCTCTCTCCACTTGGATGGGATCGCACGGACATTCAACAAGAACTCTCAGGGGCGCGTGAACCAGAACTAACCGATTTCCAGTGACCCAGTAGTGGATGGTTTCATAGAGAACTGCGGTTACACTCCCTCCCCCCGTCATCGATGTGTAAAACCATGAGAGGAAGGAGGCGTGACGAGAGGAGAATGGCGGAGAACCGGCAAGAATGCCACAGACATGAAGAAGAGGAACTCAGCGTCCGAGATTTCATTCTCGTAAGCACTGCATATTGTCTGACGAAGTTTTATATGCAGTGCGTTGTAACCAAATCCGCACTAGATTAAGATGCAAAGGTTAGGAGAAGAAAAACTTCGACTAACCGAGCAAGAATATCTTCATCATGCTCGTTGTTTGTCTTCGCAATTTTCCCTGAATCAACGGTCTTGTGGCGTCAAACCCGACTTTCGTAGTTTGTCTCTTGCAAGTTTCTCTTTCTCCCCTGTGCTGTTTACACATCGATGACGGGGGGTGGGGGTTACGAGACACGGTCTCGTTATCTTTTCTCCAGTAGGTTCGAAGGATAGTGGGAGGCTACTCCGTGCATTCTGACTCACCGGCACCAGTTCAGACTTCTCTCGACCTGTGTCCCGCTCCTGACTGGAATTTACACATCGAACACGGGGGGTGTTCTAAGCTATATCGTCGATCGGGACTTCACTCGTCGTGGAATTCTTTCAGTTGAGCATTCACGACCGAACTGAGGAGTTCTTCCTGCTGGACTATTCCTTCCAAGCGTGTATCATCGACAATCCGAGTCATCATCGCTTCAGGATCGCCTGTGAATGTGAATTCCATATGCATCCCGCCGCCTCGTCCACGGCTTTTCCGGGCTGTCGAAATCAATCCGTACGTTGAGAGTTCTTTGACATATTTGACGTACGTCTCACGGGTCATCTGGTCCGCATCGAGTTCGTCTGTCACCCACTGATAGACTTTGAATCCAACCGGGCTTGGGACGGAGCTTCCCGTTCGGTTCGAGTGATGCGCAACAGCTGCAGTTGCGTATAGTGAAATCTTCTTTTGCGTCGTAAGTCCCTCAACGAGCTTCAGCGAACGGTCTTTGTCGATTTCCTCTTGAGATTCTCGGACGTGGTCCTCTGTGACCACTTCATTTCCCCGCTCGTCTGCGAGGTCACCGGCACCGCGGAACAGATCGATGGCCTTCCGTGCGTCACCGTGACTTTGTGCAGCGAACGCCGCCACGAGCGGAATCACGTCGTCTTTGAGAGCATCTTGACGGAACGCATCGCGTCGATTTTCGAGAATTTCGCGCAACTGGGTCGCGTCATAGTCAGGGAAGTAGACGTCACGTGGATTGAATGAGCTCTCGGCACGCCCGTCGATGTCTTCCATAAATTTTGGATCGTTCGTCAGCGCTGCGACGGACACACGGCCTTCGATCTCGTTCGTGTTACTTGCTCGCGATAGTTGATAGAGAAGCTTCGAGTATGCGGGTTCGTCGTTTTCGCGCCGGCCGACTAAGAGGTCGATCTCGTCGAGAATGAAGATGACCGAATCGTAGTGTTCGTTGATAAGTTCGTACAGACGTCGATACTTGCGCTTCGTTGATACGCCGGTCTCTGGAACACCGGCTTCCGTACCAACGTCTTGGGCGACAGTTTGGACGAGTTCGTAGACGGCCTGATCGAGCGTATTGATTGGCTGGCAATTGATATCGACAACGCCGAACCGTTCGCCTTTGGATTGACAGAGCTCGATGATCTGTTGCGTGACGGCCCCTATGATGAGTGACTTCCCCGTCCCTGCGGGACCGTACAACAGCATATTCGGTGGTCGATTTCCTTGGAGCGTCGGCTTCAGAAATGAGACGACGGATTCAAGCTGGTCGTCACGGCCGACGATTCGCTCCTCATCGATAATCGTGTCCGGTTCGACGAGGTCACGGTTGACGAAAACCTCGCAGTCACGAGTACCGCCTACTTTTTCAGCGGGCGGGAGTTAACCCACAACCTCCGCGAGTTCGAAAAAGTACGCGCCGGACTCCAACAGACCGGGACGCGAAGCGCCCACCGGGCGTCGAACGCCATCGTGGACGAGGCACTCCGGTACGAGTGTGACGTAATCGCGTTCGAGGATTTGGCCCATATTCGCGACCGCACCGGAGCGTCGTGGGGGCACACGTGGGCGTTCCGAACACTGTACGAGCAAGTAGCGTACAAAGCCGAAGCAGAGGGTATTTCTGTGAAGCAAGTGGGGTCGGCGTACACGTCTAAGCGGTGTGCCGAGTGTGGATTCACGGCGGACGAGAATCGCCCGAATCGAAACGATTTCCGGTGTCAGAAGTGTGACTCGGAAGCGAACGCAGATTATAACGCGGCGAAGAATATCGGTATGCGGTACGTCCGTCGAGGCCAACAGTCGTCTCGGCGGACGGGCGACAGTCAACTCGCCCTAAAGTCTGGGACTGTGACGCCAAGTGGGGGATACACCGCCCACCCGGAAGGGTTCGACGCCGAATCCATGGACAAGCCCCACCCTCAAAGTGCCGAAGGCGCATAGGGTGGGGTAGTTGACCCAGCAGGTTGCGAACAAGCTCGTTCTCACCGACGAGATGCAAGAGCGCAGCGAGCCGTTCCCCGACACGGATCAACTAATGGTCCGGCTGGTCAGCAACGAGGATATCTTCCTGTTCAAGGCGATCGCCGGGCGCGACGACGACATCGAGGACATGAATATGCTGGTGCAGGCCGGCCTCGATTACGATGTCGTCCGGAATGAACTCGAAGCCCAGATCGAACGCCTGGGTGACGATCAGTTCGCAACGTTCGCGAACGAAGCCTTGGTCGAACTTGAGGAACGGTACGGGGTGACCACGTCGATCGAGGGCCGCCTCCAAGAGCTCACGAATAGGTACTACCGAGGGCTCGAAGTCCTCCAGGCACTCGATGAGCCGATGACCGTCGATGAGTTAGCTGCCGAATTAGAGCTGGACACCGACGAGGTTCGCGACCGGATCGCGTATCTCACGACGTTCGACCGCGTCCGTCGAGATGATGGGACTGTTTGTCCGAGAGAATAGATTATTCTCCGGCCGTACGCAGAAGAAGCCGGGTCATCTGGGCGGGGGACAAAACTCCTGCTTGATTTCGTTATCGACGCGACGTAGATGCTTGGAGCCACTATTGGGTGAGCGTTGCTGCCAGTTGGGGGCAGGTACACGATCAAGTCGTTGACGGTCATCATTGGCTCGAACAGCCGATATTTCAGACTTCCGACCTCATCGACAGCAGCTCCGACCGTGATCACGCAGCGTTTCGTGTGTGTTGACTGGCCCAGTTTCTCGAAGCCGTTCGAACGCCTCGTCGAACGACAGTGATTCGACCCGGCTGAGTGTCGCAGCTGTAACGCAGACAGACCGACTTTGTCCTGCCGAGCAGTGTACGAGCACGCGGTGGCCTTGGCCAACCAAACTCACGGCTTTCGAGACGGCCGCTCGAAATACATCCTCGTTGTTCTGTGGCCCGTCCATCATCGAGAACGTGTAGACATCGACATGGTCCGGATAGCCGCCTGTTGGCTCTTCGTAGGTTAATTGAATCACGTGTTCGATGCCATGGCGCTGGTACTGGTCGTGGTTAGCCGCGGACTCTGTGCCGCCGTAGTACAGTTGCTCGGTCACTTCGCGCATCGGTCTTGTAGGAACGGAAGCGATTTCGCATCGATGCCAGTGAGGAGGAACGCGAGCCAACAGTTGTCACCCAGGGCCAGCGACGACTGCCCTGACATGAGCCATTGCTCCGAATCCACCCCTTCGGGACGAAACACGCTCTCGGCATGTTGTTCGACGGCCTCGAATTCCCTCAATGTGAATGGCTCTCCGAACCGGAGGAAGCCGAACCCGCCGTCGGCACTCGACCGATTACCGTCACACACGCGATGTGCCGCAGCATCCTGAAGCAACACGTCGGGGAGATTATCACGACACCCCCAACCCCGGTACAGCAGTGAGACACCACCATCCTGCAGGAGTGCATGCGCATCAGCACAGTTGAGGGGAACCGTCAGCGGATCACGAAGTGCCTCGAAGACATCTTCCACCCAGTCGATCATCACGCTGCCAGTCGTGTCGAGAACTTCCTGCTGGGATTCATCAGAGAACGCATCTGCAAAGCTGTCACGAATCCGGCCAAGATCGTACGGAACCGTTGTTCCTGCAGCATCGACGAGAGCAGTAAACGCTACAGTAGATGCTTCGGAGAGACCGTTCTCTGGAATTGCTGGGACTGCAAACACGGTCTGGTCGTCCTCAAGTGAGCGACAGACAGAAGCAGCCAGATAAGCGAGTTCTGGTTCGTCGAGACGGAGTACGACAGCAACGATATCTAGCTGGTCAAAGGGGATGTCCAGTGCTTGACCGAAATCATGGGACTCAATTCTTGATGATCGGTCATCAGGAGCAGCTTTTGACACCCGAATCTGAGTATCGGGTAGGTCGTCCATCGATTCGAGTGTGGGCTTGCCACCGAGAGCGATGTCGATGTGTGCTGCGTCCGCGTGACGGAGCCAATCGATTCCTACTGACCCACACCCGACAACGGCACATTCTGGGGGGAGAAACGCATCTGTGCTGACCAGGCACGCCCTCTCCTCTGAACACGGGCTCGTGGATTTCTCAAGAGCCGATTCCACGATATCCTCCATACACGAACTCTGAGCCACTGATACAAGAAGATCAGTCAGACAAGTAATGCTGATTGAGAGAACAGGTCTAGATGCGACAGTTTGCAGCCCCAATGCCAGCGAACAATCGAATTACTGCGAATAAAGAAATCGTATCACCAACAACAGTTATTGGTCTGGGTTAACCGGCCCCTTATATTTCGACTTCAGCTTGTCACCTTCCCGCCACTGCCAGTAGTAGTAGCGGTTGTCGTTGATCTCCTTGATTGTGATCGTGGCTTTTGACGGGACGTCGTCCGGAAGATCGTCCGGTCGGTCGTCGATTTCGTTGTCCTCCGATTTCTCCTCAAGCCGGGCCTCGCGAGCTTTGTGCTCCGCCAACTCCTCGGCATAGCGTGCGACGTGCTGAAGCTGGTCTGACGAGTAGCCGTTGAGGGTGTCGACGAGTTTGTCTCCGTTGATGAGCTTCACGTTCAGTTGGTCGGCTGAATCAAGATAGCCAGGGGTTATTTTTTGGCGCACCTGGTAGGCGGTAGTATGTGGACTTCCCTGCTCACAGCACTATCCGAGGGTCGGCTTTTACAGTACACTGTGCCGATCACCGGCATCGAACTGGGTCAAACAGCAGTCACCGCTATCGGTATGAGCCTGATTTTGCTGCTCTTGGTCGGGTCGGGGTTTTTCCTCGTCGGAGATTGCGTTGTTCTCTCTCCCAAACCACCAGATTGACGCGATGGTCGAACGAAACCTGCCCGGCGCGAAAGCGGTCAAGTCTCTCAAAGAGGACCCTCATCGCCTCCTCGTGACGATTCTTGTCGGAAATAATATCGTCAACATCACTATGTCCTCTATCTCGACAACTATCGTCGGCTTCTACTTCGACGCCGGCACAGCAGTCATCGTCTCGTCGCTCGGTATTACGTCGATGGTGCTAGTATTTGGCGAGAGCGCACCCAAATCGTACGCCGTCGAGAACACCGAACTGCATGCCCGGCGCGTTGCCCTCGGACTAACCGCTGTCGAGAAGGTGCTGTGGCCACTCATAACGGTGTTTTACTACCTGACACGCATCGTGAACCAAATTACGGGCGGCAGTCCGTCCATGGAGTCGACGTACGTCACGCGGGATGAGATTCGGAATATGATTCATAGTGACTAGGACAAATATTTGCTGGTGAGATATGGCCAAATATCTGGTTCGTTGATCGTGCTCAGCCCTTGTCGAAGATACTCTTCCAGCGTCGAGAGATCAGGAACGAGTCGATGCTTGAACCACTCCTGAAGCTGGTCCCAGCAGCCTTCGACGGCGTTTAATTCGGGAAGCTTCGACGGGAAGTACCAGACCTCGAGATCGTCACCACGTACGCACGCGACCGAACTGTCTCCGACAGTTTCGGTCGCTCGGGTGCCGCTGAGGTGCTCCCAGAGATCCCGTGCCCAGAAGTAGCCTGCCCGGTCAAGAAACACCACCAACTCGTCACCGAAGCGCTCTTGTAGCGCTTCTAACAGTCGGATTCCGTGGAACCGGGTCAGGTTCTCGTCCGTCCAGCAATAGAAGCTGTCGCCATCGTCGGTGACAGCGCCCAGCACTGTCACCGACTCCCACGAAGTCGAAGTCTCGACAGTTGGATTCGAGCCGATCGGGAACCAGCCACGCCGCAAGACAGTGCCAACGTGTTTGGTGAATTGATCGACGACAACGACAGTTTTCTCGCTCAGTTCGGGGCGTTTTTTTCGACTGTGTCTTCGAACTCGGCTTTGTCTTGGGGGTCGGCCTCGTGGTGGCGAGGCCGTGCTGTCCGACAGGACAGCCCGGCCTCTCTCAATAAGTCATACGCGTATGTTTCGTGGTATTCGACGCCATACTCCTCTTTGACGTGGTGAAGCAGAAGTTTCGCTGACCAAGCTTGTTGGTCGTAGCCGAGTTCAGTCGGTGGCTGTTGTAGTTGTTCGAAGAGTTGCTCGCGCTCTGCTCCATCGATCTTAGCCGGACCACCTGGTCGGGGAGCGTCGTAAGGAGCTTGCTCAATCGGTTGTTCCTTGAACCGATTGAGCCAATTTTGAATCGTTCGCGTAACAACACCGTGGCGCTCAGCCAGCGTGTCTATTTGATCGCCTTGCTTGCGGCCGATCGCCGCGAGAACACGTTCTCGCGGCTTTCCTTCGTCGATCTGGTCCTTGAGCTTGTAGAGTTCTTCGAGCGTGACATCGTCAAGCCGACCCATTACAGGCTCTAAGATCTCGATAAGCAAATCACTTGCCTAATCACTATCAGACGGGCGGGCGCGAGGGCGTCCTTGACGAGGAGGAACGCCAGCGCCTCCAGCGTGCTCTGCGGTTCACCGACGCCAGTGCCAAGGAAGTGATGACCCCGCGACTCGACATGGCGGCTATTTCGAGCGAGGCGACCGTTGAGCAAGCAATCAGAAAGTGCATCGGGTCAGGACATGCTCGTCTCCCGGTGTATGAGGGCTCGCTCGACAACGTCGTCGGTGTCTTCGACATCCGTGACTTGACCGAGTCGAACTACGACGAATTCGCCGACAGCAAGGTCGAAAATGAGGCCAGTCAGACGCTTCACGTTCCCGAATCGAAGAACGTCGATACACTCTTCTCCGAGATGCGCGAGAATCGACTGCACATGGTCATCGTGGTCGACGAGTTCGGTGCCACTGAGGGTCTCATCACGATGGAAGACATGACCGAAGAGATAGTCGGTGAGATACTAGCGGGTGACGAGGAAACGCCGATTCAATTCGCCGGTGACGATACTATCCTTGTGAACGGCGAGGTTAACATCGAGGAAATCAACGAAGCGCTCGACATCGTACTCCCAGAAGGCGAGGAGTTCGAGAGCATCGCAGGCTTTGTGTTCAACCTTGCAGGCCGGCTCGTTGAACAGGACGAGGAGTTCGACTACGAGAACGTCACGCTTCGAGCTGAACAGGTGGAAAACACCCGTATCCAGAAAGTCAGGGTGACAGTCGACCGCGACACTGTCGGCGCAGTCGACGAAGACATACCGGACGAGAACGACGCCGATTGACCACAGTATCTCGGCTGGAGTCGCCTCTGCGAGGCGTCGACAGCAGGAAGGGAGTCTCATAGAGAGACGGTACAAACTATTAGGGGAACAGATGACGAACCAGGACACAGACAAATGTACGAGAACATCCTGCTTCCGTACGACGGTAGTGATGGTGCAACTGAGGTACTCTACCACGCCAGCGAGATCGCACACTGGGCCGGTGCGACCATCAACGTCATCTACGTTGCCGATACCGCGCGTGACAGTGTCACGGTCGTCGAAGGCCAGACTGTCGATGTCCTCGAACGACAAGGCGAAGATATTCTTGAGGAGGCCGCAAAAACACTTGACACCCTCGGGAACAGGTACAAGACAGACGTCGTCCAGGGTAATCCAGCCCCGACCATCGTCGACTACGCCGAGCGATACAACCAAGACCTCGTTGTGATGCCAACCCACGGCCGTGAGGGTGTTTCACGATATCTCCTCGGAAGTGTTTCTGAGAAGGTCGTCCGTCTCTCGTCGGTTCCCGTACTCACAGTCCGCATGCAACCCGACGAACAACTGGTGTTCCCTTACGAGAACATCCTCATCCCGACCGACGGGAGTACCGCAGCGACACACGCTGCGAAGTCGCTGATCGAACTCGCGGCGGCGCTAGATGCGACTGTACACGTCCTGTCTGTCGTAGACGATACCGTCGGTGAAGCGGATGTCCGTCCGACGGCGTCCGAGACGGAGAGCGAACAAGCCACGACCGACGCTGTCGAAACTGTCGTCTCACAGGCCAACGCCTGCGGAGTGGCGAACACTGTCCGCCACATCGAATACGGCTCACCCGTCGAGGAAATACTGGAGAGTATCGAATCACACGAAATAGACGCTGTCGGGATGGGGACGACCGGAAAACGCGGGACTGACCGCATTCTTCTCGGAAGCGTGGCAGAAAAAACGGTTCGCTCCGCACCCGTTCCTGTGATGACCATCGCGGACTCGGAGTGACATACGACGGTCAACTGGTCACAGCAGGTTCGTTATGTGACCCGACGGTCTGCACGGCTGGGGGGAACTGTTACGTAGTCGCTACGATATAGCCGACTACACCTCCGAGTACGACGACCAACACAGCCGTGACCAACAGTATTAACGAGAGCAAACCGACCTCAGTGGTCGGCTCGTCGGTGTCTGGGTTCTCTGCCATAGTTCGACGTTGGCACTGCAATACTAAAACTGACGCTGTTGTCAGTGTTGGGACTCACCGCTTTCACGTGATGGCCTACATCTCTTTACACCAGAACGGTGAACAGCAGGCTGGTGAACACTGATGCAGCGATAGACGTGTTCGTGTTGCGGGCAGATTCGAGAGAGCAACCGCGTGGAGCGCGGTCTGTACGTCTGTGAGTCGTGCGAGACGACGATGAATGCGGGCGTGAACGGTGCGGTGAATATTCGCAGAAAGATAACTCAGAGTCTCCCGACGGAGGATATGAGTAACGGCTGGTTGGCACAGCCTGGAGTCTTCCTGTTCAACCGTGAGAGCGGACGGTTCACACCGAGAGAACAGGGAGACTGCAAACCCTAATATCCCAACGCTTGGGAGACCTCGCCCTTCAGGGCGGGGAGGATGTCAATGAACGACAGAATCAGAGCGAGTCGCCACCCACCCAAATCGACTCACGTATGTCTAATCGAGGACAGCTGGGTCGTCTTGGTCAAGTGGATCTTCGATATCGCCAATAATTGTCTCAAGAAGATCAGTGACCGTTACGAGTCCAACTACCTCGCCGTCTTCGATTACAAGCGCAAGCTCTTGGCGCTCTGTCTGGAACTGATCGATCGCATCGCTCACGTCAGTATCGGTCGAGAGTGTCATTGTCGGTGCCGCGAGGTCAGTGAATGCAGCATTGTCGCTGGACAGTTTCTCACGGTGATTAAAGAGGGCCGGACTGTAAACGACACCGCGGAACTCGGTCAGATCCTCACCAATCAGTGGATACCGCGTGTGGGGATGCTCTTCTAACTTCTGAAAGTTCGATTCGGGATCGTCCTCGGTTGAGAGTGCCACGATGTCTTCACGGGCAATCATAACCTCTCTCACCGACTGTTCGCCGATAGTCAAGGCATTCATAATTTCCTCACGGCGTTCATCTGGCAACTCGCCTTCTTCAAGTACCGACCCAAGCTTGTTTCGGAGTTCTGCCCGAGTCTCGATGATTTCCTCATTGGTTTCTGTCCATGATTGGGTCATTTTGATGCCGAACAGTCCCAGTGTTGCCTTTGCAATCGAGTCGCCAACCCAGATAGCCGGAGCGAGTATTTTGGCGAACCAGTACAGCGGTCGGGCGCCGTAGCGGGCAACTTGTTTGGAACGTTCGACGCCAAGATATGTTGGCGTTTGCTCGCCGTGTGTGAGATGGACTAAATTGATAATCAGGAATCCAAGGAGCGAGCCAGCGCCGACTGAGGCAAGCGTGGTGTTCGCAAACAGCGGTTCAAAGAGCGCTGCCAGTCCGGGTTCAGCAATAATACCCAGCGCGATACTCGTTCCGGAAATCCAGACTTGGCACGTCGTCAGATAGAACTCCAAATCGTTGGTCATCTCCCACGCGAGTTCAAGCCCGGGCGTGTTGAACTCCGATTTCGGGAACTGTCTCACACGGGTCAGCGCAAATTCGACTGCAACGAAATAGGCGTTCACCCCGATCAGGATGATACCACCAAGAATCCGCAAACCGATTTCAAGCGGTTCCATCGGCTGGCCATACTAGTACCGGACATAAGATAGTGTCCAAATCAGAAGAGAAACACTGTCGTTTTATCTGCCAGACTGCAAGACTCGTGCTGTCCATCTTGCACTGCAGTTCTAGTGGAAGACTGATAGGTGACTCCGCGAGAACCTGCGACAGTAGACAGTTCTTATGTAACAGATATCCTCACTACCCGGACGATTTGTTACATAAGGCTGCGATGCCCCACGCGGACCACACACCACGTTTCCGGAGTGTCCGCTGTTGGGTGACACCCCGTCTACCGAGTGGAACGCGCTAGTACCGAGTTATTCGATCAACTGTTCTCGGTCAGTCCAGAGGGTGAAGTCAGCAAGACAGACTCGTTAACTTGAGGGGGTTTGTCTGGACTGGCTGGTACGACTGTATTTGCGAAGTCCTCAATTTGTTCTCATCTGTAGGGTTTCGTATATCGTGCCTATGACAGTGATACCCAAGAGAACTAACAATGAAACATCCACGAACGTGTTGACTGCCGTTGGTCCGTTGGAACTGAGGTCCTGTAGCGCATTCCACTGAAGTGACGCAAAGACCACACTCAGTAAAATAAGCATCATCACCTCACGCCATTGCGGTATATCACTGGTGGAGGACATCATCATAATTATTCCTCAGAAGCTGAAATGTTTTCTGATGAGTGTGGATCCTGTACGGAGCCCTGTCCTCGGAACGGCACCGTCACATTTTTGAGAATCGTGTTGGAAATTCGATTGATGCCCTCCAACAACGCGACAGCCGCGGCCCCGATAGCAACTGGCGTGCTGCTCGCTGGGACGGCTGCACGAGAAGTCGCACAACATGGACTCGAACCCTGGGCGACACTGGCGCTCACCGGTGGTCTCTCCGCGGTCGCTGTCGGCCTCGGCGTTCTGACCGGCCGTGGATTCGACTCTGGTGACGACCTCGACGGATACCAAGACCGGACAACAGTCGCGCTTGTCGGCCTTGCGGTGACGAGTCTCGCGGTCGGTGCCGGGATTGCGCTGGCGTAGACGACGCCAATCAACCCGTGTCCACGTTACAGCCGATATCCGTCCAACGTACGCTGCCGTCCGGAATACGCAGCGGCGCATGCCGCCGCGGTTTCTCTCAGCACCGGCCTCGGCACGTCCGGTCGGGAGACGTAACCCCGCGCGTCAGGCACAGTTTGCCGGACCGTTCTGATGCCGTTCGCGTGCGTACCATTTCAGTAAAACGTCCGAAGCAACTGAAACCGACGTTTGAATTTACGCTGCCGGTTTTTATATGGTGTCTGTAGGTGTACATGCAATGCGACGGAAACTGATACCGCTCCTGACGGTCTTCGCACTGTTGCTCGTCGCTACCGGTGGCGCAACCGCCGCCGCCGGCGACGCGAGCACGAACATCACAGCAAACGACGCCTCGGACGACGGCGGCGATGTCGGCATCTGCCTTGTCGGCGCGGATTCGCCGTGCAACGACGCTCCCGAGGACGCCAATGATACTAATACAAACGACAGTGAGCACATTGGTGACGACACCGATGCTGACGACGGTCGGATGGGTATTCCGGAAGACCAGGACGGCGACGGTGAGATCGACGAGCGCTTCCAGGGTGACGACTCCGATGCAGAATCCGGCAGCGATGCCGGTATCTGCCTCGTCGGGGCAGACTCGCCGTGCAACGACGCGCCTGCGAACGGGGATGACGTCGGCAACGGTACCATCCACATCGAACCGGTGCCGGACAAGTCCACGTCACCGACCCAGCCGACACCGAACAACGACTCAACGGACATCAGTTCTGAGAGCGACCGGAACGACGACAGTCAGATCTGGATTCCGGAAGACCACAACCGCGACGGCTACATCGACGACCGCTTTATCGGCACCGTTGGGCAGCTCGTGGCCGATCTTGTCCCGCTTTTGGCGTTCTGACCGGTCCTCCCCCTGTTGCCCTGTTTTCGCCGTTAGCCACAGGTATGTAGCGAGTCCACAGCACACTCCCGGTGTCTGTCAGAGGCTGTGTTACATCGCCATAAAGCGGTAGAATTCACTGTTTGACGGCCCGCTTGACGTTGTAGTACAGCGGTTCATCACTGAGCACACGAGGACACGTTTGTCACCGAGTACGAAATGGCGCGGTCGAACCCACCGACGGACCGGACGACGGTTTGGCTCGTCGTGGTGCTGCATTAATCCCGAGGTGACGGTCACTTCACAGCGCTATTGAGTGAATGACGACTTCTTACACAACTCGAACAGCACGCCGGAGATGGTCAGTGCAGGTGACCGGGATATTGATTACCCTTCGGCGTAGATCAGGGTTCGTCGGCATTCGGGACACACGTATGGAACCGGCGTAAGGATTTCATCCGCTCGCATGCTACTAAGAAATCCGTCGTCTTCCGTCTGTGAAACAATAGAGAGTTCACCAACGGCGTCGGTCCCTTGGAGCTCCATCTGCTCTAGTGGCTCCCCACAATCTGGACAAACCGTCTCAGAGGGCATACTTGGCACATCGTTTCCCGTCTCAAAAACCAATTTGGTTTGATCACTGGTCTGCTGCACGCATCCCGATCGAAATCAATACAGATCGTCTACTGATCAGAAAGTACTTAGACTCATAATTTCATCCTTCGTGTGGCAATGGAAAGAACCGAATTGGTCCAAACCATCACCCTCTGGTTCGTGGTTCTGATTTTCATTCAGACAGCGTCCGGGTCCTCCGACAGTCAAGTATTAGATGCAATCGGAATCGTCGCAATTTTGCTGATGTACCTCCTTCCAGTGTGGATTATCGTTGAACTCGCCTCGGACGTCATCCGACACCAGTGAATCGGCAACAGTGATGTTCAGTACACACCTGTACTGAGCAATCCGTAAGTTCCCCGTCCAGCCGAAACACGTCCACTCTGTTCTTGTTTCCTCTACTCCCCCGATGGTGTCGGGAGACGAATTTCGGTACTTCACGAACAGCGTAATCGGTTAGATTGAATCGTTGATTTGACCACGAGAAAGTGTCTGGATTAGGATGTGTTCAAGCTCCCCAATCCAGACGGTTATCTTTCGGCGTCGGAGGTAAAAGACGTAGCGGAAGAGGTCATCACTCCACTCCCGTTGCCGGGTGTCGAGGGGAGCCCCCTCGACCCCGGCGATATCTGGCTCGTCGTCATTTTGGCCTGCACCAATCAGACCTCGATTTGGGAAACCTGCAAGGACACCGACGGAACACCATGCGACGACACCGTCTTGACGTGGCTACATACACTCAATCGGCAGTGGCTCGAATTCGTCGCTAACCTCCTACTCGCTCGCCTAGCTATGACGATTCTCGACGCTGACCGGTCGAGAATCGTCTCCATCGACTTTATCGATAACCCCTACCACGGCGATCACTACGCCGATGAAGGCGAACTCTGTTCAATGTCCCCCAAAGATGGGACCACAACGTGTCACCGATACTGTACGGCGTACATCGTTTCCAACGAAAAGCCAGTGACGCTGGCGATGACGTACGTCCGCAACGACGAAGACGAGGCCGACGCGGTCGAGCGCGTGCTCGCCCGCGTCGAGAACTATCCCTTCGAAATCGACCTCCTGCTTGCCGACAGCGGGTTCTACAACGAACGCGTCATCCGCCGTTCCCGTGAGATCGCTGCAACGGTCGTTCACGTTCCCAAGAAAGGTGAGCGCATGAAGGACAAACTCGACGTACACAAGTCGTACATGACGACCTATCGCATGTACAAGGACAGCGAGCGGGAGCTTCAGATCCCGCTCGCGGTCGCAGTCTCCTACCAGAATGGCGACCGTGGCAAACACGGAGAGGTTGTTCGGGGCTACGTCGCCTGTGGCGTTGCTGAAAAGTCACCGAAGAAAGTCGAACGCCTCTACAGGAAACGCTCAGGCATCGAGACGAGTTACCGGTTGCTTCGGCAAGCACGAGGGATCACGACAACGCGTGATCCCGTCGTGCGATTTGCGATAATGCTCGTCGCGGCACTGCTGGAGAATCTGTGGCTCGTGCTCCGATGGGCGGTCGTCGCCCGCCCGCGGCGGGGCGGGCGCGACCTCCCGGAGGAGTTCACGTTCAAGACGTTCTGTGACTGGATTCGGAACGAACTCGAAGACGAGTTAGAGCGACGCTGGTACGTCGAGGCGAACGGTGTGGGTGTTCCTGAGACGTACGGCTCGGTGGCAGCCGCGGGCTGACCGCGGTCAGCCCACGGCCTGTCCGAGGATCCGTCAGCGACAGCTCTCTGCAGCACCGGCGTAAAATTGCCTGTTCTCGTCCGTTTGGTGTGGTAGCTCGTTTCTGCCGTCCGTTCTTTCACAGTGGTTGCGAGAATCTCCCCCAAAATCATACAGAAAGTGATTCGTTTGTGGCGTTCAGATCACGCTGTGTCGACTCGTTCGTGAAGTACCGAATTTCGATCGTCGTTCCTTGATCGGCTTCCGTGACTTCGATTTCTCCATCTAACGTCGTGATAATCCAATAGCTCACCCACAGTCCAAGCCCCTGTCCATGGACAAGCGGTGTCTCTTCGCCCGCTTCTAAGACGTCCCGTTCTGTATTTGGAAGTCCCGGCCCGTCATCGCATATTCGGCAGGTGATCCAAAGGTCCGAAACACCCACCTCAATTCCGACGGATGCAGGGGTTCCCCCATGCTTTGCGGCGTTGTCCACAAGTTCAAATAGCGCTATTTCAACGCGTGGAAGCGTTTCCGCGATCGCTTTATCCGGCGCGTCAACAGTTATTGATAGTGACTAGGACAAATATTTGCTGGTGAGATATGGCCAAATATCTGGTTCGTTGATCGTGCTCAGCCCTTGTCGAAGATACTCTTCCAGCGTCGAGAGATCAGGAACGAGTCGATGCTTGAACCACTCCTGAAGCTGGTCCCAGCAGCCTTCGACGGCGTTTAATTCGGGAAGCTTCGACGGGAAGTACCAGACCTCGAGATCGTCACCACGTACGCACGCGACCGAACTGTCTCCGACAGTTTCGGTCGCTCGGGTGCCGCTGACGTGCTCCCAGAGATCCCGTGCCCAGAAGTAGCCTGCCCGGTCAAGAAACACCACCAACTCGTCACCGAAGCGCTCTTGTAGCGCTTCTAACAGTCGGATTCCGTGGAACCGGGTCAGGTTCTCGTCCGTCCAGCAATAGAAGCTGTCGCCATCGTCGGTGACAGCGCCCAGCACTGTCACCGACTCCCACGAAGTCGAAGTCTCGACAGTTGGATTCGAGCCGATCGGGAACCAGCCACGCCGCAAGACAGTGCCAACGTGTTTGGTGAATTGATCGACGACAACGACAGTTTTCTCGCTCAGTTCGGGGCGTTTTTTCGACTGTGTCTTCGAACTCGGCTTTGTCTTGGGGGTCGGCCTCGTGGTGGCGAGGCCGTGCTGTCCGACAGGACAGCCCGGCCTCTCTCAATAAGTCATACGCGTATGTTTCGTGGTATTCGACGCCATACTCCTCTTTGACGTGGTGAAGCAGAAGTTTCGCTGACCAAGCTTGTTGGTCGTAGCCGAGTTCAGTCGGTGGCTGTTGTAGTTGTTCGAAGAGTTGCTCGCGCTCTGCTCCATCGATCTTAGCCGGACCACCTGGTCGGGGAGCGTCGTAAGGAGCTTGCTCAATCGGTTGTTCCTTGAACCGATTGAGCCAATTTTGAATCGTTCGCGTAACAACACCGTGGCGCTCAGCCAGCGTGTCTATTTGATCGCCTTGCTTGCGGCCGATCGCCGCGAGAACACGTTCTCGCGGCTTTCCTTCGTCGATCTGGTCCTTGAGCTTGTAGAGTTCTTCGAGCGTGACATCGTCAAGCCGACCCATTACAGGCTCTAAGATCTCGATAAGCAAATCACTTGCCTAATCACTATGAGACGTCTGGATACCGTGTCTCACACTCAGTGACAATACGATTGACCAGCGGAATAATATCCGTCAACTCCAACTCGGGCGAAATCTCACGATTTTGTTCGATTTGCTGCGCAGATTCGGTCAGATCAAGCAACCGCGTCGCAGCTGCCCTGATCGCTGTTGCTTTGGTAGCCTGCTCCGCATCCATGTCTTCGGCAAGCACCTCTGCCCAAGTCCGGATCACAGACATCTCGTTTCGCACGTTGTGTCGAAGCACTCGGTTGATCACGCTGATGAGCCCTTCCCGCTGGCGACGTTCTGTTGCATCACGGATCAATATCTGTATCCCGACGATGTCGTCCTCGGAGCGTTCCGACTCCGGCACGCTCCCGTCATAGATCGGGACACCGCGAATATCCGTATAGATGATGTCACCTGATTTCTTTTTTAGTGGCAAATCTTGGGCTTCGGCTGGCTCCCCGCTCAGTATCTGTGAGCGATGTTTCAACGTCCGCTCGCTGGTCTGTGCATCCGGATGGGTGATCGTTACCGGTTGGCCAATAAGTTCTGCTGGTGAATAGCCCAACAGATCGCGGACGCTTTCGGACGCATATGTGAACATTCCGTCAGTATCGAACCGAAAGATGGAGTCGAAATTGGCCTCAATGACGGCTCGGTATATTTCTTCTTGCTCGTTCAACCGCTCTTCGTGCTGTGCGAGTTCTCGTTCGTAGCTCCGCCGTTCGATGGCTTGCCCACCGAGTCTAGCGATCAGTTCAACGAAGAACCGTTCTGCGTCAACAAAGGGGTCCTCGCGTGGCTCTGTATCAGCAAAGCACGCCGTCCCATACACTTCGCCACCGACGATGACTTTCGCGCCGATGTACGCCCCCAAACCGAACGTCTCAATAGCAGTGTCGGGAATCTCTGTGGACGCATGTGCGTCCTCAATGGCGAGTTGGCTATCAATTGCGATGGTTCGACGACAGTAGGCTTCATCGAGCGGGCAGCTTTCCCCGGGTTGGATAAGCGGATGGTCTCCGGTTGCGTGAAGAATTTTTTGCGTGCCGTCAGTGATACGCGTAAAAAAGCCCACTGAAAGGTTGAGATATTCAGTACCGAGATCAAGGGCCTGCTTGATTTGAGTCTCAAATTCTGTGTTCGGATCTGCAAATATTTCGTAAATTTGGTCTCGGTACGCAACCGGCCCCATACCCAAGCGTTTTCAGTTAGATCATTTGAGCGTTTCGCTGCACAAACAACCCGTGCTTCTGTACGATACCGAGCGATTTGAGTTCGTGTAACTGAAACGAGTTCCGGTGCAAGACTCGCAGTGCGATGTATCATTTTCTCACTCGGACAAGAAGAAGACATAGATTCACGGTTTTTCTGATAAGTCGTAATAGATTCCCCGAGTTTCACTCGAAATCCGGTGTGTATACCCCCGATTGTACCAGCCGCTAGATACTTTAGTGTCGGAAACTGTACTAATCGTAATGCGTATCGAATCGACCAGCGGCGATGAACACAAAGTATGGCTCACCGACAGAGAGATCGAGGACCTCCGACGGGCGACCCGCAGCCAGCGCGATGACATCATCATCCAACTCGGCGCGTACGTCGGCCTGCGTGCGTTTGAAATTCCACAGCCCACACCCAGCGATATCACCAAGAGCGAGGGCGGACAGTACCGACTGCGCATCGAGGCCGGGAAAGACACCAGCGGGAACGGTGGAAAACCACGGAATGCCTTCCTCCCGAACAGCGTCGAGCGCGATCTCCAGCGCTTTCAGAACAGCGCGAACATCTCACCGAGAGACCCCTTTATTGATTTGAAACAGCCCGGTGTCCGCGCCGTCGTCAAGCGCACCGCCGAGCGTGCAGTTGCAGAAACCGGTGTCGAGGACTTCCGTAAGGTCAGTACCCACGACCTCCGGCGACGGTTCGCCCAGCGCCTCCTCGTCGACGAAGCGATGAACCCGCGCGTTGTGATGCAAGTTGGCGGGTGGAGTAGCTTCCAGGCCATCGAACCCTACCTAAACGCGCCAAGCGAAGACATCGTCGACGATGCCTTCTCGGAAGTCGATGTCGTCTAAGCGCTTGGCCTTGTTGAAATCCTCCAGTACTGATAGATTCGGCATTCACCCGAGAAAATAAAAATCCGACTTCGGGTTTTTGAACGGCGAGGCATTTTTGAGTTTGGCAATTTTAGCAGGGCTCCGGTCTCGAACGATGACGACATCGTAGGCCTCATCTGTCGCAACAGTTGACCCTACGCTACCCACCGCTGAAACGAGATGGCCGGCATTCTCACTACCGAGGAAGACCATTGAGGCGTCCTCTTCCCGTGCCACTTTCCGTAGACGTTTTGCTATAGAGCCAGATGGTGCATAGCGATCTACAACTTTATGTCGGAAATCGGCACTTGGACATAGGTCGGTCACTTGCTCGTGTAATGTTGATACAACAGATTCCAAATCAAACTCTTCGTCCTGCTCGATCCAGCCGTGTTCTCTGGCATAGTCCTTATTTTCCTTTGGGATTACACTTACAGCCAGCACATCTTCGTCAAATACGTTCCCGAACTCAGTTGCCCGGACAAGTGCTGCTTCAGCGAGGTCAGACCCATCGAATGGAACGACCAGTGTCATACCCTAACTTTTCCTACGGTACAGAAAGTTTCTCGGGGTCTTGTCCAAACCGTGAGAATCGAGGATACGTGTAATTCCAGTTAGATCAGAATATCTCCCGCTCGATGTTGTGAACGACGCATTTGATGACGAGTTCGCGGAACTGCTTCCACCAGACACGCGACCGTACGAATGCACCGAATTTCTGTTTGATCGCCGCGTTGACTGTCTCGTTCATGTTCCGTTGATGGTAGAGGTCAGTGTCCAGTCGTGCGTTCCACGCCTTGTGGAGTGACGAGAACTCACGGTGCTTGATGAGTGGTCGAACGTCGTGATCACGAGCGAGATGCCGGAGCTTCTGGTCGTCATACCCCTTGTCTCCGGTTAGTACCGTAATCGATTCCGCGTTGCGCTTCACAACCTGTGGTGCAATCTGTGTATCGTGCTTCCGTGTTGTCGTCACGTGAATATCGAGCACTGCGTTGGTCGCGGTATCGACCAATAGCGTCGTCTTCAACTGTTGTATCGTAAGATTGGTTCGCTTGGTGTAATGGGCTGAGGCATGCGCTCGCTCAAATCCGGACGCATCGATGCCAGTTACGCCATCCAGTGGAAGTCCAACGAGTGAGACCCGCAGCAGAACACGCCATACGGCCATCTCCAAGCGGTCGAACGCTTTGCAGAGTGTGGATGGTGCAGGGATCGAATCAAGGTTGAGGGCATCACGAATGCGAGGCATCTCGATGAGTTCGTCAACGAGGTCCCGGTATGTGGTCGTTTTCTTCACCTTGAGACAGAGCAAGACAACGTGCTGAGGGCGGGTGTATCGTCGTTTGGAGTATTTCGACGAGTAGCGGGCAATCACCTGTTGCGCCAACTCGAGTGTTCGTTCGACAAACCGAAGCAGGTTGGATTTCGGAACATCGTCCATCAATCAGCATTCAGTAAGTGAACCTGTTACCTTCTAAGGATTTCAACAAGGCCGTCTCTCCAATAGCTGCTAACAAAGTAGAACCTGGCTTAGACCCTTCGTACCGTCGGTAGCTCAACAACGAATACGGCCCCTTCAGTTGTAGCCGTTTTAGCCGTCTGGTTGGCAACGGCGTCACCGCTCTCTCTATCTTCGACCCACACATCACCACCGTAGGTCTCAACTAGCGACTTGACCAAGTAGAGGCCAATGCCGGTGCCCTCGCTGTCAAGACCTTTTTCACCCTTTCCGAAGATATCTGCCTTTGCAGCGTCAGAGATACCAGGCCCGTTGTCTGCAACCCGAATCCTGATTTGCTCATCTTCTACCACCGATGATACTGCGACTGTCGGGACTGCTTTGTCGTTGTGCTGTACCGCATTTTTCAGTAGATTTCGGAATACTGAGCTTAACATCTCATTGGCTCGTACGGACACGGGCTCGATCTCTGAGGCAGTGATGATATTGGCTTCTGGGTATGCCTCACGGATCTGTTCAACCTCACCGGTTACCACCGAGCGGATACTAATCGGCTCAAGCTCGTGGTCTGCTGAAAGCATGACAGCTGCCATCTCTCGGGCCACATTTGTGAGATCAACGGCATGCTCTGCGTTTTCGTGGACGGTCTGCAAATGCGTTTCTGCCTCATCATGATCTATCGTGTCCGCAACTATCTCCGTATACGCGAGTATCAACTGGAGATTATTCCGGATATCGTGACGCAGTACCTGATTGAGAATATTCAGATTGTCACGTTGCTCCTCTAGTTGACGTTCGTAGACTTTCCGTTGAGTGATGTCGTTCGCCACTGCGACGAATTTCTCCGGGGTACCCTCAGCATTGGTGAGCGGTGAGACGCTCTGGTTGAGTACGACCTCCTCACCGTTTGCCCGTTCATCAATCACTTCATCTTCCCACTGATCACCGGCGAGGATCGTCTCCCAAAGCTCGTCGTAGTAGTCATCGCTGTGTTCGCCAGATTTGAGGATACTTGGCTCATGACCGATGGCCTCGGCTTTGCTGTATCCGGTAATCGCCTCAAACGCTGGATTCACATACTCGATAGTCCCATCTGTCTCGGTAATATACACCGCGTGACCGGTTTGTTCGGCGGCCTTCTGAAATTGTTTGAGTTTCTGCTCCCGCTCTTTTCGCGCAGAGATATCGCGGACGAGGGCATGTACAACTGATCTGCCATTATAATTGAATCGGGTGAGTTTCACCTCCCCTGGGAACTCTGTGCCATCGGGGCGTTGATGTACCCACTCGAAGAATGCCTCGCCCGACTCAAACGCCTCATCAATCCATTCACTCGCAGCCACCTGTGAGGATTGTCCGTCGGGCTGTGTCGTAGGTGACAGATCCCCCGGGGCGTACGTGACGAACTCGTCGACGGAGTCGATTCCAAACAGTTCAAGTGCTTGCTCGTTACAATCGAGATACCCGTTACGATCAATGAGCATGAGCGCATCACGATTATGCTCAAACAGATTGCGATATTTCTGCTCGCGTGCTTCAAGCTTCCGTTGATCTTCTTTTTGCTCTGTTATGTCGATTAGATAGCCGACAAGTGAGGTGTCTCCAGTCTCGTCTGGAGCGACATTGGTATATTCTTTTACCCAGCGGGTGTTCGCGTCAGCATCGCGTATCCGATAGGGATCCAGGCTGACCAACTCAGTATCATCTTTTCTCTTTTTACTAAACCCCTCTTTGACCTGTTGTACGTCCTCGTCGTGAACGAGTGAGATAAAATCAGTTGACTGCA
Source organism: Halovenus salina (assembly GCF_026410925.1). Classification (GTDB taxonomy): domain Archaea; phylum Halobacteriota; class Halobacteria; order Halobacteriales; family Haloarculaceae; genus Halovenus; species Halovenus salina. The sequence continues at coordinate 143,589 of NZ_CP112973.1, read as the reverse complement.
GTTCAGCTGGCGTATAGCCGAACGTGCTTTTGACGTTATCTGAGACATATTCGATAGGCCAACCAGCGTCATCGCCCCAGCGGAAGACAACTGCGGGCCCTTGTTTGAACATATCTCGCTCAGTTTCGAGTGCCTGCTGGGCGGTCTTTTGCTGGTCGATATCGATATGAATTCCAACGGCACGGATCGGGTTGCCATCGGCATCTCGCTCAACGACAGTTCCGATATCACGGATCCACTTCCAGTCGCCGCTCGCGGTTTTCATCCGATGTTCTGTATCGTAGTATTCGGTTGCTTGCTGCTCGTGATTCTCCAAGGCTGTTTTGATCCGCTTAGCATCTGCTGGGTGGGTTCGACTCTCCCAAGCACTGAGATGTGGCTCGATATCCGCAAGTGAGTAGCCGAGCATCGAAGCCCATTGCTCGTTGTACTCGACATGATCGGTCGTCATGTCCCAGTCCCAGACGCCGATCCCCGCGCCTTCGATGGCGAGTTTGAGCCGTTCTGTGAGTTGCGCTACTTCCTGCTGATTCGATTGGTGGCTATCAGGCGGTGAAGATTCTGAGACCGTCTGAGAGGTCGCCACAATCTTTTCGACAGTTCCGTCCTGGACAACAGGCGTGTACGTCGTCTCCCACGACACTGTCGATGCCGGCCAACTGATGGTTTCGGTCTGTTCAATAGGCTCGACATGTTCAACACAGTCTCCCAGTGGTTCACGAAGCGCGGCTGCATCTTCAGCAGCTAACAAATCGTCCAGTGGTTGGCCACCGTGATTGTCTCTCTCGATCCCTGTCTGTTCGCTGTGGATAGTATTGTTATCTTCAACCACGAATGAGTGGGTAGTGTCATTCTGTTCGACAGCAAACACACAAACGGGCTCAGAGATACTACTACAGATTGCGTTGTAAAGGCTTGAATAGTCGGTTTTTGTATCGCTGGATGTCATCGACTTACACCTGATTTCCGTTGATTTGCTTCATACGTCCATCTCTCTAGGTCAATATTGTGAGATACTTACTATAATAACTGGGAGAGATATATATCTGTGGGCGTATAACGGAAGCGGAATTTGCCGCTCTCAGCTCGTAGTTGGTGATGAATACGCGCCCTCCATCTTGCACTGGCCGACCAACCGATCTCCCGAGAGATTCTGCTGTTTCACTGACTCGATGGAAACGCTGCTACTCCATGAGAGCGTGAACTAAGACATGGGGCGCAAGAGACCGAACCGAAGACCGTGCCTCAGAGCACGTTTCACTGACTGGTCCGTGTGCGAAAGAAGCCGAGTCATGGGCGCTACAGCCCGGATGCCGCGCAACGCGAACCTCGACGACCTTGCCCAGCGGTACGCTGGCGCACAAGCCGCGCTTGAGGCGACCAGCAATTACTACCACATCCACGATACGCTGTCGGAGCATTTGGATGTGACTGTTGCTCATCCGAAAGAGCTGAACCAGATTGCTGATACTGACAAGAAAACCGATCGCGTCGACGCAAAAGAGCTTGCGCGGATGGTGCGGTTGAACTCCGTGCCGGAGAGCTACGTTCCCACTGACGAAGTCAGGGAAGCCCGCGCACTCGTGCGCGGGCGACAGACGTTAGTCGAAAACCGTACCAAGTACGCCAATAAGATCCACGGACTCCTCTCGGATCATGGCATCACTGAGGAGGTGAAGCCGTTGAACAAAGAGGGACGAGAGTTCCTGCGGGAACTCTCGCTCCCGACGCCATGGGACTCGTTGCTAGAGTCATACATTGAGCTGATAGAGACGCTTACCGAAGAGATTCAGAGCCTTGACGAAACAATCGAAGAGCGCGCTGGGTCTCTGAAGGAGACTCAGTCGCTGATGACGATTCCCGGTGTGAGCTACTATACGGCGTTGACGATCTACGCAGAGTTGGGTGAGATTGATCGGTTCGACGGTGACAAAGAAGTTGTCAGTTACGTCGGGTTGAATCCGGTGATCCGCGAGTCAGGCGACTCGCGGATCGAGGGGAGCATCTCGAAGCGTGGATTTGGGAGAGTCCGGTGGCTGCTCGTCCAGGCTGCTCATACGGCAGTTCACACATGTAACGACGAGTATCTGAGTCGCTTCTACGAGCGGCTAGCGAGTCGGAAGAATTCACAGAAGGCAATCGTGGCGACAGCTCGGAAGATGCTGGTATCGATCTACCACATGCTTGACCGAGGCGAAGTGTACGATCCACCTGGTGTAAGCGCGTAGACGTGGAATCTGAGGGCCGCCAGCGGCCCTCAGTGGCCGGCCGAGGCCCTCCAAGAGCGACTGCTTTCGCCAGACAGCAACCGCACCGCATCACGATAGGGGCCGCCTGTCGGCTGTGGCAATAGCAGATTCAGAGACGGCGTAATTATTTTGTCGTTAACGGTGGTTTGTGTAGGTAGCAGCGTTTCCATAGGTGTCTTCGGTAAGAGCCTTGTATAGAACGATGCAGCGAGTGCTGAATAGACCGCGCGAATGTTGCACAGGAGTAAAGATGGACACGCTGGGATTTGAACCCAGGGCCGTCCGGATGATCGGATCACTGACCGATGGCCGCAGAACGTGCCGCGCGGACTCACGTTCCCGGTGAGCCGATCTTGATCCGGCTGTTCTGCCAGACTGAACTACGTGCCCGCATGCCGAATCTTCAACTACCGCACGAATAACTTCCTAGCCCTAATCTCACTCTCTGGGATGTCTTGCCTAATCTAACGAAGCAGCTATCTGCTTCGGAATTTGTCACGAGTTCCCGTGCAAGATGGAAAGCTGTCTCTTACCCACAAATAGAGTCGCTGTCAGCATCGATGAATTCGACTGCAAATCCCGATACCTACAGATATAACCCCCTTATGGAACGATTTTGCCGACCTCGTTTACCCGCATTCAGTAATCGCCTACCAGTGGTACCACTGCCCGAATCGCTCCTCACCGCGATTTTCCGAGTACAAATCGGGTCCGACAGCGGCTGAAACGTCTGTTCGGGGCTCGGTGAACTTATCGGTAAGAGACAGAGATGGACAGCGCGTATCGGTCACGAATTGATTTATTAATCCGAGCCTGAACTACCGGTGTGTCCGAAGATCAACTCAGCTACAAGCCGATCGGGGTAATTCGAACAGCCTTCGAATCACCGGATGGAATGCCGATCCAACCGGTCGGAGACACTGCTGTAGAGGGAGCTGTCGAACTCAAGGAGGAATATGCAGATGGGCTACAAGATCTCGACGGATTTACGCATTGTATCTTGCTGTATCATTTTCATGCGTCTGACGACGCTGCTTCGCTGAAGGTTGAACCGTTTCTTGATGACGAGCAGCGGGGAGTGTTTGCAACGCGAGCCCCGCAGCGTCCAAATCCAATCGGCCTCTCTGTCGTCAAGATTGAATCTGTCACAGATGCAAAAATAACCGTCAACGGTATCGATGTCGTCGATCAGACACCCTTACTGGACATCAAGCCATTTGTTCCCGAGTTCGACGTTCCATCTGATGTGGATACCGGATGGCTTACAGCCTCGGAGTCAACGATTCACTCAAAAGAAGCCGACGAACGATTTCTTTGAGAGATGCAGCCTCTGAGCCGCTATATCAATCACTCGCTTGAAATAACCTAAGAAACTATCACCATCGGAGTGCTGAATACAGGGCATGGGGCATATGCAGCAATTGGAGAACTCACTTCGAAGAGCGTGGCTTAGGACGTTCTCAAGTGTCTCCGGAAGTGAAACTTCATCGAGGGTCGTCAACAACGTCTTCAAGTGACTCCCGAATGGCTGCAACATCTTCTTCGAGTGATTGAACACGGTGATAGAGTCCTTCAACGGAGTCAATATGTGGGATTTCTCTCTGTTGCTCACGGAGTACTTCGACAAATTCAGTAACATCTTCTCGGAGTTGTGACTGCTCAGCTTCAATGTTGAGCCTGTCATAGAACACGCCCCACACTTTGGTCGGTCTGATTACTGCTTTTAAGCCGTAACAAATTCAGAAGCTCGTGCACCCGGTGCACGGAGTATAGAACAAGTTAGAAAGAAAACGTTCCGTTGTGGATACTGATATTTAGACAGCATCAACGGTGATTCGGTGTGGAGCGCACGACTGTTGTGAGAATGGAGATGGCGGTCTCGGAGCCGCTGACTCCGAATACACAAACAACCATGCGGACTATTCTATGACACGCTGTCAATGTTGTCTAGCCGCTGTTCGATATTACCCATCTGCTGTTTGATCTCACCTCTCTCCAATTCGTCGAGTTGATCTTCAGCTGTCTCAAGACGGTTTTCGATAGACTCGTTCTGAGACGTGTCTCCAGTCATGGCTATGGTTCAGTTCACCCTGGGACAACTTACCGATTGGGGTGTGTTCGAACGATGTAGATGTTGTAGCCGGTGTCGGTCGCAACAGTTCGTCCGACACTTCCAACTGTCGCAGCAACGCGACCAGCATTATCACTGCCGATGACGACGACCCGAGCATCAGCATCTCTTGCAAACCTCCGAATCTCCTTTGCAATCATCCCGGGATTCGCATAGCGGCTAGTTGCAATGATCTTTAGCCGAGCATCAGGAGCAATATCCGTGACGATCTCTGAAAGCCGTGTCTTGATTGTCTCAGGATCGAACTCCTCGTCGTCAATAAGCCAATCATGATTTCTTGCATACTTGTCATTATTATTCGGGATCACGACCACGGCGATAAGAGCTTCAGAACGGTTCTTAATTTCTTGCGCCCGCTGAAGCCCCGCTTTTGAAATCTCACTATTATCGAACGGGACGACGACTGTCATATATTCAATTGTGTCTTTGCTGTATTAGAGGTTTATACACTGATAAACTCGCCTCAACTGCTGACTGCAACCTCTGTATGTTGCACAGCCCCACCTGCCAATTCTAAGAGAGATGCCGCTATCTCACTCGTTTCGGGAACGGCTGTTTTTCTCGTCACCAACAGACCGGTTCACAGTCACTCACCCGACTGCTGCGGAGAGTGTCGCCTGAGCTGGGTCGGGATGCACGCCGAACTCCACCGACGACCTGTCGTCTCCCCCGAGACGGTCTTCTTGATCTAACAGGATAGCCAGGAGTGAGACGACTGGCTCAACCGGCGGATACTGTCTCGTCAGCGGTCCTACATCCCGCTCGATTGGGGGCGGCCCCCAGAACGCTGCCCTCGCTACCGCTCCTCCAAACTCGAACCCATACTCGACGCCGTACTCGTCAGCGCTGGTCAACAGAACCGCAGACACCGCGTTCGAGAGGTGCCATTCCCCACCTGTTGCCGTGGTCTTCTGCCCCACCAACATTCTCGGCAACGGCTCGCCGTCGTGTCGTTCCGTCCGGAACGGGAGACACAACCGCCACAGCGTTGCCTTCCCGCTTCCCCGGTCTTCACGTACCAACAGGCCAGCACTCTCCAACTCCGCAAATCGCCGCTCGTTGGGTGGTTCTGACAGTGATCTTGCTGAACATCCTGCGAGGTCAGCTAACTCTGTTTTCGATACTCGCTCCTGGGCGTCGAGCAACGCTGCAACCACCTTTGACACGACAGTTTCACCCATCTCAGGCAGGATTCGTCGCCATGACAGCTGGGACAGTCCGTACTGAACATCCTGTAGATCCATCTCTCGCGGCTCGTCTTCTTCCCCAAGAGCAGCTACCGCATCCGCCGCTGCGACATTGTCACTGCTCAACCCACCTACCACTGAAATCGCCTGCCGCCCCGGGCGCAGCCCGTCTTTGAATTACAGGGTTCGAGTGACCGCTTCCGCTACTGCCCGGCGACGATTCCCGGCGACATCCTCCTCATCATAGAGATTCCCAGTCATCGCAAACAAGTCTCGACAGGCGTCCATCCCGCCGGGTTCGCAGCGGCCTGCCTCTACAAGGCCGGTTGTGAGCAGGGCCGATAGCTGACGCAATCTGATGTCGCGGACGTGGCGAATGCCTCGAAGGCGACCGTCCCGGTACATCGAGATACATTGGAGGAACAGGTCGTCTGACGCAGTCCACTGTCTTTACTTCTGTACTGCACATCGTTCTATCTGACAAAGATTTAACCGACATCGATGACATTCTACGTGCGTGCCATTTCCCCGCGCCAAATCGCCACGCCAACTCTACGATGAAGTTAAATCATACGACCGGGTAATCACCCCGGACGGACCGCTTGCGAGTGCCCTCAACCGCCACCTCGATCGGTCGCATCTCGGCCCGTTCGCGATCCCACCACGCCGACTTGCAGTCGGTCGACGCCAAGAGTCTGAGGACCGTCTCGCCTTCCTCGGCATGCTTAATCACGAGGACTTCTCCTGGAAGCGCTGTGCATATGCGGTTGGGAATATCCTCCAGTGTTGGGAACACCGAGGGTCACACGACGCCATCTTCGAGTATGACGGCTACGTTGACGACGCCACCGAACGAGCTGTGGAGCGAATCGCGGAACTCGAGACTGCCTCGATGAAACTCACAAACGAGACCATCGATTCGGATCTCGACGTGGTCGTCGTCGAGCCGGCGATGCTTACCCAACTCGAACGAGCGTATCTGCCCGCCGAGTACGACACGGTTACCCTCTTCACAGATACGGCGTTCGAGCTCCCACCATTCCGGATTCACGATTCGCCGACAGAGATTGTGGAGACTGTCGTCGATTCTGTAGATGACGAGAACGCTGATAACGTCGGGATTGTTCTCGACCAGGAAAGCGAGTACTCACCGCTTATTGAGTCCGCACTCGAAGCGGCCGACATCCCGTTTTTTGGCGGGCCGGGCTTCACAGATCGCAGCGAACATCGGTTGTTCATCCATCTCCTCCGGACCGCCCACCGGGGGACTGATACCCGAATAAGCGAGGTTCGGTCGCTGTTGACGGCCTTCGATTGCGACGTCGACGATGCTGACACAGACAAGCGACTGCACGAGCTTGACGATGGACACCTCGAGTGGCTGATCGAGTTCTGTCACGACGTCCAAGAGTACACGTTCTCGGACGCCCTTTCAATGTTTGAACGCCACGCCGACGAGACGCTTGACGCCTTCCGCGAGGAACTGGAGACACTCAAAATCACCGACAAATCAATTACGGAAGCGCGTCTCGACGATTTGTCGTTCTATCTCCAGACCTACGAGGTCCCGGTCGACCGAGAGAACGAGGGCGTTCTGCTCGCCGACGCGAAATCGGCGTCGTACGTGGGTCGGGAGGTTGTCTTCTACCTGGGGCTCGACGACCGCTGGACCCACTCCGCACCACGTCGTCCGTGGGTCGATCAGGACGCTCAGTTCACACGGAACCTCAAGAGCTTCCAGCTGCTGTTACAGAGCGGCAGCCAGCAACATTATCTCGTCCAAGACGCGACCGGGGGATCATCCGTTACGCCATGCTTGTACTTTGAAGAGCTCCTCGAACCGGAGTACGACCGTTTCTCCGATCTGCCTTCGACAAGTCATCAGATCCAAACAGCAGCACGAGCCGGTGACGGGTTCGAGAATGAACCCGCTGACGTGTCTCCTGAGCCGGTCAAGACGATCAGCAAGTCGAGTCTCAATACCTACGTGAACTCACCGCGAGACTACTACTTCAGCCGGATCGTCGACGGTCCGGAGAAGGCGTATCTCACCGAGGGTAACCTGCTCCACGACTTCGCGGAGTTCTACGTCAACCATCCGGACGAGATTGACGAAGAGGCACTATCAGAGGTCGTCGAACTCATGCTCGATGAGGTCCGTCCGCTGGTTCGTTCCGTCGATGAACGGACCCGGCGCACTGAGTATCGTGCGAGCCTCGAAACAATCGTCTCATATCTTGACGCGAACCAGCCGACTGAGGGCGCGTTTCTGACCCCGTCCAGTGGGGGTGACAATGCTGTCGCCGCTCACTTCGGTCGGGATGTCGACTCCCCCGTGACTGAATGCCGGTTTGCTGATGAAGAACTGGGCATTAACGGGATGATCGACCTCGTTCAGTCGCAGCGAAATCTGCTTGACTACAAGAGTGGCAGCGAGAGCAGCGCCACCTCGATCGTCAAAAACGCCGCGGTCGATGAGCCGACAGACGAGCCTGACTTTCAGGCGTTGCTTTATCTCACCTATTGGCGATCGCAGCATCCGAGTGAGCAACTCTCGTTCACGTTCTTCTACGTCACCGAACTCGTCGACGACATGATCGCCGGAGATGTCGATGTCGACGACGCGCTGACGACTGTAACATACTACCCCGAATCACTCACCGAGCACGTGCGACGGGAGGGGTTCTTCGAGTATCTCCGTGAGGAGGGGGCACAGAAGTGCCAGAAAATCCTCTCGAAAATCGACTATCAGACATACGCCGCGCTCTTCGATGCTGCGCCGCTCGTCGAGACCACCGATAGCGACGAACTCATCGAATCGGAGTTCGGAGAGACGATGATTGATCGGCTCGAATCCGAGATTGGCGAGTACAAGTACGTGACAACAGGGAGTGAGCAGGTGATGCGCGCAATCGCCGACCGGCAGAAGGGTGCGTTCTTCAAAACCGATCTCGATGCATTCGAATCGTTTGTTGACGATCGACTGGCGGAACTCAACCGGCGGCGCACTGGCGAGGAGGCGTTCCCAATCGAGGGGCTCGCCGGCGAGCCGAACTACCGACGGGTTGACAACCGAGATCTCCTCCTGGAGGGTGAACAATGAGCGGCGTCGACCCGAACCCGGAGCAACGCGAGCTCATCGAGGCGATTGACGGCCTCTATCTCGTCGATGCGGGTGCTGGGACTGGGAAGACGTTCACCGTTACCCGGCGATACGCCAATATCGTGGCCCAAGATGGCGTAGATCCCGAAGACGTGTTGTTGGTGACCTTTACCAACAACGCGGCCGATGAGATGCGGGAACGAATTGTGCGTCACAGTGAGTATGGGATGCGGGAGCTCGCGAACGCGCCGATCCAGACGTTCCACTCGCTATCACACGACCTGCTCGACGAGTATGGACACGACGCACCGACATCGCTCGGAATCGATGAGACGATCACTGGCTCAACACGGATTATCGAGGACGAAATCATCGAACAGGCGCTGTTTCGTGAGTTCATCGGCCAGTTCATCGATAATCACCCAGAGTATGACGAGTTCTTCACGGCGCTGTCGGAGACGTCAGAGCTGCTCAATCTAATCAAGGAACTGTCCGCAAAGGGTGTGTTCCCCACTGCGGATGGCTGGTACCGGAACGACGAGTCACACCTCGACGGAAATTTCGAGGCATTCGAGACGCTGTTCACCGACCGAAATGAACCACGGAACGGCGGGAGCAAGCAATCGAAGCTTCGAGAGAAGCTCAATGGGTACGGTAAAGATAAGACGTACCTCCCGGAGGCGCCCGCAAAGTGGGAAATCCGCGGCGATGGCAAGCAAGTCCCGACGGACCTCGCTGAACGCGTCTTCGAGGAGGACCGAACAGCACTCAAGCGGTTCGTGCACGATGTGTATCACGCCTATCTTGAGTTCGCGCTTCGGCGGAACTACCTGAACTTCGGGTTCCTCCAGCTGTTCGCGTTCGTACTACTGTGTGAAGATCACGACCTTCGAGAGCAGCTGGGGTACGAGTACGTGATGGTTGACGAGTTCCAGGACTCCAGTGAAATACAGTTCAAACTCACGCTGCTTTTGGCCGGCACGAACAACATCTGCGTTGTCGGCGACTGGAAACAGAGCATCTACAGTTTCCAGTACGCGGACGTCGACAACATCCGCGAGTTCGACGAGCGGCTCGAACGGTTTGCCGCGGAGCTGAATCGGGACGCAGATCGAGTCACGTTCCCGACGACGCCGGTCCACGACAAGCAACTGACGCGGAATTACCGCTCGACGCAGTCCATCTTGGACTTCTCTACCCACGCGCTGACTGCCCGTGCGACAAAGAACGAATCACTGGATGCGGAGGCTATCTCCGAGCAGGTAACACCACTGACCGCCGATACAGACCGAGACGATAGTTACATCGAGGCGCTCACGAGTGAGGACGAACACGAGGCCATTCTCGAGAAGATCGACGCAATCGTCGACAACGACGCCTACGCCGTAGAAGGCGACGACGGCACGTATCGCGCTCCAGAGTACGGCGACATTGCCGTGTTGACGCGAACCCGTGATTTCGGGCGGGATCTGCTCGATACGGCGAGTGAATTCGGTCTGCCGATGGCCTACGAGGGCGGGATCGAGGTCTTTCGGACCGACGCCGCGAAGCTGGTGTTAGCGTGGTTGCGTATCCTGGAACGCGACGCCGAACGCGGGTGGGCGCTGGCCCTCGAAGAAGCTGGCTACACGATCGACGAGGCGAAGGCGATCATCGAGCGTGAGGCGTACCCCGAAGCTATGGTTGCCTTCCGAGAGGAGCTCCGAGAGCTGGAGACGTTGGGCGGGGCCGCCCGGCGCGTGTTCGAACAATACGGCCGTTCCGGCCCCACCGCTGACGTCGTTCTCGACACTATCCAGTCGGTTCACGGGACGACGACGTTCACCCGTGGCGAGCTGATCCGATTCATCGAGGAGGCGATTGCTGACGGGAGCACACACGACGTCGACGCCAGGGCTGGGACGAATGCGGTGACTGTCCAGACGATCCACGCAACGAAGGGGCTCGAATACCCGATTGTCATTCTGGCGAATATGAACGCCAACAAGTTCCCGTCTTCCGGGGGTAGTGGGAGCGATATCGCGTATACCGACCCGATTGGTCTCCGACAGCGGAAGGTGTACTCAGAGGAGGCACACGATGTCCCTCATGTCTACGACAGCTGGAAGACAGACGTTCTCAATCGCTGCCTCCCTCAGAACTACGACGAGGAGCGTCGGCTCCTCTATGTGGCTGTCACGCGTGCTGAGAGTCACCTCGTCTTGACTGGTGGCGCTGACCCGAATTCGTTCCTCGATGCACTCCCCGTTGCTGTCGAAGAAGTCGATCCCGATTTATCTGCATTCAATCCGGATGACGGCGAGCATTCACCGTATTCGGTTGACATTCCTGAGCCTGATGGCCCGACAAGCTACTCACCGCACACCTTCATCGATGACGCCGTCTTCGAAGGCAATACCGGTGGCCGAGGAATGGAGTTCGGCTCAGACGTCCACGAGTTTGCGGAACGGTATGTTCTCGGTGAGGAAGTCGAAACCGGCGACAACCCTGACAAGGAGCACGTGAAGGCGTTACTCGACTCACTCGATGGTGAAACGAGAGCCGAGATCGATGCCTTCCTTCCGCTTACCGTCGACGGCGAGAAGATAACGATAGGCGGTATCATCGACCTGCTCCACGTGACAGCTGACCGTGTCGAAATCATCGACTACAAAACTGATCTCACAACGCACGCACAAGATGAATACCGGAAACAACTCAGTATCTACTACCATGTCGTCGCCGACCAATATCCCGATCGGTCGGTCACTGCGTCTATTTTCTACACCGATGATGGCACTCGGCACAATATTACCCCTCTCGACAAGGCGGCTCTTCGAGAGCTAGTGCTAACACATAGTGTTTAAATTACTTGTCTCGTAGGTACTGAGCACCAACTCCCCTCTTTTTATTCGGTGCTCCAATTAAAGAGCAGGATGGTACGTACATTGCGGAAGGTCGTGATGCGTTGTCAGCTGACGAAGCGTATCGCGTAACGATTCTAGAATCCCCTGCTCGACGGAGTCGTCACTTCTCTTGGTAGTCGTGTTCCTCGTTGGTGTTAAGGGCCTTGAATGGTCTTTTAGCTGAATGCAGGCGCTAAGCCCCCTTCCCTCAAGGAGCACCGCAGTCCGCGCCAGCGGACAAGGAGCGCAGTAGGGAGGGGATACAGCGCCGTCATCGTCTTGCTTACACTGTTCTGTTGCTGGCTCACAGGCCAACGCAGTCGTAATCTCTTTCTACTAGGCTCTACAAATATTGACTGAACCCAATGGAGTACGACCTCGACACTGGAGCGCACTCGGTGTATTCACTCCACTACCACCTGATACTCACTACCAAGTATCGGCGTGGTGTACTCACCGAGGAGCGAATCCAGTTCATTCGCGGGGTCATCGAGGGGTTCGCGGACAAGTATGGTGTTACACTGACCAACCTTGACGGCGAAGACGACCACGTTCACATCCTGTTCCGGGCCGAACCAACCACAGACCTCGTGAAGTTCATCAATACCGTCAAAGGTGCAACTGCTCGTCGCATCCGCAACGAGTACGAAAGTGACCTCAAAACCGACCTGTGGGGCGATTCGTTCTGGAACGATTCGTACTGTCTCATCTCGACAGGACAAGTCTCACTGGATGTGTTGAAAGAGTACATCGAAAATCAACGAGAATGAACTACAACTACAGGTATCGTCTCAAGCCCACCCAAGACCAGCGCGAGACGCTGGACTACCACCGCGATACCTGTCGTCAACTCTACAACCACGCACTGTACCGATTCAACCAGATCCCCGAATCTGAAGGTACGGTCAAACAGCGTGTGCGAAAAATCCGTGACGAACTTCCTGACCTCAAAGACTGGTGGGACGCACTCACCAACATCTACTCGAAAGTGCTTCAGCCCACCGTCATGCAGATTGCCAAGAATATCAACGCACTCGGAAAGCTCAAACAGCAGGGCTACAACGTCGGTGAGCTTCGATGGAAGTCTCCACGCGAGTTTCGCAGTTTCACCTACAACCAGTCTGGCTTCGAACTCGACAAGAAGAGTGGCCAGACTGTGCTGTCACTGTCGAAGCTTGCGGACATCCCAATCGAACTCCACCGACCATTGCCCGACGACGCCACGGTCAAGGAAGTCACGCTCAAAAAAGAGAAAACTGGTGAGTGGTTCGCCATCTTCGGTATCGAGATGGACACAAACCCGCCAGCGAAGCCGTCGCTAGAGGATATTGACACTGACGAGATGGTCGGCATCGACGTAGGCATCCTGAAGTATGCCCACGATACAGACGGCACAGCGGTCGAATCGCTTGACCTCAGCGACGAGAGAGAGCGACTCGAACGAGAGCAACGGAAACTCTCACGCAAAGAGTACGGGTCCAGAAACTGGGAAAACCAACGCCAGAAGGTAGCAGCGTGCCACCTGCAAATCAAGCGCAAGCGGCGTGACTTCCTTCACAAACTCTCGGCATACTACGCTCGGGAGTACGAGCTGGTCGCGGTCGAAGACCTCGATACGAAGGAAATGCTCGAATCACCGGGTAACAGCCGTAACACAGCCTCAGCCGCGTGGAACACATTCACTTCGATGCTCGAACACAAGTGTGAGCGGGAAGGCACGCACTTCGTGGAAGTTGACCCGGCTGGAACGACCAAAGAGTGTGCGTCCTGTGGCGTCAAGACGGACAAACCGCTCTGGGTTCGTGAACACTCCTGTCCTGCTTGCGGGTTCGAAGCGGACAGAGATGCAAACGCGGCGTGGAATATCCTTTCTCGCGGACTCTCGCAACTAGGAGTGGGTCACTCCGAAGAAACGCCTGTGGAGACTGCGCTCCCTACGGGAACTGCGGTTGTTCCTGCAAAGCGCGTCGTTGAACCAGGAAGCCCCTGCCTCAAGGAACGAGCGAAAGCGAGTGAGTAGGCAGGGGTAGTTCACTTAGCTGAGCGATTGCGAGTCTGAGGCTCGGTCGATGTTAGAACCCGTTTCGTGACTCTTTGTTCTCTTCTTCTGCCTTTCCTATTTAGGAATAGTTTACTATTCTAAAATAGCCTAATTAGAAAGAATAGTACACTATTCAAACTATTCACAACAGAATTAAGTCGTGAGGGAATGATACTGTTGAATAGTATGGGTGGCCCAGATAGTTGGAATAGCATAGATAGTACAAATAGTCCAAATAAGCCATATAGCTCGGTACAGACCGACAGGAATTCTCGCGCTGTGTCGGTCTGTATGCTGAAGGGGGGCGTTGGGAAATCAACGATCGCAGTCAACCTCGCCCGACAGCTGGCTGCTCAAGATCACGATGTCCTCCTCATTGATCTTGACCCGAACGGCCATGCATCTGTGGGTTTAGGCTTTGACGAGGAATATCACAACACGGAGGAGACCATTGGTGACGTCTTCTTCAATGATGCTGACCCAACCTCTGTGGTCTATGATACCGGCCACGAGTTCGACATCCTCCCCTCCAGCGAGGATCTCGAGCAGGTCGAGCGGGAGATCGTCGTTGGTGACGTCTTCCAGCCCTCTGCGCTGCTCAAGCGGGAAGTCGTCGACCTACTTCTCGAGGACACCTACGATTACATCGTTACGGATTCGCCGGCGTACCGGTCCCGACTCACGGACAATGCGTTGGTTGCGACGGCAAATTTGGTCCTTCCCCTTGCACCTGGAAACGAGGCGATGGCTGGCCTTGAGCGAACTATTGAGCGTCAAATTTCCCCGCTTCGTCAGCATATGGACGTGGACGTGCTGGCATTGGTCCCGAATATGCTGAGCGGTCGTATCGACCAGCAGACCCAGGATCGACAGCTCCTCGAACGATTGAATTCCCACGGTAGCCTTCAGGACCGTATCCCGAACTTCGCCCGGATCACAGATTGGGAGGCCGTCGATGCTGGCGACCTCAAACCCTCACCGGGCATTCGGGACCGTACCAGCATCACGAAGGCCTACGGCGAGCGCAAGCCGCTACTGGACTACGATCCTGACTGTGACCAGCTGACGTGTTTCGACGAACTGGCGCACATCGTTGAGGCTGGGGAGGTGGTCCGCCATGGCTGACGATGATCCGTTTGCCGACCTCGGAGAGACGCTTGAAGATGAACCGGACGACGAACCACAGGATACGGATGAGGCATCCGAACCGGAGACGATAGAGAAGACCTCGGCTCAGGACTCAGTCGAGCCGCGGGACCCGATAACCGATACTGCGTTCAGCTACGAGGATGCCAAACAGCGCCCGTTCTATGCCCGTGAGGTTACAATCGAGGACTTCGATGCTTGGCTGAAGTACGAATTGGAGCGCGAACTTAATCAGCAGGGCTACCAGAATATCGTCGTTCGGGAGATGACGGACGCGCTCCTCCGAACTGTCGTGGAGGAAGACCTTGTCGACGAAGTGGCCGAACGGTTCGGACACGCCCGCGAATCCGCTTCTTTAGAATCGAATGAATAGATAGCTATTCTAAAATAGAATACTATTCGACTGCAGTTCGTTCCAATACTGCCGCTCGAAGACAGTCGTCGGGATGCCGATGTCGAACAGCAGCGTTCGCGGGGCCGGCGGCGTCTGGCGCCACTCGTCAAGTGGGCAAGTGAGAACGACGAATCCCTAGACTTCGTTCTCTTCGACGGAGCACTCGGTAGCTGCACTACCGGTACGGATTTTCGGCGGTGTCGAGTCGGCTGACATCGTCGAGGGCGTCGAAGTCGTCGTCTAACGAATAGAGGTAGTCGATGTCTTCCCGATCCATGTAGGCGGCGATGGTCGCATCGACGAACGACAGCTCGTCGTAGCGTCGGAAGATAGCCTGGGCCGCGTTGAAATCCGCCTTTGGGGTGTGCTCTACCTTGAAGTGTGTGCCCTCAACAAGGCGGTCAAGCATCCCGTTAGCGGCCTGCGGGGTGAGCTTCTCGCCGGTGATGTTCAGTGTCTCCGCGACGACGTAGTTCGTCACGACGGCCGTCGGAAGTGCGCCGTGGTCGATCTCCCGGATAATCTCCCGGCTCCGTTCGTGATACTCGTCGCGAGCACTGGCGCTGGCAAAGAGGACGTTCGTGTCTAGGAGCGCGTCTGGCATCACTCGCCTCCGAACTCGCCTTCGACCTCAACGGCGTTCGTCTCGCCGGCGTCGACGGGCTCAAAGTCGTCGAACACCCCCTCGCGCTGGTGGACAATCTCGACAGAGAGGTTCCCGTCGTTGTCCATCGTCCACCGGAGTTTGTCACCCGGTTCGATATCGAGGCGCCGCCGGAGGGCGGCAGGAATCGTCACCATCCCCCGGTCGCTGACCTTGGTCTCTTCGGCAGCCATAAGAGAAAAAACAAGCCGACGACCAATACATGTTGCGGCACATGTGCCTGTTTGACCGGCCAAGAGAGCGTCAAATGGTAACAGTACTCACTCTGTTGTAGCACGGCATCTGGTGGCTACGCTGTAGAAAGTTGTCGAAATTCTCGTATATGTTTGGGTGTAGTCTAACATCCAAACAGCCCGCAGGAGTTGAGACTGGCTGTCTCAATGCATATGGCGATCCAGCGTAGTTCATAAATAGTATGAAGGCGTAGTTTGAGATAGAACGATGGCACGAATCACCGGCTCGTATCCAGATGACCTCGATCTCCTTATTGAGGGGGCTGTTGAGGCGGGTGTGTTTGGCGGCAAGAGCGATGCGTTGCGCGAGTTCGTGCGTGAATACTTCAAGGACAACGAGAACGAACGTATTGCAGCTGCGGTCGCCCTCTATGAACGCGAGCGCATCACGCTTGGTGACGCTGCGCGACTCGCCGATGTCGACCGCTGGACGATGCGGGATATCCTCCGTGAGCACGGCGTCGAACTTCGTCTCGGACTCGTTGACGAAGACGACGCAGCCGACGAGGTAGCGGCAGCACGCGAACTCGAATTCGATGATGAGGACTCGGACGACGAGGGGTCACGCGCGAAATGACAGGTGATGATATTCCAGCTAACCCGAGCGTTCTGAACACGACTGTCCTCTCGAATTTCGCGTATATCGACCAGCTGTGGGTCGTTGCAGGACTCTCTAGAATCTGTACAGTGCCAGTCGTTCGCGAGGAACTCGAAGACGGCGTCGATGACCATCCGTATCTCCAGTCAGCGCTCGATACACTCGACGACGAGATTCCAGTCGCGACGATTTCGGATACCGTCGCTAATAGAGAGGCCGTTGTTGGTGGTCATCTCGATCCTGGCGAGGCCCAGGCGTTCGCCTTGGCGGACGCAGCGGACGGTCGCCTACTGACCGACGACGGGGATGCCCGGTCGTTTGCGAAAGATCAGGGCGTGACTGTTGTCGGGTCGGTCGGAGTTCTGTTGGCTGCAATCGATGCCGGGAAGATCGATGAAGCGACTGCTGACGAGTGGCTGTCGACGTGGATTGACGAGATCGGGTACTACGTGCCGTATCGGGCGATCTCGGAGTACCGATAAGGAACTCGCTCGAAGTTCGAAACGCCTGATTAGTGTGACCGTGAATACGTCTATTATCAATGAGTAAAGCCGACAGACGACTGTCTGAAGAGAGCGAACAACGGTTTCTGGATCTGTACGCCCATCTGTTGGTGTACGTCAACGATCGATTCGATGTCATCGAAGAGATCGAAACGGTCGCTGATCTGGAACAGCACTACACTGATGAGCTTCTCCCGCTCCGAAATACGCTGTACAACGAGTCGACGACGGATCTGATAGAGGACTTCGTTGAAGCGAACCCTGCCGATCTGTCGGACGCTGATCTCGAACAGGTCGAAGCATGGACTGACTTCGTCGCCGGAGAGTTCGTCGTCGTCCGCTATCGCGAGGACGACGCGATCTTCCTCGATTGGACAGAACCGCCAAAAGCATACGCAGTCCGCCCGGCTCGGCTTCCGTTCGCCGAACTGTGGGATGAATCTGCACTTCCAGTCCTGGTTTCGAGTGTCGCTCTGTTGCCGTTCGAAGGCGAAATCGTCTACGATGGATGGGTCGGAGTCAAGAACATCATCTTCGGAGGGTCACTCAGTACCGACATCGACGACGAGTACGAGGAGGCCAAACATCGCTTCGGCATAATCGACTCGCTTCCAGCACCCGGGGAAGACGAAAAGACGGACGCCGAAGAGTTGCGCTTCTACATGAAGAACAAGCGGAACCGAGAGCGATACGGGTCGGAGATCGAACAGTTGCGAGAGAAAACCGACGAACTGGAGCGGATTTACCATCAGGAGATGGGAAAGGCCCGTGCTCGAAGCTTGGGTCGGGAACTGCGTGAATTAGGACTCAACGAGGCCTATGTGGCGATTTACGATGACCGGATTATCACCAGTTCTCCCTCCGAATCCGAGGTTCGCGAGCTCCTCGAAGAGATTATGCCTGCAGGGAAGGCTACCCACCCCTACATTTACCACTTCGACCCCTGAACGAGAGTCAGCAGCCTACTGGAGTTGTGTGACCGTTGAGGAGATCTCGCTTTTCGTCGGTTCACCGGAGAACTCGAACACTCTGTCCCCGACACCGAAGGCGTACCTCTGGTAGGACACGTCGACGTGAATCCAGCATTCGACATCGCTGTCTGTCGCGTCATATTCGGCTTCACCTGTATTCTCTCCATTCTTCAGCACATCGAGTAGGTATTCTTCGATACGTGACGCATTCGCGATTCGCAAGAGATGGTTGGCAGCGACGGTATCTAACACGTCTGCTGGGGTTCCGTATCCTTCGCCAATGAGATAGAACTCGCCGTTATACTCGTGTGACTCGATCTGAACACAGAGTGCGTACGTCTCAGCCATATCGGTAGTTCCGAAGAGATACGTATCAGAGTGTCTATTACGGAGACTACCCACCGATGGCCGCGTTGTGAACAAGATTTAGTCGGAATGGTGCACAACCACAGTATATGTCTTTCACCGCCAGCTGGCACACGCTTCTCGAGGAACTCGACGACCTTCCCGAAGGTGCAACGCTCATCACGCCGCTCTCTCATCACCGATTTCGTATTACTGAGGTACAGGAAGCTCGTGTCATCAGCCACTTCGAAGACAGGGATGAGACGCGGCCACTCCAGCGAGACCAGTTCGAAACGCTCTATCGACGGATTCAGGATGCCCCGGACGGGTTTGACCTTGACCGTCTCCCGGCGGATGCCGATCCATACCCAGCGGTGTGGAGTGTCCATCCACGGTTCGAGGTTGATGAGGATGCTGGTGTCATCACCCAATCAGAGATCGCGACGGCGACGCAGGTAGTCGACGCGGAACAGGAACCCACGGACGAGGACCGAACTGAACCCGACGGACTGGATGTCTACTCGGACACGCTCCTCCTCATCGATGCACTCGAACGTCACGATGTGACTGATATCCCTGAATTGGAGACGAACGCACTGGTGAATCTCTACACCCTGCTTTCGGATGTGCAGCGAGATGCCAACGAGTTCCGCCAGGAGGTCGCCGATGTCCTCCTCGCCCGCTTTTATCACGACCGTCCAGTCTCCGGGCAGTACGGTTCGGTCCAGCGGACGAGCCGCCGCAATCGCTCGCTCAAAGACGACGAGGAGGTGCTGGAACGCCTCGAGAACGCTGGCATCGACCGCGAACGTGTGCTGAGTGTCGACCGCTCGAAAGTCGATGAAGCACTCGAGGTGACCACACTCTCTGAATCGGATGTCTACGACATCGAGGAAAGCGAGTACGTCCGTAAGGCAGAGGTCGACGAGGACGTGAAAGAATCTCGGCTCCAGGGGTTGAAAGACCGTCTTGCGGCCAGTGACGACGACGAAGCTGAACAACTTCGAGACGAGATCGAAGACCTAGAGCAGCGTATCGACGACCTCACGAGCTTCCGCACGGGTACGGAGATGCAAGGATGACTGCCTACCGATTTCGCGTTAAGTTCGACCCGGACCCGACATCGCTGTGGCGAGATATCGTCGTCGGGGCGGATAGGACGATTGCTGAATTCCAATCAGCAATCAACCCCGCATTCGGGCTCGATCAGGGTCATCTCTGGTTCATTGGGGGCGATGAGGATTACTGGGACTGTGCTGTCAAATACCAGTGCCCGCAGGAGTATGAAGAATCGCTTGGTGGCGACCCGGTATTGCGTACCGAACGGATCGAGAACGCAGGAGACGTGACGATCGGCGAGATGACCCGCCAACTCGGCCTCGAACAGTACGACCGCATCTGCTATCTCTACGATTACGGCGACGAGTGGCGCTTCTACGGCATCCTGAAAGAAGTTCTCAGCGATGAGCCGAGCGACACAGAGCCAATAGTCGTGAAAGAGAAAGGCGATCTGATCAACGACCAGTACGAGCCGTCGCGGGTCGATGAGAGCGGCCCTCCTCTGCCTGATCCGCTGTATTCCGTACTTCCCGAAACCGCTGTGCCCGTTGCGGACCTCCGTGAACTGGAGGAGCACGAGGATATCGTCCACGTCATTCCGTTACTCAGCATCGAAACCGGGTTCGGAGCGGTCTGCGAACGGTTCGCGATTCAGTTCGAGGAGACAGGATACATCCTTGAAAATTTCCAGCCAGGATGGCAGATCGTCGAGGAGGTCGACGGAGCAAACAAGACCGAAGAAGAATTTCTCGCCGCGCTTGCCGACGCAGTACGCGAGTGGCACGCTGAAATCGCGGAAATGTCGGGAGCGATGACGGGACAGCACTTCGGCGAGGAGACTGTCGAAGCCATGCACGTCGAACTGGAAGCCGAACTCGAACGCAAGGGGTACGGCCACCTGTTGTAGTAGTCGTCCAGCCCTCTGTTGATCTGGACGAATTCTTGTGCGTGTCCTACTGATTCTCCCGTAGTGGCTTCGACTCCTGTCTCTCGTCGAACGGTCTTTCGAGGCATCGCTCAACGATCGTACGTCGAGTGGCCGGCGTATGATTCGACACCACTGTACGATCGAACGTCGCTTGTGGGATTGGAATCGGATGTACGGACGGTTTCGGAGGCGTGGTTCGCCCACCAGAGCCACGACTCAATCGAGCAGTTCGTCTGTTCGTTACCGCTGGCCTACTTCAGATTCGAGTCCCACGACCGCTACGCGAAGTCGACCCGGTACGAGATGGACTCCCTCTTTCGAGTGTTCGTGCTGAAAGAGATCCACGGATGGAATCACGAGACAGCACTCGTCGAATACCTCGAGAGCCACCCTGAACTTTGCAAGCAGTTCGAGTTTGAGGGCGTTCCGAACCAGTCAACACTGTGGCGGAGCTGGCACGAGCGCTTCACCGCCGATTTGCGGGAAACAGTCGAGACTGCCGCACAAACGATTCTCATTACCGCTCAGAATGAAGGTGTCGCTGTTCCACGTCATCCGGAGCGGAAGCCCCCACAGCGAGAGAACGAAGGCAGGGAATCCAATCCCGACGACCGGGCCGTCTTGGAACAGGCGGAACAGATAATCGACCACGTCAGCCGCATCGTCTTCCCGGTGTTCTCGTTAGACCGTGGTGAGGGCTGTGAGATTCACGAGAACGCCTACTGGGGGTTACAGACCTATCTCGGGTTGCGTGAGAACCTCGCTGCTAACGAGGGCGCTCGTAGCTTCATCCACGAGTCGACACGTGATCGGACGCCGCTTGGTCACGCCCACCGCGACCAGATTCGTGACCTCTCTATCGCGGAGATCCGCGAAATGTTACGACAGGCAGTCACCCGGCTACTGGATGAAGTCGGCCGAACAGAGGAGTTCTTCCGGGCGGGAATTGTCGCGATCGACATCACCGAAGCTGACCCGTTTACCGGCGATAGGACGGGCCATGAAGACGAGATTCTTGGAACGAAGGAGAAGACTGACGAATACGCTTACCAGTGGGCGACGGTTCAGTTAGTCGGGAATGCTGTCCCGATTGTACTCGATGCGCGGCCTGTGCGGCGGGGTGAGTCACGGAAGGAAATCGTTGAGGATCTCTTGGACTCTGCTGAAGCAGCCGTTCACGTCGACAACGTCCTGATGGACCGGGAGTTCGACAGCCAGCACGTTCTGGAGATGATCGGTCAGCGGGGGCTCTCGTATGTCGTCCCAAAGCGGATGCAGACCAGCGAGAAAGCGCAGGCCAAGCGGTTGCTTCGACATGATCAAGACCAGTACGAGACCGACCGGAAGCTCTACCTCGGCAAGAACGAATGGCACGAGACGACGCTGGTCTACTGTCGGAAAGAGGATTCTGAACACGACGATCACCGGCAGTATTCGGTTTTTATGACGAATCGGGGAAGCGGACACCTGACTGAGTACGGCTATCGGTGGGAAATCGAGAGCGGCTACAAGTCGATCAAACGGTTTATGGCTACCACGACGTCGAAGAATTTCGGGTTGCGGTTCTTCTATTTCGCGTTCGCGTGTTTGCTGTACTCGATTTGGCGAGCGGTGGATCTGCTGGTACAGGTCGAACTAGCTGGTGAATACGAGCATTCGCCGATTGTGACGGCCGACAATACGTTGACGCTGCTCAAGAAGGAAACCGGAATCGGGTAGTACAGCTCCCAGACTGATACTGAGGGCTAAAATTTCATGGAACTTCAGCGACAAGGACCAGTATGGCGAGATTGGAGAACGTCTCTGTCGAAGACCTCCGCCAGATCTTGGCGGAGGTCGATGATGCCGACGCGACAAAGCGGATCATGGTTGCGATCACCTACAAAGAGATCGACGACCTGACGCAAACCGATGCAGCCGCACTCTACGGATTTTCTAGCAGTTGGGCCTCGAAATGGTTCTCTCGCCTCGAACGGCTCGCTGACGAGCCGTTCGAGGAGGTTGTCTACGACAAACCACGAGAGGGTAGACCTCCCGAACTCTCTGCCGAAGAGCACGAGCAGTTCGTTGAGGTTCTTCACGAGTCACCCGAAGAAATCGGATATGACGCGCCCGCGTGGTCTGTTCCGTTGGCGCGTCACTACCTCTCTGAGGAACTCGGCGTTGAATACTGTGAACGCCACGTCCGACGACTGATGTCCGAGGCCGGGCTGTCCTGGAAGACAGCCCGGCCGGAGTACTACAAATCCGACGAGAGAGCCCAAGAAGCGTGGCAAGAAGGCTTCAAAAAAAGCGCGACAACCTGGACGACGAATACACAATCCTGACCATTGATCAGACGCGGCAGGTTCTCTCGACGTTGATCTATGCGTGGTTTCCAGAGGGAAAGCGCCCGTCACTGCCGGTGACGGGCGCGTGGGATAGCATCAAGCTGCTCGGTGCAGTGAGTGATTCCGGCGAGACGTTCTTTCTGCCCTGTGCCGAGAACTTCAACAGCGACACGACGATTCGCTTGCTTGACGCTCTCCAGACCGAATTCGGCGAGAAAATCTGTGTTGTCTTGGACAACACCTCGTATTTCACGGCCAACGCAGTGCAGGAATTCGTCGAGGACACGCCGATCGAACTGTGTTACCTTCCGCGGGGTTCACCAGAGCTGAACCCCGCGGAAGAGTGTTGGCGACGGCTCGATCAGGCTCTTGGAAACCGCCTCTTCGACACATTAGATGAACTTCGTGAAGCTGCGCTCACCGCGCTTGATGACATCGAGCCGCCGAATATTTTCACGTACTTATGTCTTTGAGTATGAGTTCGTATGGTGTTTGAGTGGCAACACTAACAGAAAGCGAGGAAATCTGGCGATAGTGTTGGAAAAATAACAAGAATGTGCGTTTTGAGAGCGATTTGAAGTAATTCTCTCTCACTGATTCACCCAAATTCACGCATTACAGCCCCGCTAAACCCGCTGTAGTCTCAACTTCCCAACAGCCCGCTTTTAGTATACCATTATATAGTTTATAGCTGTGTATCCATGGCTGTTAGCAGTTCTACCACTAGAATTCGGCAATTTGATGGAATATACAGTTGGACGTGATTACTCCAATAATCACGACCACTTTGAAGGACCCCCGCGCCGTCGGTGAAGCACAAATGCTAGAACCGCCTCACGAGGTCGCTTTCCCCAGGATAGAGCCGTCAAGACTGGGCTTCCATATTGCTCTTAATCCAGTTACTGTGGGTAGGCGGAATGGCCTAGAACTTTACTTCGATATAAAACGAATTACCTCAATTTATATTGAGACAGAGTGTGAATGTAGCGTATGACCGAAGACGAAGCGAACTCAGAGAGCCTGATGGACCGTCAAACCACAGGTGAAGATCGCGTCCGAATGGTCGCCCAGCAGCTGTCGGAGCCGCGGACGGCGAACTGGATCGCATCTGAGGCAGACTGGTCACACGAACCCACCAAGCGCGTCCTCAGACGGCTCGTCGACGACGGTATCCTCCACCGTGACGAGACCGGCACCCACACCACGTACTATCCCGATTACCGACGACAAGCTATCCAAGAGGCGATGCGCCTGCGGGACAGCGACCACACTGTCGAGGAGCTTACGGACCGGCTTGCGGAGATGAAGGCACAAATCCGTGATTGGGAGGACGAATTCGATGTTGAGTCGCCGAACCAACTTCGCGGGACACTCGCCAACGAAACGCTTGGCAGCGATGAAGAAGACCGTCGGCGTGAGATCGCTCAGGCATGGGAACACCTTCAGTGGCGCATCGAGATTGTCGGCTTCGCCATTCGCGAGTGGGATTTTCTCGCTCCGAAGACAGAGTCTCCTGAGGTTTCATCCGTGTGACATCCTCCTCGCCGTTTACCGCGAGGCTTCCCGTACCGCAGGTTGGGATATTTGCTGGTCTACGATACGGCCTGTTCTCTCGTGTTGAACGTCCCGCTCTCGCGGTCAAACAGGTGTACCGATGGCTGTGCCACACAGCCGTTACTCCTATCCACACCGTACGGATTCGGAGTTATCTTCTGGCGCATGTTCTCCGCCCCATTACAATCCGCGTTGGCTACCAACTCACACGACGAGCAGACGTACAGACCGCGTTCGACACGGTTTGACTTCGTATCGTCACCACACGCCGAACACGTCTTTGACGTGTCCCACTCGTTCTCTTTCAACACCTCGACACCACATATCTCGCCTTTGTATTCGAGATACTGGTAGATGCGGTCGAACGCCCACGTGTGGAGTTTCTTGTTGCCTGTCTTGCCCCAGTCGGACTCTCGCACGTCTTCGGGCCAGCTCACTGCGAGCGTTCCAACACCGCGCTCGACGCACTCGGTGATAATTGTGTCCGTGAGCGTGTGGTAGAAGTGGGTTTCACGCTCTGCGAGTTTCCGGCGTGCCCACATCGACTTCTCTGACGGGCCGTTCTCGCCCTCGGTGTCGTACTCTGCTCGCGTGAAGTAGTGCTTGTCCTGCTTGAGCGAGTTACCGGGATACAGGACGTATTCGTCGGGGAATGCGACCGTGGCGATGTTCTTGATACCAAGATCGATTCCAGCAACACAATCGCCTGCGGAGTCGGTGGTTTCGAGTTCGACTTTGCAGACGAAGTGTACTTCCCACTTTTCCCCATTCCAGACGGCGCGAACGTTTTGTACCTTGTTGACTTCTGTGAGGTCAACGTCCGGGCGTGTCTGGTACTCGCAGAGGATGAATTCCGACCAGTACTCCTTGAGGTTCGACCCTTTGCTGAGTCGGACACGGTTGTTCTCTGGATCGTGTTTGAACCCGTCTGCCTTGAACGTGACCGTACTCTTGGGTCGTGTGTCGCCGTGTTTGCGGTAGCCGGGCGGATTCGCCTCGTCAAACTTGTGTCGCAGATCGAACCACGACTGGAAAGCGTCAGAAAGTTCTTCGATGACTTTCTGACTGGATTGCGCGTTCAAGTCTTTCCAGCACGACTGGTTCTTCATGTACGATTTCAGCACACCCTCGACTGGGATTTCGCCGGTCTCACCCCAGATGCGGTCGGCTGTCCATCGTGCGACATTCCAGATCTTCGAGGCGGAGTCTCCGAGCGAGTCAAGGCCATCGCAGACCTGCCGGTGGTTCTGGATGGAACCAACGTAGGTGCGTGTGACCTCAATCGCCATACATAGCCCAGGTAGATGAATCAATTTAATGATGTGGATTAGCGTGGAATATCCAGCCTGCTATCAAGCGGTGGCTCGCGTAATTGAGTGACGCGATTCACGCCCGCCGTGAACGGCGGGATTCTCTCGCTGTAAGAAGATAGGGTGGTTAAGTGAAAGTCGGATTTCTAATAATCTATATAAATCAGTGTTCCGTCACACGGCATGGTCACCGTGAGACGGGATGCGTCTCTAACCAGGTGGCGAGTCGCACAGATTTCCGTCTGATTAATTTTTTGTACCTACGTGTTCACACAGTAGGGAACAACTTAATATCCCGGCCAACATAGATTCACGTATGAGCCAAGAATCGCTTGATGATACGATTAAATTCCGTGCTGGCCCGCTCAAAGAGGCAGCTACGGAAATAGACTCTGTTCATCTGGGGGGAATCAACATTAGTGAACTCGCACGCGAAGGGCTCACCCAGATGCTTCGGCGAGCGATGACGGACGATGATAAGATCGCGATTTATGAACGCTATTCGGCTGGTGAACTCTCGGAGGACGCCGCCCGTGTGCTTCTCGGTGACGAGTTCGATCTACTCCAAGAGGATATCGACGCCTTCCGCGAGGCTGCCGGAGAGGACACCAGTGATTATCTCGTCTGAATGACTGCCGACGACACACGGTATCCGATTCTCGTCGATACTGACGCGCTGATCGCCGTTGCGAATAGTTCCTTATTTGGCCAGCTCACTGACCATATTGGACTCACGACGACAAACGTCTGCAAGCAGGAACTCGAACGGCACGTCGAAAACACGCGGGAGACCGCACCAGAGGGAAGTCGTCCCTACCGGCTTCATCATGGGAGCCGTGCCGCACTCAAAGCGCTCGAAGACGCCGAAACAACGCTGACGCAGATAACGAGTGTCCCTCGCCCGCATGGAGCGGACGCCGGTGAAGAATCGCTCCGCCAGGAAGTGCTACAGAACCCGGAGGCTGTCGACCTCGTCATCTTGATGGACGCGGCTGGCCGCCGCTCGATCCGCCGGGTCGTCCACGACCAAGACGAATCGATCCAGGTCGTAGCCCCGCCATTTCTGTTCTACATCCTCTACGACAATGACCTGATTTCGCGGCAGGAGTTCTGTGAAGCCTGCGGGGAGCTGTTGGAACGCGAGGGGTGGATCGGATACAATGCCGTGAAGGCTGCGTGGGAAGGAATTCCCACCAATTGTAGCGACATCTTGGACGACCATCTGCTCCCGTAACACATATCTATGAATCAGAATCCCTCTTCGACACGCAGTAGTTCGACGCCGCTCGCGAGTTCCTTCGAGCGCTACCTCCAAGACAAGGGGAAAGGCCGCGGTGGCGACGGCGGAAACTATCGACGCAACGCGGAACGCGAGCTCGACCGGTTCGCTGAATGGGCCGCCGGCGACCGAGGCCCTGACGACTGGACCGGGATCGTCCCCGACGACGTCGACAGAGAGCCCACCGTCGAGGACCTCGATGAACGCGTGTTCCGAGAGTACGCCCGACATCTCGCCGGCGATCTGGGGCTCAAGCAGAATACGGTCCAAACTTACTACCGCTATATCTCTGCGTGGTGTGGCTGGTGCGTTAACGAGGGCTACCTCAAGGCGCATTACGCACAGCGAGCAAGCGCGATGGCCCCGCTCCCTGAGGACGACGGTCGCAAGCCCGGTGACCAGCAGGCATGGACGTCCGAACAACGCCACGCAATCACCCGTCACGTCGACGAGCGAGCCCGCGACGCCGTCGAGGCGTACACGACACTCCCAGAGGATACTGGCACCATCGACAAGCAGCGAGCGCGTTACGAAGCGCTGAAAACGGCTCGTGACCGGGCGCTTGTGTTCGTCCTCGCGTACACGGCCGTCCGTGTGGGGGAGCTCCTCCGGGATCCGAATGACCCGCGCCGGCGTGGCGTTCGCTGGGAGGACCTCTCGCTTGAGGACGGGAGTATGGACGTTTACCGGAAAAAACAACAGTGGGACGCTGCCAGCCTCCCCGACCCGGTGATTTCGCCGCTACGAAGCTACCGGAAGTTGATGGACCCACCCACGGAGCGCTGGCCGGTGTTCCCGACGTTCGACCAGCGAACGCTCGCAGTGCTCGTGCAGGAGGAGCTAGCCGACCGAGGGGAGCGGCCGGCTGCGATTGATGAACGACGTGAGGAGTACGCCCGAGACCTTTTGTTGGTGCTGGATGAAGACATCCGACCCCCGTCGATGACGACAGACGGTGCCCGCTCAGTCCTCCAGCGACTCTCGGAAACCGCAGAAATCGACATCGACCATCCGAAACACGACTATCTCGCCCCACATGGTGGTCGCCGGGGGATGGGGGAGGTTCTGGTCCGAGCATTTGGATATACTATGGCTGCCCGTTATCTCGATAATTCCGAAGAAATGGTGCGTGAGCGGTACTCCCATATCGAGGCTGGTGAACTCGGTGATGTGGCTACTGAAGCTCTTGAAGAAGTCGATATATAGGACCGTAGCCGCTGTTGGATGTAGCCATGAGCCAAATTACGAATTCGCATATCGCTACCTATTTGCTATGGAGACGTGACAAGACGT
This sequence comes from Halovenus salina, assembly GCF_026410925.1. Classification (GTDB taxonomy): domain Archaea; phylum Halobacteriota; class Halobacteria; order Halobacteriales; family Haloarculaceae; genus Halovenus; species Halovenus salina. The sequence continues at coordinate 115,386 of NZ_CP112973.1, read as the reverse complement.
GGTATGGATACACGAACGGTTCATCTTGATTCGTTGTTGACCGATGGGATATTCGACATCCCGAGCTACCAGAGAAGTTACTCCTGGACAGAGTCACAGCTTCAGGATTTTCTTGAGGACCTGCTCTATTTACCAGAGGGCAAGTCACACTTTTTCGGGAACATCATACTGAACGAGCAAGACGACCACCACCGAACAGAACGCGGGAAGCGGTTTGTGAGATATGACGTTGTTGACGGGCAACAGCGGTTAACTACCTCAATTGTATTCTTGCACGTCGCAGCACAGCGGAGCGATACAGTCGAAGAAATGCTAGCTGAAGATAATCTCCTGTTCCCGGTAACAGAACGCCCACGGTTGCTTCCCCAGGACCAAGACAAGGAATATTTCAGAGATGGATTGCTCGGAACAGCACAAATTGAGACGGAGACCCCATCGCAAGACCGGCTAAAGCAGGCCTTCGATTATTTTGAGGCGAGGCTTGGAGAATTGGAGGACAGTACCGTCTTAGAATTAGCAAATAAACTTCGCTACGACTGCCGTGTCAACGTCGTTGAGATAGACGATCAATCGGAAGCAGCCTCAATTTTCGAAAGTTTGAACGACCGAGGCCGTCCTCTCTCAACCCTGGATAAAACGAAGAGTTTCCTGATGTACATGGACGACCGCTCTGGAGACGGGACGTCGCTTGAAACAGTCATAAAACAGCGATTTGGGGGTATCTACAGGGACCTCTTTGTACTCAAAACAGGACACGAGCGGGTCAACGATTTCGATGAAGACAGCTTCCTTCGATTCCACTGGGGAATGTACGATGGGTACGATTCGAATGAGTATTTCCAAAGCTTTGAAACGCTCAAGACACGACTGCGTGAAGAGTATCGTTCTGGCAACCTCAGCAAAGTCCAAGAAGAGATTAATCACTACGTACAGGACCTACGCGAAGGGTCAGCGGCTTTTGCCGCGATGTTTGAGCCACAGAATCATCCCCGGGAAGTAGCCGAACCGCTCTTGCGATTGCTGGAACTCGGTCGGATGGCGAATATATTGCCGATTCTCATGGCATCCTATCTTCAGTTTGCCGAGGACGACCCCGACGGGTTCCGGCAAATAATCGACGCGTGTGAGACACTAGTGTTCAGAATGTATGCTATCGACAATCGCCGGTCAGACACTGGTCGGGGACGTCTTGTCCGACTCGCTCACGAAATTCACACTGATTCATCTCTCGATTCACAGGCAGTTGTCGAGAAAATCGACAGCGTTACCGACCGATACACCCCAGATGAACGTTTCGAGCGTCAGCTTCGAGATCCTGACTTCTATGCGAGTAATTCCAGCCGCGATACGAAATACCTGTTCTACCACTACGGGCAACAGATCGACTCAGAGGCTGATGAAGAAATCCTGCGGGATATCCCACACATCCTTTCGAGCGAATTCCAGGTCGAGCATATCCTCGCCCGTAAGCTTCCAGACGAATCAATCCCAAGAGAACTTCAAGACGAGTTCGAAGACCACGTTCATCGACTCGGGAACCTCACCCTTGCCAGTCGTTACTGGAACAATTCTTACGGAAACCTCCCGTTTTCCGAAAAGAAGTGCGCGAGTGGAGACCGTGAAATTGACTACGAATCCTCTGCACTCAGGGTCCAGCGCGAGCTGGCGGACTCCGAACAGTTTAGCAAATCCGAAATAGAGGCGCGTGAGGAGACACTTGTCAAGTTTGCACTCGAAGAGTGGGCAATCGACCCGCCGGGGGTCGAAAAATCCCAAGATGAGGTCCCCGAAGATTTTGTCGGATACTTTCCCTCAGACTTTTTTAGCCGATTAACCGACAAACAGGAGGCTCTTCTTCGGGCCCTCTACAATGCAAACCGACCGCTATTGACTCACGAAATTATCGAACGAATTGAAACCGAGTACGGTGAGGTAGTCGACGGAAGCAGCGGAGTTTCTGGAATTCTCTCTGGACTTTCAATGAAACACACGAAGGAGTTCAGACGGTCTATTATGTCAGCCCGATGGAGCGGTGAAGACAACCAATACGAGTTTTGGTTAACACTCGATGAGGACCAGACGGACATCTTCGAAGAGGAGCTAGCCATTAATTGATATCGCTCTTGCGTAAGCGATTGTTGGTGGAGAGTATTCGGATGATTTTGAAGTGATTTGCGCTCGACTATGCGAGCTAGGAGCCGGGTCTAGACGGGTGAAACCAAGGGATTTCCAGTTTAATTGGGGCCATCTGGAACCAACCACGCGGATACGACCCGTGTGAGGACGACCATCCCTGTCAGTTCGACAAGTGTCTGAGTGACCACGACCGCTGGCGCAAGCGCGTAACCCGCCGGGTTCGCAGCGGCCTGTCTCCACAAAGCGGGGCAAGAACAGGGAAAGTGGGTGACGCAAAGTGATGTGGCTGAGTCCGGGGATGTCACCCCAACTACCATCCGGACGCATCATGAGACACTCGATGAACTAGCGGTCTAGACCGGCCAAGTTGGGATCGAGGGCGTCCCATTCTCCCAGCGAACCGCTTCTACCGCCGTTGTGAACTGCTGTAGTCGGTCATCAAGGATGGCGAGAGCGTGCGCATCGAGAAACATTACACCATGCCGATCAGCGGGCGTGTCTTCGTGATTGAGTTGGATGTGGCAGCGCCCAAGACCCGGATGATCGGCGTCCTGGTGAAAGCCGATCATGAGGTTCCGGTCCGGTTCGACCCAGTTAATGCGGTAGTATTCATGCTCGACGCCAGCGGGGTACCAGAAACGGATCTCCAGTCGTGCGGTCTCCGCGTCGTAAGAGTTACTCAGAAACGTCGTCGGATCGATATCCGCGATGACGTACCGTGGTCGGCGTCGAGACGGACGATAGCGGACGTCCTCACACCCAGCCTGTCTCGTCAATCGGTCGTGAATGTCGCGGAGGAGAGTCCGCTGTGTATAGCGGTCACGGCCGGCCAGAAAGATCATTCTGTGTGAAGAGAGGATTAGCTCGTGGCGCGGTCGGCCACGTCGGTCATTTGTTCGCGAGCGGCTTCGACGTCGGTGTAGAGTTCGAGTGCGTGCTTGATGAGCCGACGGTCCTCCTCGTTTTCGCGCCAGAACGCGATGACGTGGCGGCGTTCCCGAAGCTCGGCACTTGCGAGGTCACCGTCGGCGAGCGACTGTTCAAGCTCCTCCCACGTCTCGATATCGTAGGTTGCCTGCCACTCCTCCATCTCCTCGGTTATCGCGGCCAGTTCGCTCCGCAGTTCTTCGCGCGTGTTTTCTTCGATGAGCGTGCGGATTTCCTCGAAGAGCAGTCGCGTGTAGTCTGGCTGATAGCGCGTCATCTCGCCGGACTTGACGCGACGCAGCTGGCCTTGGTCGACAAGATCCTGGAGTTCCTCGTTGGTTGTGCTCCAGGCGGCGTCGGCCTGCTCGCTGATCCAGTTGACTGACCGTGGTTCGCGAAGCGTCTCGGCGACCACCCGAATTCGGTCACGGGCACTCATTGACTTGGACCACGACTGGACGCCATCTCGCGAGGATTCGGACATGCGTGGCACCTCTTGCAACAGTGTTGACGCTGTACTCTCATATATGTTTGTACCCTCTCGTATAATCTAGAAGGCGCTGCGAACCCGGACGTTGAAGTGTGGAGTCAGCACTCACTTGATTCGGTCCGCTCGTACGTATTGAGCCGCCCACTCCGGTCGACAGTGATCTCCCCCTCCTCCTCGAGCTTCCGGAGCTTGTTGTAGATTTGGTGATCCGGGAACTCTATCTCTTCCCGGAGGTCTTCAATCGTTTTCGGATCTTCCAGCGAGACGAGCAACGCGTTCTCAAGACAGTATGAGACGAGCCGCTCTGTGATTGGCGCGACAATATCGTGCCGCTCCTCGAGGACATCGAACGTATCGAGCACTGCAAAGGAGAAGAACTGCCCCGTGCGGGCCTCCTGGGTTTTGATCTCCTCGAAGATTTCTTCCCAGTCGGGATTAGCCTGCTTGCCGATCAACGCGACATCTTCGAGGTCCCCCTCTCGCTCGGTGATCGATTTGAACAGGAAGATGTCGGTCAGTGAGAGCAGATGCACGTGGAGGTTCCCATACTCGTAGGATTGGTCGCACCGTTCGATCATTGCCTCGTTCAGCTGGAGCTGGCCAGCGACAGTCTCGACGAAGATGTCCCAGCGCGGAAACCCCTCTTTCTCGAGCACCAGACTGGGATCAAGTTGAGTGTATGCGCTTTCTAAATTGCCACGTTCCTCGTATCCCTGGTCCTGTAGCGTTTCCGCGACCGCAAAGAACGTTTGGCCGTCTTCGACGACGAGGTCGACATCCTTGGTCGAATCCTTCAGGCCACGCAGAATGAGGTTGCCACCTCCAAGGAGATACACGTCGACAGGCGTCTTGAGCTGCCTACCGAGTTCTTCGAGCCCGCGTCGAAGGCTATCTTCCGGATGTTGCCCGCGTGGGTAAACCCCATAGTCGTTTGCGAGTGCGATGAACTCCTCCCAGGGAAGAAAGAGGTCTTCTTGATGTACCTCGCGTTGATCGATGTACGCAAAGAGGTCAGCCCATTTTTCGACGCAGTCCCATCTGTTCGCGAGCCTCCACAGCTCGCTAGAGTCGAGCGTGGCGCGGTGGGTGAGATAGAACACGCCAGCCATCCCCATCTGTTTCTTGGTCTCGGCAACGACCACCGCATGAATCAAGATCTCTTCAAGCTCTAACGAGCGATCGTCCTGGTAGACGTAGGTCTTTGCCGGATGATAATCGACACCGTAGCGGGTGAACGCCGAGAACGCAGTTGGCGTGCCGTCGACATCGTCCTTGCTCGCCGCGACCAGTCGCTCGCCATGTGCGCGGAACTCCGTCTCGAACGGCGTGGTTCGAGTTCTGGCTTCCAGAAAGGACCGAAGCGTGTCGTCGGTAATTGTGTATCCATCGTCTGTTTGTGTAATCGCCCCTGTCTCCCGGATTTTGTTCACGTGCTGGTAGAGCGTCGACTTCGCAAACCCTTGTTGTTCTAACTCCGAGATGGTCTTCGGCCCGTCGAGAAGCGCACCCAGAATCTCCTCTTTGGTCCCCGTCAGTACTTTTTCAAGTGCATACTGTTCGAGGAGGTCTGCAAGCAGCGTCGCCTCGTACGTGGTAGCCAGCCCGACACCATCAGTTCGGTCGATGAGATTGTCCTCCTCCAGATCATTCACGACCTCCGACGTCCAGCTTTGACTTTTGCCGATCGCTTCGGCTAACTCACCGACAAGGTATGATCGATCCCGCAAGCAGTCGATAATCTGTAGCGCCGTTGCTCTCATTAATTCCAATTTCACCGATATAGATATAAATACATCGGTGAAATTGGAATTAAATCTACGATCCATCGACTAGATCACTATCCGCGCTCTTCAGGATTCGAGTGGCGACGAGATGATCTCTAATTAACCAACAAATCTTTGTTAGTAGGCGCTCTGTTGGTTAATACGAGGTGACCGCTAATGTCCTACGAGCCACCGACGCCGCCGGCGGAACTCCCAGCAGATATCGTCGACACACTCAACGGGTACTCCCCGGACCAGCTCCAGCACGTCGTAGACTACGCCGAGGAGCTCGCAGAACACAAAGCCCGAGAGGCTCGTCTCGAAGAGGAGTCAGCGGAGAACGACGAGCGCCCCGATAACCTCCCGGATGATGTCCCGTCGAAGGCCACTATCACGATCAAGGAAATCAACGACAACCGCTACTACTACTGGCAGTGGCGGGAAGGTGACAAAATCAAGTCGAAATATAAGGGGCCGGTTAACCCGGATGAATAAACGCACGGACCCCCGGGTACTTCCGCGTAAGTAGCTATAGTCTACCAATTACCATGTCAGAGTGTATCTCTATTTCATCCTTCCCACCCCCGGGGGTTTCCGCGTAACGTTACTGACCCTCGGGAGCGATAGAAGAGTGCTACCGCGAGACTTAATCCAGAGACAGTTGACAGATGGTCCTCGTCCCTCCCCCGGGGTGTTCCGCATAACGGTCTGTCGAGAAGGCTCGCACTGACATGCAGTCTAAGCAGGCCTCAGTGAATTGCATAACCCGATTAATCAAGATACTCCTCAATGGAGCGATTCGTGGTGACCAATTCAACGGCGTCACCTAACCGCGAGTCCTCAGAGAGAATATCGAGAGTCATGCCGAGGTCAGAGGCCATTTCAAAGACGTAGTGAGGGCCACCTCGATTGCCGGTTTGTTTCTTCGTCGCATCAACAACACCCATTAGATCAAGCTCAAGCAGATGATCACGAAGACTACGCTGGGTACGGATATCAGCGTTAATTTCTCGAGCGATGTCCTTGTATCGCGCGTACAGTTCAGTTGTTTTCGCCGGCGTTGAACCCTCGACCTCAAGTGCGACAACAGCAGTAAGGGACATTTGGTCCTGAAGCGTCATCTCTCGAATTCCTTTCTCGATGTTCTTCCGATCGATGCGCTCACGAGCTCTCCGAACATGGTCTTCAGTGACCATCTCATTGCCCGTGTTCGATGCGAGTTCACCGGCTTTGTACAGATACCGGAGCGCTTGTCTAGCTGAGCCTTTATCTTGAGCTGCATTCGCTGCGCACAGAGGAATCACGTCTTCGTCCAATACGCCATCTTTGAAAGCCTGATCGGCACGTCGTTCTAAAATAGAGCGGAGTTGAGTCGCATTGTAGGGAGCAAAATGGATTTCCTCATCAAAGAGCGTATCCTTGACTTTCGGGGAGAGGTTATCTCGAAACTTGAAATTATTCGAAATACCGATTACACTGAGATGCATACTGTCTGGAATATTACCATTTGATTTGGCACGCGGGATAGAATAGAGAATTTCGTCAGAGGTACCAATATTATCAATCTCGTCAAGAACGACAATAACCGTGCCCCCGATATCGGAGACAGCCTCAAAGAACTCATTCGTAATTTTACTCATAGGATGGCCGTTCAGGTTATCGCCGGTAAGGCGTTCAACGAGGTTAATGAGAACATGATATGACGACGAGTCACCAGCACAGTTATAATTTATACTGGTGATATCAAGACCTGCGTCGTCTGCGGCTTTTTCCAGATCTTCGAGTTTATACTCAATGCCTGCCGTTTTCCCCTGTCCTGTTTTCCCAAACAGAAACATATTGTGGGGCCCTACCCCGGTATCCCGTATTGCCGGCGCAAGCGCATTGTGAATGTGACCCAACTCCCCGTCACGCTCGGGGAGTTCCTCTGGGTCCCAATCGTCCGTAAGCGGACGTTCATCCTCGAAGATTTGAGATCCACGTTCAAACGTCCGTGACATAAGAATTAGCAGACACCCATCACATATAAGACTAAGCATTCGATTGGTTCTGCTTCTGCACAAATTACGACCGGTACGGGTATTTCTGCAGGCCCCGGGGGTTTCCGCATAACTCCAGTTGAAATAAGGGGAACGATAGCGTGTCATAGAATGGCTCTCACTAAGAAAAAGACCGCTACGTGCAACGCGTAGACTTGTCTCAGCTTTCGATTTGCCGACGGAGTACGATGTAAAAAAACGCAAATGCAAGTCCAATTACAGCTCCCGTTATTACAGCTCCCATCACGTCGTCATTAAAGAGAATAACCTCGATCCCCGTCCAGAGAAGAACCCAAACGACCATGACTGCTGCCGTGAAAGTCCATGGTTGATCTAAACTAACGTTTTCCATTAGTACCCTCTTTCTAACTTCACTTGATGAATTTGTTGTCCAGTTCGCTGCTTATCTGATCGGCCGTAACTGATTCTATGACACGCTAGGAACGAAGTAGTCAACGTAATCGACAGGGGATCCCCGGGCCCCCGGGGGTTTCCGCATAACCAGTGAAAGAGAGATGAGGACGAAGGAATTTGAGGAGAGTGTCTATTATAAATAAAGAGGTGTTTTGAGTTAAAAGAGAAGTTATTATTAAGAAATTAGGAGGTGAGTGATTGGAAATATCCATTTAACCGGTTGAAAGTTGACTTTTCGTATTTTCATCAACTCAATTGTATAGGTAATACCTAGCTAGAACAAAAGAATTATATTATATAACAGAGTTCAGCTACATCTCATATTGACTTGCAGCAATCATTCAATAGTGGGCAGTCTGGGCACATCTTTCTGTGTTTCTTTATATTGGCCTAAATACTTGTTATAACGTTGTATACGGCTATTTCCTACTTGATGTAGGATATCCTTCTCTCTCCGTGGGCTAACCCCCTCCCCACCTTTGTGATGATTACGCGGAAACCCCCGGGGGCCCGGGTGTCACGAAGCCTGAGGAACTACTTTTCTCTTTTGTATCTGTTCATAACCTCGAACGATTCCCAAGTTCTGTTTCCAGTGTTAACCAACTCTTCTCGATCGAATGAATGGTCTGTTGGTTAATTCATTCACTACTCACGAACGTCGGCAACTCCGGGACCTGTATCTTTGAGAGTTCTTGACGAATCTCTAATTGATTCCAGCCCAATGGTGATAGGATACTTTCGACGGCTCTGATGAGTTCAGTCTCGTAATAGTCTGGATCGTATGTCTTGACTTCCTCGTGAGCCAGCATGACTCGTTCTCGCGAGGTTTTCTCGTCGTCAACGACTACGTACTCGATATCCTGTCCCGGGTGGATATTAAGGTCCTGGTCGCGAGACCGCTTCAGTGCCGCCACGTTCTGGGTATTCTGTGAGTATCCCTCCAGTGGTTTGGAAACGCGATTCCGTTCTACGAGGTCCTTGACTGGGATCGTTCCAACATGGAGGCGCGTGATAGCGTCCTGAACACGGTCAAGTACCGCCTCAGGCGTCCGGGTCGCGTCGAATCGTTCGAGACAGTCCCGTTGGACTGCTTTGATGAATTGCGGCGTCGAGCGCTGCCGGGCTTCGATACCTCTGATTTTGAATTCGTCTTCGTTAGCAACTTTTCCAAAATACTTCGTCAACGCGCCGGCGTTGCTCTCCCGCTGCGGGACGAACGCAACCCAGTCATAATGGGCTTCGTGTTCGAGTTGGATTTCGACATCCTCCGTAATTTCTGTCGCGAGCGCTTCGAGCTTCTCGCGGTCATCGTCGTCAATGTCGGGATTGGGGATCACCCAGATGGAATCGACGATCCCGTGGACGACACGCCAGCCGCCGGCCTCCAGACGCTGTTTTGTTTCCAACAAAATCTCGCGTGCGAACGCATTGATTGCCTCGTGACATTCGATCCGCCCGAACTTCGCATTGCTGAATCCTTGATATCCGAAGCAGGCGACGAGAATCCACTTCAGCGCACCCGACCGCCCCTCAAGTTCTGCAAGTCGGTCCTCGTCGGGATTGTCCTGACACTTCTCGTCACGGATGGTCGCTTTGATTTCATCGCGAGCATCGATGATGGGTTGGAGTACGTCGACGAGATAGCCGCGGTCGTCGCAAATCGAGTACCCAAGGCCCGGGACATCCTCGCGGTCGCTGTGGCAGTTGCATCGAATGACATCCGGCGAGACGTTCCGGGTGCAGATGATGTTCGGATAGAGACTCGAGAAGTCGAGTTCGTGGACATCCTCGTGGACGCCGACCTCGGGCGCGAAGATGAAGCCGCCGCGGTCGGCGTCGTGGAGCGTCCCCATCGGCTTGTAAAACTCGTGACGCCAAGAGTTCCACGGGACGAGTACGCCGGTATCGAGACAGTCGACGGCCAGGATGTCTACGTGCTTGAAGCGGTCCCCACGGACGCCCAGCAGATGGAAGACGCCGAGGGGACAGCGACGGTCTACGTTGACAGAGACACCTACTTCCCGGTGCAGGTGGTGAGCCAGACGAGTTCGGAAGACTTCGCCCACACCTCGACGGTCACCTACGAGAACATCACGCTCGACGTGGAGATCCCCGACGAGACCTTCGAACTCAACCTGCCTGACGATGTGAACGAACAGGAGACCAGCATGCCCGACGTGTCGAGACACGATAGCTACGACAGCCTCATCTCGGACACCAACCTCGCGGTGCCTTCGGCTGACCTGCCCAGCGACTTTAGATTCGACCGCGGTGTCGTCTTCGAGAACGACGACTACCACAGCGTATCGCTCACCTACACCGACGGCGAGGAGTCAGTCACCGTCACCGCGCGTGGAGAGGCAATCAGCAACGTCGACCACAGTGACTCCGACCGGTACGAGGCAGTCGATGTGGGTGACACGACAGGCTACGTCTACACCAATGACGACTTCCTCACACTCTATATCGAGGCCGATCAGCCCTACAGTATCTACGGCGAAATCGGCGAGGACACTGCTGTCAGCATCGCCGAGGCGATCGTCAACGGATAGCCCCGTTATTATTTTACTGTTCGGCAACTCTCCAATCTGTGTTTTTCGAGGCAAAGGGCCACTCGACTGAACCGCCGTTTCTGACTGTGAGAGTTCCCGATGCCACTTTTTATAACGCTCACAAATAACTTGTCGAAGCCCCCAATGATGCAGTTTTCTGGCCGTCACCCACGTTTGACCCGACGGCCGCTCCTCACTGGACACACAGCAGAGCTGATGACACCTGATAGCGCCCCGACCACAGCGTCACAGTGGTGTGATTGTGTTCTGGAACACCGAGGCCCGTCCGAAGGAGTGTCAGGTACGTTTCGACGAAAAATCGTCTCTACCCGTCTCAGCAAGTAACGATGGTAGTACTTGATAGTCTCCCCGTCGTTCTGGCCGACGCAGGGGCGACAGTGCTCTTGGGTGGTGTCTCCTGGACTGTCTTGCAGTCTCTGGACCGACCGAGTTCGCAGTCGTTTCTTGCTGTGCTCCTCACATTGACAGTCTGGGCGCTATTCGTGTCTGCTGAAGGTGTCGCACAGGTGTTGTCAGTCGGTCTGCTGACAAACGCGTTCGAACTCGGCCAGCTATTTCCGGTTGTTCTCATCCCTGGTCTCTGGACGATCTACGTCCTCTCGTACACGGGGCGTGGGCGAGGTCTGACACGCCGCCGCCTCGCAATGGTCGCCGGCCTCGTCGTCCCACCGGTCGGTGCGATGCTGGTTTCTTTCACCGGGCCGTCGCAGTCAGTTGCCGAAGGCGTTGCCGCGGCTGTGGTAGGAGTCGAACTGCTCTTTATTTCGGGTCTTGTGGTGTACTCAACGTATCGGCTGGTGTCACATGGGTGGAATCACCCTCGCATCACCAGGGGGCAGCTCGTGTTAGTGTGGATCGGGGTCGGTGCGCCGTATCTCTCCAGTGTGTTAAACGAGACCGAAAGCAAAGCTCTCACTGTCGGCTTCTTCGTCTCCGGTCTCTGTCTTGCCGTTGCAGTTTACCGGTATCCGGTGATGACACCGTTTCCGGAGGCTGACTATGTCACCCGCACACGCGTTGTCGAAGCGTTAGAAGAAATCGTCGTCGTCCTCGACTGGGACGGGCACATTCTTGATGTCAACTCGGCGGCGACGGAGACGTTCGGTCAGGCTGCCTCGACGATGATCGGCGACTCTGTCTCCACTCTCGCTGAGGGACTCTCACAGCGGGACCTCTCACCAGGTGCGACGGGAATTGTGACACTCCAGACGACTCACGGCCGTCGTCAGTTCCGGTTCAGCGTCTCAGTTGTCGAAGAAACGACCACCTCTGAGGACGATGGAGCGACACCGGTTGCAAGAACAGTGCTGTTGCGCGATATTACAGACGAGCAGACCAGAGAGCAGCGACTCACCGTTCTCAACCGTGTCCTCAGACACAACGTCCGGAACAAACTAGACGTAATCATGGCCCATGCTGAGGCTATGGATGACGACGAACACCACCAGACGATCCGTGAGACTGCGACAGAACTCGTTAACCGGACACAAAAGGCTCGACACGCCGAGAATAGCATGGCAGCGATTACCGACACCCCAGAACCGGCCGACGTAACTGCGGTTGCACGTGATGTGGCCCAGACCTACCGTCGCGAGCACCCGACAAGCGATATCTCGGTCACATGTCCCGACGAACTGCGCGTCACCACCCATCGAACGCTACTCGCCCGGGTCCTGGAAGAACTCGTCGACAACGCACTCACACACAGCGACAGGTCGGATCCACAGGTCGAAATCAGCGTTCACGAGAACGACGGCTCAGCAGTCGAACTAGTTGTCGCCGACAACGGCCCTGGAATTCCGGAGCGAGAACGGCAGATTCTGGCCGATGGCACTGAGACACAGGACGAACACCGGGTCGGGATCGGTCTCTGGTTCGTCCACTGGGCAGTTCTCCAATCCGGTGGAGAGTTGGAGTTCAGCGAGAACGAGCCGACTGGTAGTGTTGTAACTGTCCGCCTCTCTGAAGAGCGGTGAGATGAACTACTACAACAATTGCGCCACTCAAAAAGAGGGGCTGACACTGGGGGTGTGGGTGCCGTGGAATCTTTGCCCTTCGGGCTGGAAAGGAGGCCAAGGATACTCAGCTGTTCACTCTGGACCCTCCCAGCGGGCAACCTCACCAGTGGCACCATCGACAGTCGCGTAAACGAGAACTTCGTCGCCTTCTGGTTCCACACCTGTTTCAAGGGTCGTACCAGCACCGACCGGTTCATCGCTGTTCAGCGACCCGGCACGGGCGGTGAATGCACGGAGTCCTTCCTGTGGCTGCGCAACGAGTGTGTCCGCCTCCGTATCTGTGACGACCTCAATCGTCAACTCCCCGACGTTGCCAGCATCAGGTGACTCGTAGCTGAATGACAGTGCATCCTCTGGAACTGCCTGACTCGCTGTTGTTTCCGATAACTCGTCTGTGGGCACAGACTGCGTCACGAGTTTACCGGCCGCGCCCTGGTCGTTGACCGCAAAGACCGTCACCACATCACCGGCTGGATCGACCGGTGCCACGATATTGGCACCTGCCCTGATCGGTCCATCTTGTGGCTGGAACTCGTTCCCTCCACCGGAGTCAGCTTCGAGTCGGATTGCCGCCGCCTCCGTTTCCTCAGTAACCGTTACCCAGAGTTGACCCAGCCCTGACTCGCTGCGCGGTGGCTCGTACTGAAATTTCAGTGTGTCTGGCGGCACCAGTTCTGCAGCCGCAGCCTGCGAGAGTTCTTGATCCGGCGTGTCTTCCGAGAGTTGTTCGACATCATAAGTCCCAGTTGCGGTGATACGATCAGTACTCACATCGACTGATCTCGAGTTATCGAGGGCCGCTGTCCCGAACGACATTTCGATTTCTTCTTTCCTGTCTTCACCGAGGTCGGCTGCGGCAAGTGCGAACTGCGACTCGAATGTGTCTCCGCTCGCGTCAAAATTCACTGCCGCGACCATATTCTCGCCAGAGCGCGGCCTGAACTGCGGTTCAGTGTTGGGCTGGAAGTCCCCAAACAGTTGCTCACTTGTCGCTGACCCGAACTGACCGACAACGAGATCGCCAGATCCGGCCTCTTTGAGTAGTTCCGTCGCATTTTCATTCGTCTCGAAGATTCGGGGCTGGTTCCCGTCTCCGGCAGCAATTGTCTGTTCGAGTCGGCTGATATCTGGCCCAACGATGACTGTCTCGTCTGCGACTGCTACTGCAGGGGGATCGTTCACTGAATCGGGAACTTCGACAGGTTCGTACTGGTCGTATCCTCGTACTGTGCCGGTTTGCTCGTGAGCAACACCAAACGTTTGGTCTGTGGCCTCGGTCAATCGTTCGTGCAACTGGTCGGTTGCAAAGGAGCCCTCGGCGATTATGACCCGATTTGTGACAGTGACCTCGCTCACCGTCGAATCTGACGTGGCTTGGGAACTCACCGCCTGGGCAAGCCCAGCAAAGGAAAGAGATAATTGGCCAACTCCGACAGCCGCCCCGCCTATCACGAGCGGATACAGAGCCAGCGGGTCATCAAGGGGCGGGCTAGAAGAGCCATTAGAGCCAGTGACACCGTTTTCTGGAAGGTTGTCTAGATTGGCGTACGCAAAAAATAGTCCGCTTTGATTCGTCGTCAGCCACTGGCCGTATGGCAGGTCGCTCGCCGGAGCAAACGAGTCTGTCGAAGGGTCGTCGGTTGGAGTATCCTCAGTTGGAGTGTCATCAGTCGGGGTGTTATCGGTTGGAGTGTCATTTGCTTCTTGATCGTCATCACTGCTGCACCCGGCCAGTGCTGCTGTCAGGGCGCCCATCCCAAGTAGGAATCGGCGTCGACTCTGATTCATCTGTGTCGCACTGTCGTCGTTGTTGGGGGCAAAGCGTGGGGACATACTGTGAGGGCTCTCTAAGTGAAATAAGTCCTATTTCCTAAAGAGATGTTTAGCACTGTTTCACACCAAGCAACAGTTTACAAAAAAATAGCAACTAGGACGCGGACGAGACGGTTTAGTTAGTCTCACTACCGGTTAAGAAACACTTTCCTGCTATGAGCGATACCAGACGGGATTCCATCGTTTCAGAATAGCGGTACCAGCCGTTGCAAAAGCAATACTCACGAGCAAAACGATAGTAGCGTTCGTCCATCGTTGTATTCCAGTCATGTCAGTTCGATACCACGCGAATACGGCGACGGTGATCCCGGTAACGACGATACTCACAGTCTCGTCTCTGCTTAATCCGGTCATCATTACAACCCCTTGTCTGAATATCCGCGGCTGTACAGTGCCCATCCGACTGCCGCGACCGCGACGATAATACCGATAACCGTGGGGAAAGTAGTGATAGCGCCGCTAAATGACCGCCCGAAGAACAGGTAACCGACGCCGGCAATCACTGCAACAGTAGCGCCAATGGTTCTGACTGCTGCTGACTGCGAGCGACCTGCGCCGGGCATACGTGCTCAACGTTCTGATACAGTGTTAAATCCAAGGGCGGGTTGTGGGGGCTGAAACTGTCCCGCGCGTTCCTTTATCAACCCCTGCTTATGCGCTGTCGATGGGCGAATCACCGTCCCTTCGCAATCAACTGCGTGCTGACCTGACAGACAACCAGTGGGTGACGGTAACAGCGATTGGACTCGCACTGGTGGCGTTCGTGCTGGTGTCACTCGATAGTAGTCCACTTCCTGTATCAATCGATTTCGGTGCAGAGTTCCTACTGTCATTGAGTTTGATGGACATGGCGTTTGCCTATGACGACTACTGGCCTGTTGAGTACAGGCCGATGCACGCGGTCATGTGGACGCTTCTGTTTGGGGCAGTCACGACGGTCGTCTTCCTGGGCGTCTACGAACTTGGACTGTCGCAAGTTAAAAATACGACCGCGAGTATCGCGGCGTTCTTGATAACCGTCGGGCTACAGTTTGGGAGTGCAATTCTGTACGCCCGCAATCGTTGACGACGCCTACTTTCGCGTGTATCTCTATTCCCGATAACGCCATGATAAAGCGTGACCTAGAACGCTTCGCACGGACTGTCTATCCAACTCTTGTCAAGGGCTGTGCACAGCGCTATTGAGTGAATGACGACTTGTTTAGTTTCCGGTACTAAAGTATCTAGCGGATGGCACAAGCGGGGCTATACACATCGGATTTCGAGTGAAACTCGGGGAATCTATTACGACTTATCGAATAACTCGGTACTAGCGCGTTCCACTCGGTACGCGGGGTGTCACCCAACACCGAACACGCCGGAAACGAGGTGTGTGGTCAGCGTGGGGCATTGCAGCCTTATGTAACGATCCGTCCGAGTAAGAGTGATGTTTGTTACATAAGAACTGTCTACTGTCGCAGGTTCTCGCGGAGTCACCTATCAGTCTTCCACTAGAACTGCAGTGCAAGATGGACAGCACGAGTCTTGCAGTCTGGCAGATAAAACGACAGTGTTTCTCTTCTGATTTGGACACTATCTTATGTCCGGTACTAGTATGGCCAGCCGATGGAACCGCTTGAAATCGGTTTGCGGATTCTTGGTGGTATCATCCTGATCGGGGTGAACGCCTATTTCGTTGCAGTCGAATTTGCGCTGACCCGTGTGAGACAGTTCCCGAAATCGGAGTTCAACACGCCCGGGCTTGAACTCGCGTGGGAGATGACCAACGATTTGGAGTTCTATCTGACGACGTGCCAAGTCTGGATTTCCGGAACGAGTATCGCGCTGGGTATTATTGCTGAACCCGGACTGGCAGCGCTCTTTGAACCGCTGTTTGCGAACACCACGCTTGCCTCAGTCGGCGCTGGCTCGCTCCTTGGATTCCTGATTATCAATTTAGTCCATCTCACACACGGCGAGCAAACGCCAACATATCTTGGCGTCGAACGTTCCAAACAAGTTGCCCGCTACGGGGCCCGACCGCTATACTGGTTCGCCAAAATACTTGCTCCGGCTATCTGGGTTGGGGACTCGATTGCAAAGGCAACACTGGGACTGTTCGGCATCAAAATGACCCAATCATGGACAGAAACCAATGAGGAAATCATCGAGACTCGGGCAGAACTCCGAAACAAGCTTGGGTCGGTACTTGAAGAAGGCGAGTTGCCAGATGAACGCCGTGAGGAAATTATGAATGCCTTGACTATCGGCGAACAGTCGGTGAGAGAGGTTATGATTGCCCGTGAAGACATCGTGGCACTCTCAACCGAGGACGATCCCGAATCGAACTTTCAGAAGTTAGAAGAGCATCCCCACACGCGGTATCCACTGATTGGTGAGGATCTGACCGAGTTCCGCGGTGTCGTCTACAGTCCGGCCCTCTTTAATCACCGTGAGAACCTGTCCAGCGACAACGCTGCATTCACTGACCTCGCGGCACCGACAATGACACTCTCGCCCGATACTGACGTGAGCGATGCGATCGATCAGTTCCAGACAGAGCGCCAAGAGCTTGCGCTTGTAATCGAAGACGGCGAGGTAGTTGGACTCGTAACGGTCACTGATCTTCTTGAGACAATTATTGGCGATATCGAAGATCCACTTGACCAAGACGACCCAGCTGTCCTCGATTAGAGAAGATGGCTACGGAGGGCGGATAGAATTGGATTCACAATCCAATGCTCGGAGTGGCTAAGCAAACTCACTTCTTGCAAGAGTGTTCTGACACGCTGCATTCACCCTCTACATCTACCAGTTGACGAATTCATGTGTCTACGCCTCGGTAGACTGGCGAGTGATAGATACTGGGCGCGAATTGCTCGCTACCTTGCTGATGGCGAATCCTGTGAGTTCCGAACGCGCCACTTTATTCATCAGTAAGTTAATCAGTGCAAGGGCTGTACGGGTGAGAAGGTGATATAGATGGCTGATGAGAACAATGAGGAAGTGGATATTTTCAAATTAGCCTACAACTCTGCAGCCGCTGGCATCGCAGTCGCGGATTTACAGGGCACCCTCTGCAAGGTGAATCCTGCATTCCTTGAGATGTGGGGATACGAAGACGAAGACGAGGTTGTCGATCGGTCAGCGAGCGAATTTCATCCCGATCAAAAAAAGGCAAACTCAGTAGCCAATGAAGTTCTTGAAAATGGCGAGTGGGAGGGAGAAATCCTTGCGGAAAGAAAAGACGGAACAACATTCCCTGTCCATGTCTCAGCCAGTCGCGTGACGGACGAGAATGAAGACCCAGCCTACATCATGTCTTCATTTGTGGACATCTCTGAACGGGTAGCGCGAGAGAGAGAACTCAAATCCAGAACACGCGCAATTGAAGCTGCTCCAATTGGTGTTGCTCTCTCAGACCCTCACCAGAAAGATAATCCACTCACGTATGTCAATGAGCGATTTGAAGAGATGACAGGCTATGCCGCCGAAGAAGTTACCGGTCGCAATTGTCGATTCCTCCAGGGGGAACAAACTGATGAGAAACCAGTCTCGGAAATGCGCGATGCCGTTGATGCGGGTGAATCAGTAACAGTTGAACTGCGCAACTACCGCAAAAATGGCGAACAGTTCTGGAATCGTGTCTCGATAGCACCAGTACAAACCGAGAATGGACTCTCACACTTTGTCGGATTTCAACAGGACATCACCGAACGGAAAAGATACGAGCAGGAACTTGAACGAACCACCCAGTTCTTGACCGACACAGAGAACGTCGGACAGGTCGGTGGATGGGAAGTCAACCTGCAGCACGGGACGATGCAGTGGTCCGACGAACTGTATCGTATCCACGGACTGCCGTTGGATGCGGAGCCAACACCGGAGGAGGGGATCGAGTTCTACCATCCAGACGACAGAGACACGATCAGGGAGGCCTTCGACCGTCTCACTTCTGAGGGTGAACCGTACGACTTAGAGTTGCGGATTGTCACAGCGGAGGGCGAGGTGCGCTGGGTTCACACGCGGGGAGAGCCACGCTACGAGGATGACGAAATCGTCGCTGTCCACGGAACTCTCCAAGACATTACCGAGCGCAAAGAACGCGAGCAGGAACTAAACCGTTCCCAACAGATAATCAAGAATTCGACCGATATCGCTACGATTATCGACCCAGAGGGGACAATCACGTATGTCAGTCCCGCCGTCCAGGACGTGCTGGGCTACGAACCGGATGAGCTAATAGGAACCGACGGGTTCGGGTATCAACCGCAGGAAACCAGTGCGGCCGTTGCCGAGGCCATCGAACACGTCCTCGAAAACCCCGCCGAAACGAAGACCGTCCAAACGCAGTTTCGGCGGGCCGACGGGTCGTGGGCCTGGATCGAATCAACGCTGCGAAACCGTGTTAACGACGACGTGATTGGGGGAATTTTGATCAGCAGCCGCGACATCACCGAACGCAAGGAACGCGAACAGAAATTACAGCGGGACAGGGTGTTCCTCGAACGGTCGCCGGCAGCCATTACCGTCCTCGACGAGGCGGGGGTGATCAAGTATCAATCCCCAACAAGTGAGAGAGTGTTTGGACATCCTGCCGAGGAACTGAAGGACGATCTGGCCTTCGAATACATGCATCCTGAGGACCGAGATTCGGTCGTCGAAAAGTTCACCAACCTCGTTGACGGCTCGGGCGGGAGCAGAACTGCCGAGTATCGTCTTAACGATGGCGATGGCAACTGGCGGTGGATACAGTCGTCGGCCACTTACTACCTCGACGAACCGGTAATCGACGGTATCCTCGTCGCCAGCGTCGACATCTCGGAACGGAAAGAAGTCGAACAGCGTCTTACACGTCAGCGCGACAATCTCGAAGTCCTCAACAAGGTGCTGCGTCACGACATTCGCAACGACCTGCAACTGGTCTTGACCTACGCCGAGACGCTCGACCACAGCCTCGAAACGAACAAGGAGTATGTCGACGAGATATTGACCAGTGTACGAAGTGCCATCGACCTCACCACAAGGGCGAAAACTGTCGCTGACGTGATGCTTGGTGCCCAGACTGAACTAGACCATTTCGACCTCCGAAACGTGCTGAGCCAAGAGATTACCGACACGCGGGACTCGTACGAAAACGCACTCATTACGACTGACGGGACAATTCCAAGCGTCAAGGTACCGGGGGACGAGATGATCGGGTCCGTGTTCAGGAACCTCATCACGAACGCCATCGAGCACAACGACAAGGATACACCGAAAGTAACCGTCTCAGCTCACGAGGCGGACGGCAACGTCGAGGTTTGCGTGGCCGACAATGGACCGGGGATTTCCGACGAGCGCAGGACGGAAATCTTCGAGGAAGGCAAGAAGGGGCTCGACAGTTCCGGGACGGGGTTAGGCCTGTATCTGGTGCAGACGCTCGTCAACCGGTATGGGGGCGAAGTGAGGATAGGGGATAGCGAGCCGGACGGTGCCGAGTTTGTCGTCCAGTTGCCGACCATTGGCTCCAGACGTGACGACTGACCGAATTGTAGACGGACGAGCGTAGCGGCACCTCCTTGGTCACTGTACTCGAATGGTTGGCCAAACCGGACCGGGTGGGGTAGTGGGTTGCGGACAGCGTATCGCTGAGCGCTCATCCAGCGGCGCAAGGTCAGGCCGCGCTGATGAGACCTCACTCTCTATCAGCACGCTCGTTAAACCTACTACCATCTGAGGATTTCAACAGAGCCGTATTGGTCGAAACTTTGTGCAAGACTCGCGCTATGGCGCTACAGCTCCAGCTCTGAGCTCTGGCTCTATATCTTGCACGCCAGTTAGTGGCAATATCACATTATTCGGACTTCCGAGAAGGTGGAGAAATGAGACAAAAACAGTTATGCGATTCTCGGAAAACTGTTAATTTCATCCCGTTCCCGCTCCCTCTGGCGAATTAATTTTGAACGTGCAACGGGCCACCGAAGGTAATACTCGCAGTGGTTCCATCGGTGGTCTCGAACTCGATTGTCGCTCCAGAATACTCGATCACTCGGTCGATAATCCAGAGACCAACCCCGCTGCCGTGTTTCAGTGCGGACTCACCGTGTTCGTCGAGAACCTTGAGTTCGTACGGATCGATGCCGGGGCCGTTATCGCTGATTTCGATCGTCGGGCCCTCAGGTTGCTGTCTAACAACGGTCTCGACACGGGGAGTGGCGTTGTCATTGTGCTCGAATCCGTTCCGGATCAAATGGCGGATCGCAATCCCGAGTTGAGGGTGGGCGGTTACGTCGGGCGTCCCTTCGATGTGTGAGATCAGTTCCCCGTCGGGGAATTCCTCGTCAACGGCTGTTGCCGCCGTTCGAACCGCCGGACCCAGCGAGACAGTCGCCATCTGGTCTCTGTTCTTGACGACCTCGCGCATTTCACGGGCATGCACCGATGTCTGTTCCAGTTGCTCACAGTTGTCGACGATCTGCTGTGCATGCTCCGAGATGGGCTCCTCTGTCTCGTCGATAATCGTGTTCGCATAACTCAAAATCGGGGTCAGCTTGTTCCGCACGTTGTGTCGCAGGATGCGTGCGATGACCTGATCAAGCAAATCAATATCCTGTCTGCTGTCGATCACTTTAGCGATAGCTTCGAGATTTGTCGCAAGAATCTCGAGAATCTCAGCATCGAGTTTGGTAAAGCTGTCCTTGTACGTTGATGCGGCCGTGAGGATTCCAAAGTCGCCGATCGGAACGGTGATTTCTCCCTTGATCGGTGTCTCGGGATTGTGCGTCTTATCCAGTTCCGACACGTCCGAGATGACGGATGTCGTACCCTCAGTGAACGTTTCCCACGCGATACTGCTCCCTTTCGAGAAGGCTGGCTGCTCACCAACCAACTCGGCTGCCTGCGCCGTGTGATAGATTGGTTGGAGCTGTTGGTTTGTTGGCTGGTACTTCCAGACGCCTGCAATCGGTAGGTCCAGTATCTCGGGAATCTCTTTGAGCACCAGTTCAGCCATCTCCTCGTGTGTATCAGCGTGCAGGGCATCCCTGATTGCCGCTTGGACAGCCTTCAGTCCCTCTTCATTGACCGTCCGGTCGAGTGCAATTTCGACCAGTTGGCTCAGTAACCGGAGAAAATACACGTCCCGGTCGCCAAACTCATTTGGCTCGAATGCCGACGTGATCAGGACGCCGTGTCCTCCAATCGGTAGAATAACAGCACTTCGCGTGGGTGTCCCCTCACTCGGAAGTGCTCCGTCGAACTGGCGCGTGTCGTCAATTCGAACGGGCTCACGGTTCTCGTAGGCCTGCCACACGACAGTCTCTCGATCGGTGTATCCTGCTGGTTCGCCGCCCAACTCTTTCCGTATCCGGTCGGTGACCGCAATCGGTTCGAGTGCTTCAGACTCTCTTTGGTACAGATGGATGCCGGCCGCCGAGTACCCGAGAACCGACTCGATCGTCTCAACTGCGTGTGTACAGACCTGTTGACGCGACTGCTTACCGAGGAGATCTTGTGTTGCGTCGTACAGTTCTTCGAGTGTCTGTTCTCGCTCTTTTTGTTCGGTGATATTGACGTAGACTCCAAAGTATTCTAAGTATTCTGTTTGTTCGCTTGCTGTGACTGGAACGCCACTGAACAGAAAGTGGCCGATTCCGGTGACAGTTTCCCGTTGGAGTTTCTTCTTGAGCGGGTTGCCCTGGTCGAGTGCCTTGACGAGTGCCGCTGTATTGGCCGACTGGCTCTCAGGAAGAATAAGCTCGTTGAGATCCTGGCCGCGGATCGACTTCTCATCGCTGACAAACGTCTCCTCGAACGCCTTGTTGGCATGGACGACGTGTTCGGTTCCGTCCTCGACAACGACGTTGACGACTGGTTCTGGAATCGCATCGAACACCGCCTGGAACCGATCTCGCTGCTTCCTAAGTCGCTGTTCGGTCACAGTCGACTGACAGGCCTGTGCCAGTTTCTCGTTTAGCGGGGCAAGTGCGGCCATCGTTTCGGATTCGATTCCCCCGCCACGCTTTCCGAGGACAATCACTCCAAACTCGGGGAGTTCCATAAGGTAATACTCGCTCGTGTCATCAACTTGCTCAGCGATTGGTAGCGTCTCATTCAGAAAGTACGACACACCGCTGCTTTCGACTGTTGCCCAGTCTTCGTCACCTCCTTGAAGATCCTGACTGCTTGCACCTGAACGACCAGATGACGTCTCAGACACCTGAACGAGTCCTCTCAGCCGGTTACGCGCCCTCTGGAACAGTTCGTTTCGATCCGGATTGGCTGGAATCGAGGTGACAAGTGACAGTCTATTTTTATTTTCTGTACCGGTAATTCGAAAGACAGCACCAACCGAACAATTCAGTTTCTGCAGGTATGCGCCAAGTGCCCTGTCGGCTGTCGTTTCGAGTGCTTTTCGAGGCTCGATGCTGAGAGAAATTTCGTACAGCGTCTGTATCCGCTGTTGTCGTGAAGTCATACGTTATCGACCGCACCGACGACGGCTGTCTTGTTGTAGTAATCCAAGTGCCCGGAGCCGTCATTGGCGATCTCGCCAATGGTCAGTGCACCCACCAGTGGGGTCTCGTCTGTTCTCACGCCCTCGAGTTCGTGCTCGAAATTCTCTTCTAAATAAAGCACCCGCGAGATGCAATCAAAAAAGAACAGACCCTCTGGATTGCCCATCTCGGCCCCCGTGTCGTCTTTTGCTTGCTTTGCCGCCTGTATCAACGATTCTGGTTGGCCCTCGAGAATGTGGACAAACTCTCCTTCAGGCACGTCGCCAAAACAGTTGAGTCCATCATTGTCGGTTACCTCGAACGGGTCACGGACGATCTGTTCTCCATCTATCCGGGCAATTCCAAACGGATAGCCTTTCGCGACCTCAAAAAAGCTTTCTTCGGTCACTCGTGTCGAGGAATGCTTGTTGACTGTCTCTTTGTACACGGAAAACGCTGGGTTACCGTCGAGAGTGTGTACTGTTGGCCCGTCCGAGTCAGTCACTCTAAACGGACCTGCAACCTCTTGCCAGCCGTGTTTGACGCCGATTTCCATCGGGGATTCAACTGCAGCGACGACAGCACTGTCTTCAAGCACGCCGTCGTTAGTGAACAGACACGGTTTCTGTTCCATCTCTAGGGTTCCAGCACCACCGCCGATGTAGTTGAGTTCGACGCTGTAGGTCCGGAACAGCGACTCGACGAACTGCTCTACCCCCGTGGCGTAAGCATCAACGAATACAAATCCAGTGTCGTATCCCTCAACCGGGAGATCAGGATCAAGGTGTGAGGCGTACTCCTGTTCAGCGGTGCTCAGGTCGGGCACCGTTGTCACGTTCGGTTCCGTTGCCAGTCCACAGATGACGGCACCGGTCTCCTTTTTTTCTCCACGAAAAATAAGTTCCGGGAATATCCCTCCAAAAACGGGGATATCAAGCGTCTGCAAGAAGGGTTCGACCGACGGATCGAGGGAATCAGCTGGAGCAGCAAAGATTGCGAGACCTTCGACTCCGCTTGCTGATGCTATCGCATTCCCTTCCTGTTCGATCAGATCGGTCGTTTCAGTGTACTCGATCTCCATACACAATCCATGCTCTTGCAAGAAAATACCTTTTCTCATAGAAAGAGATCTGACTGTGCTTCTCGCACAAACGATTAGTGTGGGTGTTATGGAACAGTTCACATACCCACTCTTTATTCAGCACCGTCGCAAAACCACCTCATCGATAGTGGGCTTCAACAGGCCCATTTGATCACAAGCCTACTGGGGAATCCGATACCGAACAATTTCTTCAGCGCGACAGTCGGGACATTCCGCCGCATCAGGATCAAGACTTGTTCCACACTGACGGCACTCCACGACGACGTCGATTTGGTTGCCCGGGAGCAATCGCTTGAGGACGCCCCGTACGCTCACGATTGTGACTGTTCTGACGGCAGCGAATTAATTCTACCGGCCAGTCGGGTGCCCGTGCATCGGAAATTCGGTATCCCTGTACGACAAAGCACCAACGCTTACTATCACGGTCAACCTACTGGGAGGTGGAAGGACACTGTCACACGCTCCTTCCCCCCTTTAGATGTCCGACGACACGCAACTCCTCGGTCACTGCCCGAACTGTGATGCGGCGATTCCCGAAGCGTGGCTCCTCGTCAAATATACGAAAGACAATGGTGCGACCGGCATCTGGGCGGAGTGTCCCGACTGTGGGACAGTCGTCGCCCCTGCGTGACTGCGGTTCCTCCTGGCTGTCAGTCTGACCGGAACTGTGTGGTAGAGACGATTTTTCACACCCCCTGCGTGTCTAGAACCGTTCACAACTTCTCAGTAGAGATGTGAACTGACCGCAGAAGAAACTACCTGATAAAATGGTCTTTGAAATGGTATGCAAGACACAATACGTGAGTCTTGCACAAGAACCTGATTAACTCAGGGAGACGTGAAAGTTGCATCTGCAGAAACGACGGTGGTCAGAACAAAACAGAGCAACCGTTGAGTGAGTCAGTTCTTGTCAATAGAGGACCTGGCGGCTATAATTCCGAAACAGGCAGTCCTTTCTCGTCCACTTAGAAGTACGTTATCACATATAAATCATGAGCTTGGCAGTGAAACACATCAGTCGTCACTCGTGGCTGCTTCCGCACCAGTGTTGAGATTCGCATCGGTTGTCTCGACACTGAACGTAGCTAATTGGTCAGTCAGACTGCTCGTTCGCTGGTCCAGTTTATTTGTCCGTTTGAGAACCTGAGTAGTAGCCTGAAGCTGATTATCAGCCTTCGTTTCGAGACGTTCGGTCTGTGTGGCGATAGTTTGGCTTTCGTCTGCGACTGTGTCGATCCGAGCAACGACGTTCTGGGCTGTCTGTGCCTGTGAATCGGTCGCGTCGTCAATCTCTTCAATTCCAGCGCTCAGCGCCGCTGTTTTGTCTGCCATGGTATCGAATGCCTCCACTGCAGTGGTCACAGCCCCGACACTGTCTTCGATCTGTGTCTGGACGTGTTCGACATCTCGCACTGTCGTGTCCATTTGATCACGGGCGTCGTCGATAATCACCTCGATTCGGTCTGCCGACTCGCGTGTTTCGTCTGCGAGCGTCTTTATTTCGTCTGCGACAACCCCGAATCCAGAGCCTGCGTGCCCGGCACGTGCTGCTTCGATCGACGCGTTCAATGCGAGCATGTTCGTCTGCTCGGTAATCTCAGTGATGAGTTCGACAATCTCCGCGATATCGTCGAACTGCGACTCAAGTTCACGCACCGCTTCGACGGTCTCGACCGTTCGTTCCTGGACGTCTTCTAGTTGGTCCCGACTCTGGCTCGCTTCTTTTCGGCCCTTGTTCCCGATTTCAGCCGTCTCAGTGGCTTGCTCTGCGATTGTTGTCGTCTGACTAGCCACCTCTTCGACCGTTGCAGAAAGCTGCTGAAGATCAGCAGCAACGTCGTCGAGATGGTCTCGTTGACGTTCTGTTCCTGTCGCAATCTCTGTCATTGAGGTCTGAATATCATCAAGTTCGGCCTTGACCGAACCTACATCACCCTGCACGCCGTCACTTGTCATGTCAACACCGTCTGCAAACGAGCGAATGTCACCGATGGTCGTTTCGAAGGTTGCTACCATTTGGTTGAACGACTCGGCAATTGAGCGCAGGTCGTCGTTGTCTATACCAGTATCCACCCGCACAGTTAACTCTCCGTCCGCCGCACGTTCCATTGCTGTACTCAATTCCTCGTCTAATTCAGTGAGTAACTGGTTGAGTTCTGCTCGGGCTTCCTTTGCTCGTTGTTCGGCTTTATTAGCGTCTTGTTGTCTTTTCTCTGCATTCTCGCGCTGTGTTTCACTTTCCTTAATACGTGATTTCAGCCGTTTGCGGGTCGTGTCGAGCGTCCGGAACATCTGTCCTACTTCGTCTTTTCGATCGGAAGAAATCTCACGATTGAGGTCACCGTCAGCGATTGCCTCCATTTCGGTCACCAATTGGTCGACTTCTCCAGCAATCCGATACGAGACAATGCCAATCACACCGGCAGTGAGGACAGTGGCTCCGAGCGTCACCAACGATAAAGGCAGGTTTCCGACGACGAGATAACTCACAACTGCGACTGAACTACCTGAAATCATCACGACCACTGCGAACCCAACTAGTTTTAATCGAAGGCTCGAAACAACACGTTCAATCATTGTGAGATAACTGGTGGATATGTTGTGACACACTCTTGAGTGCATCGTGGTCGTATCCGTCCCACTGCTCCATGATCGACACACCGACGTTGCTACGCCGTTTCTCGAAGTCCCATGGCCAGTTCTCGGGACTAGGCAGGTTTCCACTCGACATTCATCTTTTGGGTTGGTTTCGGGTATATTATAACCACCGATGATTACAGATTTGACATTTCATAGAACACGCTTACTGAACAGAAGCTGTGTGTATCCTGTAACCGAACACTGGTCTGTGTTTCCGAACGGGTTTCCCTCTGCGGAGGGCTTTATTCTGGCCGTGCCCATTCGATTGCTTCGTCAACGTCGTTAAATATCTCGACCGTCGTTGATGCGGTGTCGATATTTGCTCCGATAGCGCGTGCTTTAATCCCCTCCGAAACGAAGGCAAGACGGTCGATTCCGGATTGGTCCGCCTTCGGACCCCAGTATTCGGCAAAGTGATTCTGCGTTTCTCGGCCCAGATCGATCTTGTCACCAAAGATCGTCACTGCACCTTCAACATCTGGCCTGCTTGCTTTTTTTGTCCAATCTTCCTCCATTATATCGGCATACTCGGTATCTCCGTTCCACTCGGTATCGTCAGCAATCAGAACACCATCCTCAATTTCGTGTGTAATCGCGAACGGGAGCTCATCAAGTGACATACGAAATCTTACGACTCCAAATTATAAAATATATGGGTTCAAATGGAGCAAAACCGTCGGACTAAGTGTCGCTTAATTCATACGGTCGTCCAAAATTATGTATCGCCGTGGCGCAACAATATTTGTGTCTCAGAGCGTGACGCTTCCAGTATGACGGCCCGGTCCTCAAAAGAGTCACGAACGACCGTATCAGTCTCTCAGTCTCTGGTCTCTGCATGTTTCACTACCTTTCTGATAAATTTCGGAAAGATTCACACTCGTCGCGGTACGTGGTCGGTCAGTCCAGGCCACCGACACAGCACTTCAGCATCCGCGGCGCTTGCGCCGCGGTTCACTGAACGCGAGGCGAAGCCGAGCGTTCAGCCTTTTTAGCGTAGATTTTTGCGACGAGAGGTGCCCACAGTGAGCGAAGCGAACGAGGACACCCGAGTCGCAAAAAGGTACGTCTACAGCGCTATTGAGTGAATGACGACTTATCTGATAAATCGGTAATAGCGCGTTACACTCGGTACGCGGGGTGTCACCCAACACCGGACACGCCGGAAACGAGGTGTGTGGTCAGCGTGGGGCATTGCAGCCTTATGTAACGATCCGTCCGAGTAAGAGTGATGTTTGTTACATAAGAACTGTCTACTGTCGCAGGTTCTCACGGATTCATGTATCAGTATTCCATCAGAACTGCCGTGCAAGATGGAAGGCGCATATCTTGCACCGACGTGAACTCCTCTGCTGGGTGCAACTGGTAGGCAGTAAAGGGGTTACACGTACCGCTGCGAGTGTATACCTCTCGATAACCACCCAGGAAACCGATAAGACATGTGGAGAATGAGTTCAGCAGAAGTAATCAATCAAACTCCCAGTAGTCAGAGAGATGGATTGGTACGCAGCTCAATATCCAAGCGATTTTTGAAAAGTGGCCCTGAATACGTAGGCAAATGCAGGACCCGGGTGCTGGGCGCACGCGGCGGGCATATCTTAAGCGACTACTTGGAGCAGGACTGCTCACGGGGCTGGCCGGGTGTCAGTCTTCGGGCGACGAGTCCGACCCGACTGAGGCGGCTTCCGAGACGACGACACCTGCATCAGCAGACACGGACACAGATACGCCGACTGCAAGATCGACATCCACTCCGACCGCGACGCCGACACCGGACCAGCCACCACGCATCGTCACTCACTCAGCGACGCCCGAGCAGAACGGCCAGGCACTGGCGTTCGCCATTGAGGCCGAAGACGACACCGCACTGAAGACAGTGCAAGTCGCCTACGCTGACAACAAGTGGACACGAAAGGATACCGGGGAAGCACAGTTTTCTGCAGAGGGCCGATTCACGGAATTGGCTAGCTCGAACCCGGCTGACGGTCGGGTGGCCTTCGTTGTCGAGGATAACGCAGGCCAAGAGGCGCGCAAGCATGTAGCGCCAGACGAACAGGCGCCCGCACTCTCTGAATTTATCGTTGAACCAACACAGAATGCTGGTGAAGTCACACTCACACTTCAAGGGGAAACAACGAAGGGCTTGCGGAATTCGCCGTTCACAGCGGTAACAGCGCGGAAGCCCACGGCTCACGCGGAGGAGGAGGTCAATCTGTAACTGAAGATGATAATCTTTAATATTTTCCGTGGCTCATATTGTTATATGAGCGTGGTCAGTATATCGATGCCCGAAGAGTTACTTAATCGAATCGACCAGTTCGCGGACGATCACGGCTATACTGGTCGCAGTGAAGTACTTCGTGAGGCGAGTCGAGACCTCCTCAGTGAATTCGAAGACAAAAAACTCGAAGACAGAGAGTTGATGGGTATCGTGACAGTGCTTTTCGATTACGAAACGACGAGTGTCGAAGAAAAAATGATGCATCTCCGGCATGAGCACGAAAACATCGTCGCTTCGAACTTCCATAGTCACGTTGGCGGCCATCACTGTATGGAACTGTTCGTGTTGGAAGGGTCGCTCGAAGAGATATCGACGTTCGTTGGAAAGATTCGAGCGACGAAGGATACGCTTACAGTCGACTACTCAGTGCTGCCGGTAGATGATTTCGGCCCGCTCGCTGATGTGAACTAATTCTGTTCTACCCTTCTTGCTGAATTTACGCTGTCTCTAGCAATATCTATACTCTAGTACACTTCAAGGCATTAGATATATACTTCCAAAAATGATAATTATAATAATATAATCTAGAGTTATAGGCTGAATAGGCGCAATACCACGGTCTTCAGGCCGTGGATACGCGCCGTCACTCAGTGACAGGTTCCACAGACTCAGACTGGGCCGGATATTCCACCGTCAATCAATTCTTTTAATACCATTCTACTCATAATCAATTATGAAGCCAGACTATGTTGGAGACGACTCGCACATACGTCGCCACCATCACGAACTACCAGCAGGTTCGTGACGACCTCGATGCGTGCGGGTTTGCTGCATCGAAATTGTGGAATGTCGGACGCTACTACATCCAAGGGCGGTGGGGCGATGACGGCGAGATACCCGATGAGAAAGAGCTCAAATCGGAGTTGAAAGACCACGAACGCTACAGTGACCTCCATTCTCAGTCAAGTCAGCGAGTTCTTGAAGAACTTGCTGAGGCGTTCACCGGCTGGTACAATTCCGACGACGGCAACAACCCACCGGGCTACCGGAAACGTGGTGACCAACACCCACGCTCGACCGTGACGTGGAAGCAGAAAGGAATCAAACACGATGCCAAGCACGGACAGGTCCGGCTCTCGAAAGGCTTCAACCTCAAAGATGACCGCTCAGATTTTATCCTCGTGGAATACCAAACCCGCCCCGACGTACAAGTGGAGAACATCCAGCAGGTTCGAGCGGTCTGGAACGGCGACCGATGGGAATTGCATCTCGTCTGTGCGAAAGAGATTCCCGTCGAAGATGCGCCCGGCGACAAGACCGCTGGCATCGACCTCGGCATCAGCAACTACCTTGCTATCGACTACGAGGACGGGCCTAGCGAGTTGTTCCCCGGAAACCGTCTGAAAGAGGACAAACACTACTTCACCCACACGGAGTACCAGACCGAAGGCGAGAATGGCCCGTCAAAGCGGGCTCGACGCGCCCGCCAGACACTCTCGCGCCGGAAAGATCACTTCCTGCATACCCTCTCGAAACATATCGTTGAACGGTGTCTCGAAGAAGGAGTCGAGAGGATCGCCGTGGGCGACCTAAGCGATATTCGAGAGGATGACGATGGTGACTCACGGGACTGGGGCCAGCGCGGAAACAAGAAGCTCCACGGCTGGGAGTTCAATCGTTTTACCGACCTGTTGGAATACAAAGCCGAAGAACACGGAATACTGCTAGACCGTGTGGATGAAGCAAACACATCCAAGACCTGTTCGTGTTGTGGGCAGATTCGTGACGCCAATCGCGTCGAGCGTGGCTTGTACGTCTGTGACTCGTGTGAGACGACAATGAACGCAGACGTGAACGGCGCAGTGAACATCCGTCGAAAGATAACTCAAACTCCCCCGACTGGGGATATGAGTAACGGCTGCTTGGCACAGCCTGGAGTCTACCTGTTCGACACAACTACGGGTGCGTTCCACCCACAAGAACAGGCAGACTGCAAACCCTAATATCCCAACGTTTGGGATTCACCCCGCCTTCAGGCGGGTGAGGATGTCAACAACACAGATGGTCAAAATTCGCGTCGAAGACTACTCCAGACAACAGGCACAACAACCGTTGCTGCGGCAGAATTCGCTGGTTATCTCGGTCAAGGAGGGGAACCTCTCGATGATGAAACTTGTTGCCCTCCCGAGCGCCGCGCCCCAGGTCTTGACTGGGTTCTGGACGAGTATCGGCCGTTGTTGGATGATCGTCGTCGGCGTGGAGTTGTTCGGCGCATCCGGCGTCGGCTACGAAATCATCAACGCCTCGAACAACCTCGCGATGGCGACCAGCGTCGCGTACATGTTCCTGATTAGCCTGGTGTTTCTCTGTATGGACGTTGGATTCCGACTGCTCGAACGGAGGGTCCTCGCATGGCGCTGAGTGACGAGTCGTCACCCAGTCGAGACACACACGAGAAGATCACCGTGCAGAACGGCAGCCGGTCTTACGAGTCAACGCAAGCGCTCGCTGACATCTCTTTTTCCGTGGCAGAGGGCGAGTTCTGCTGTGTCGTGGGTCCATCTGGGTGTGGGAAGACCACGCTGTTGCGGGCAATTGCCGGGCTCGACGAACTAGATGGTGGGTCGATACTGGTTGGTGGGGACCCGGTTGCTGGTCCTGGACTAGACCGGGGGGTGGTCTTTCATACGGACGTGCGTGATTCTGTCTGGACACACACTTGACAGACTGTCGTGTTCGTTACGCACGACATCGACGAGGCAGTGACCCTTGCTGATTGTGTGATTGTCATGGATGTCCAGTCGGGAACAGTACAGTCGACGTTCTCGATTGAGATAGAACGCTCACGTGAACGGACATCTCGTGACTTCGTAGACTACGTCGCGCGAATTAGGGATGAGCTTGGTAGTCCTGTCGACACTATCCAGTAACACACTCTTACAGTAAGATTGTTAATAAGTATCTACTATATCGTTATATATATTATCTTTGAAGATATATTTAATATATGCCCATCGTTAGCTCCTCGATGACGGAGCGACTCCGAAATGATCTCGATACGTTTGCAGAAGAACACGGCTACACAGGACGAAGTGAAGTCATCCGCGAAGCGTGCCAGTCACTGCTCGAAGAGTATCAGGAGACAGAGGGCGAAGATCGACGAGTACTGGCGACAATTACTGCTGTCTTCGGATACGACGAACCGGAAATCGAACGTCGGATGATGGATATCCGCCACGAATTCGAAGCGGTGATCCGATCGAATTCCCACAACTGCCTCGACGGGAACGCAGGCTGTGTGGAAACCTTCGTCATCGAAACTGCATACGACGACGCCTTGCGGTTTATCGGGACCGTTCGAGGAGCAGACGAGTCTGTTTCGGTCGAATACACGATGGTACCCGTCGACGTTATGAACGCCGATAGTAGCTAATGAGGGCCGAGAGAGCGCTTGGTCAACAGTAGTGTCGACCAGCTCTATTAATATTTAACTACACTCTACATTATAATTACTATCTATTTCAATCTAGTACAGTAAGATTATTATAATTGCAGTATATATTGATAACCAGATATGGCACATATCCACCTCGGAGAAGGGTCGTTCCCAGTTTGGGCGCTCGTTGTCTGGACACTGCTGGGGACGGGACTTCTCAGTGCAGTCGTTTACCGGGTCAGGAAAGGCGGTATCGAAACGCACCAGATCGCACTCGCAGGTATCGGGGCAGCTGCGAGTTTTGCGATCTTTCAGTTGAACATCCCTGTGTGGGGCGGTATTCACATGAACCTCACCGGCCTCGTGGGGATTCTCGCAGGGCCGCTACTTGGGACACTCATCGCATTGGTCGTGAACATCTTCTCGGCAGCGCTTGGCCACGGTGCAGTCGGTTTGCTCGGGGCGAATACGCTCGTCAACGCGAGCGAAGCTATTGTTGCCTACTATGCGTTCAAGGCGCTGTTAGAGTTAGACTGGGGTGTCTTCCCTGCAAGTGCCAGTGCTGCGACGCTTGGCCTCTCGGCGGGCGCATTCCTGATGGGTGCAATCATCGTCATCAGTGGGGTAAACGGGAGCGCACTGCCGCGTGGTGACCTAGCGATTGCGGTCGGTGGACTCGTCGGCCTCAATCTTGGCGTGGCCGTCATCGAGGGCATTCTGACGGGCTTTATCGTTCAGTTCCTCGCCGCTGTGCGACCGGATCTTCTTGGCATCACCGACCGCGACACTCGCGACGAAACAACCGGGGTGACTGCCTCGTGAAGCGCTGGAAGCAGTACGGGAGTCTGGCTACCCTCTTTGGAGCCTTCCTCGCCGCTGGCTTCTGGGGATTCACCGCAACTGGCGGCGCACTGCCGTGGGCCAAACGCTCCGCGAAGGCGCTCCAGCGCGGGACAAAAGAAAGTGGTGGTGCACTCGTTGACATCAGCCGCGGCATCGTTGTCGCTGGCCCCATTCGGAAGGGTGGGGTGATGCTTGAGTTTGGTGCTCTCGTTGCCCTCATGGCCGTCCTTGGCATCGGGCTGTACGTCTACGTCGACCGCTACGGCGGCTTCGAGGACGAGGAACGAGCGACACGATAACCGTGACGACGCTCTCGAATCACGTTCCGGACCCACGGCTCATCACGGCGTTCGCCGAGCAGCAGGACGGACCACTGCATCGTGTCAATCCCTGGACGAAGGTCGGCATCGTCGGTGTACTCGTCCTTGCGGTGACGGTGTTCGACCGCCTTGCGCTCCTGGCCGGACTGTACGGAGCCGTACTGGTGGTCTATGGACTCGCAGGGCTGCCGTATCGACGGCTCGCTGGCTGGTACACCATTCCGATGCTGTTCATCATCTCCGTCGCCGGGCCGCTGGCGTTTCTCGAACCTGGGACACCGATCGGGGGTGCGCTTTCGACGCCACTCGGTGAACTCTCGGTCACATGGGCTGGTCTCGTCCTGTTCGGGGAGCTCAGCTGTCGATCACTTACCGTCGTTACGTTCGTCTTGACGGCGTCGATGACGACGAAATACACCGATGTCGCGTACATGCTCGGGCAGTTGCTCCCGAGACCGATCGACCAGATCGCGCTTTTGACCTACCGGTTCACGTTCGTGATGATCGAAACGCTCGAGGACCTCGTGAAAGCCGCGCTCTCTCGCGGTGCAAACTTTTCCGAGTTCTGGTCGAACAAACGACTGTACGCAAGAATTCTCGGGATGACGATGTTGTCGGCGATCGAGCAGTCCGAACGGCTCGTCAAGTCGATGGAAGCCCGTGGCTACAACGGCGACATCACGCTGTACGGCGATGTCCCGAGGCCACCAATCCACGAGCTATTTTTGATAATCGGGTCGTACGTCGCTGTCGTCGGCTATGCTGCGGTCGCGGTCTACGGGGTGGGACTGTGAGCCGAGAAGACACTCCACTGATCAATCTCCAGTGCGAGGCCCACACCTACCCTGATGGGACCGTCGGAATGCACGACGTTGACTTCTCGGTGTACCCCAACGAGGTCGTTGCGCTCGTCGGCGGTAATGGCGCGGGAAAGTCGACGCTCCTCGAACATCTGAACGCGACACTCATCCCCGACGACGGCGAACTCGTCGTCGACGACACGCCGATTACCGACGATAACAAGGCACACGCACGGAAGGAAGTCGGGTTCGTCTTCCAG
This sequence comes from Halovenus salina, assembly GCF_026410925.1. GTDB lineage: Archaea > Halobacteriota > Halobacteria > Halobacteriales > Haloarculaceae > Halovenus > Halovenus salina. The sequence goes on along the minus strand of NZ_CP112973.1, from coordinate 81,118 downwards.
GACGCGGATACGCAACTCGTCGCACCAACGGTTCTCGACGATGTACTGTTCGGCCTCCAAAACTACGGCGTGCCCGGTGACGAAGCGAGAAAACGCGCTCGGGAGGCACTCACGACCGTCGACGCAAACCACCTCGAAGACCGAATCCCACACTATCTGAGCGGTGGCGAAAAACGGCTCGTCGGCCTCGCAGGCGTGCTGGTGCTTGAACCGAGCGTGGTCGTGCTGGACGAACCACTCGCAGGGCTCGACCCAGAGCGCTCCCAACTGGTCGCCGACCGCATCCAGCAGATTCACGATAACGGTATCAGTGTCGTCCTGTCGACACACGATCTCGACTTTGCCACAACAGTCGCGGATCGCGTCTGCGTAATGGCCGACGGCAATGTCGTTGGAAGCGGGACACCCAGAGAGGTGTTCTACGATGACGCATTGTTGGCAGAAGCGAACCTTCATCCACCGAGTGCAGTTCGTGTGGCTCGCGATGCAGGGCTGGGGGCGACGGCACAGCCGGTGACGGAAGCCGATCTAGTGTCCCTTCTCGACCAACAGACTGACGAATCTGAACTGGATCGTATTGCCCCGTCTGATAGTACATCGTCAAATACGTAGACTGATGCGTACGAGTTTCAATATCTCCGACGACCTCCTCGACGAATTCGATAAAACGTGGCAGGCAGAGGGATTGGATTCGCGTTCGCGTGGCGTCCGTGAGGCGATGCAAGAGTACATGCAGACCCACAGTAGATTGGAGGATCTTGAGGGCGACGTCGTCGTCATCATGTCGTTCGATTACGAACATGAGGCCATCATTGAGGATATCCACGACGTACAACACCGGTTCCAGGACGTTATCACGACCACGAATCATATCCACGAGGGCGAGTGGTGCCTGGAGACGCTTTTTTGTAGCGGGCCTGCACCACGCGTCCGAGACCTCACGTATCGCTTGCGTGATTTCGACGCGGTGAACCGAGTCAAATTGATGCTTCTCGCCGAGCAGTAGGTGCGTTCACGACTCGATAGTCGGATTATCGGACTCCCATCTGGTGGGTTCTTATATCGTCGCAATTGTCGTGTATCTTCTTGCGTTAGCTCGGTCCGATCAACCGCCAAAGTCGATCGCCGTAACGTGACGGTACCTACGTTCGCCAGCCTGGTGAATTGACAACTCAGTACGGTGGGTGGGAGGGTTCTGGACGCCGAGCAAGAACGTGTCCACTATGACACTGACAGTTACACTCGAAATACGCGGCGCGGTAGCCAGCGTCCTCGAACGTTGACATGAGCGAACGGCCTCGACTCTGATCAGCGACTTCCACATTGACGATCCGCTGGCTGCCGGTTTCGAGTGCCTCGAGCGCTTTGTCTTCGGTTGTTCGTTCGGGTTGAAGTACCTCCATCAACGGTGCCTCGACTGTCCAGTCGTCCAGTGTTGGCACTACTCCGGCTTCCATCGCCGCTTGGATCGATTCATCTTCGTAAAAGTACTCGGCTAGTTCCGGCCCGTCAAACGCCTTCAGTCGGTCTCTCTCCGATTCCGTGAAACGGGTAACGATCAAAAACGAGTCAAGATCGTGCTCGGATGCAACGTTCTCGTACTCACTGACTCCTTCCAGTCGTTCAGGTGTAGAAACGATGAAGATTGTGTCGAGATTGTCGGACCGGGCGTCGAGTTCTGCTGTCCCGGGAGGGCAGTCGAATACTTGCCATCTGGTTTCGAGCCTCCCTGACCGGTCGGAATCGTTGACGAACGCTGCTGCTTCGCCGTGGAGACGGACAGTCGTCCGCTCACAAAGGCGGTCAGCGAGCATCGATGCAACTGTTGTTTTACCAACACTAGTGTCGCCAACAAATCCGACGTTGTGGTATTCGCCTTGGACTTGTGAAGACTGCCGCTGTTGAGTAGCCATTACTATTATAATATAGCTTCTTGTTAATTATTCTTACTACTTACGATAGTTAGATTATTAAATAGAGAGTAGATATTAGCCAGTGAGGGACAATGTCTGAGCAATCACCGGAACAAAAAGATGGAGAGAATCCCGACGAGTATCGGTTGACACTACTCGGGTTCGTGGTGAGCAGAGAACACGACACTACCTGCACGATTTATCCCCCTGGTGTCGTCGTGCCAGAGCGAGGGTCGCGCTGGATCAAGGCAGTGGACGATGGCTTCGAGGATCTATCCAACTGTCGGTGATAGTAGTCGAAGCCGTCTTGGGAACGAGAGAGAGTATGTTATTCCCTACCGGATATTAAGATACAAAATATATCAGTAACGGTTATTAAATTATGATAGAGATGCGAGCGCATACCCCCGCCTTCTCGTGAGTGACGAGTGTTCCGACGCTCTGTCGGAACCGAGGAACGAACAGGCGGGGGTCAAGCGGACAGCATAGTGTGACAATCCACTGTTCTATTGCAGGGCTGGATTTCCCACCGCTCCTGCAAGATATTTGCCATAATATAACCATAGTGTGTAGCACGGATGAAGACTACACGGCACGCAACTTACAACCTTAACTACCACATAGTATGGCTCCCGAAGTACCGCAACGCGGTACTGACGGGCGAGGTTGCCGACCGTGTGGAATCCATCCTCCACGAAATTGCCGACAAAAAGGGCTTGGACATTCAAAACCTAGCTGTTCAGCCCGATCACGTTCACCTGTTCGTCAGTAGCCCGCCCAAACACAGCCCATCACTACTCGCCAACTGGTTCAAGGGGATCTCCTCACGGAAGTATAATCACCGCCATGCCGACCATGACGGCGAGAAAATCCGGTGGGCACGCGGCTACTACGCCGGAACAGCCGGACACGTCTCCGGCGAAGCTGTTGAGAACTACATCAACCGACACAAAGAGGCTGAAGCGTGACCGAACTCACGAAAACGCTCGAATTGAAGCTTGTGGACTCCAATTTCCACAAGCGGCAGAAGCTTCGTGAGACACGGGACGCGTACCAGCAGGCGCTTCAAGCCGCGTTCGCCGCTGGCTGTGACACACAGTCAACCGCCAACGACGTGGTTGTCGAGTACGACCTGAGCGGCTACGCCAAAAACGCCCTCAAGAAGTACGTCCCACAACTCTACAACAGCTACGACGCCGACGAGGTTCACGACGACCACCCAGTGCGGTTCACCAACGAGGGACTCCAACTTGACCACCAGCCACAGAACGCTATCGAGTGGTACGTCAAAATCCCGCACCACGAGGACTACCACCTCTGGATTCCGGCACGCGCCAATCCCGACCAACGGGAGTGGCTTGAAGCGTTGTACGCAGACGACGCCGAGCTGGGTGAGAGTCGGCTGTTTGAGCGGGACGGGACGTGGTATCTCCACGTCACCGCTACCCGAGATGTGGAGGACCAATCTGAGGCGTCCGCCGACGAGCGGACACCGGCAGACTCCTCTGCCGAGCCCTGTCTCGCTTCGCTCGACAGGACGCCGATAGGCGTGGACATTGGAGAAGCAAGTCTCGTCACGGTGTGTCACCGCGACAAGAGCGGTTCTCCGGCTCGCCCTCGCCTGTGGGCCGACGACGGCAAAGCCGTTCGTCGCCTCCGCAAAACCTACTTCACGGCCACAAGACGCCTTCAGAAGCGCGGCAGTGAGCGAATTGCAGAGTCTTACGGTGACGTACTGTGGGACCAGATTGACGATATATTCCACCGTGTAACCCGCGAGGTCGTGGACTACGCCGAGTCTGTCGAGAACCCAGTGTTGGTGCTGGAAGACCTGACGTACATCCGCGAGACCATGGACTACGGCGAGTACATGAACCGGCGGTTGCACGGCTGGGGCTTTGCCAAGCTCCACGCACAGATTCGCTACAAAGCCGCCGAGAAGGGGATTCCCGTCGAGACGGTGAATCCCCGGAACACGTCGAAGGCGTGCCACGCCTGCGGTGAACACGGCTCCCGACCACGACAGGCGACGTTCAAATGCTCGAACGACGGCTGTTGGGTCGGTGAGTATCAAGCCGATGTGAACGGGGCGATAAACATTGCAGACCGCTACCGTAGTGGAGAGAGTTACCGCCAAAGCGACCGGGCTTCCCCGCAGAAGGCCGGTGACGATGTCGAGAAAAATCGAAGATTTTTCGACCATTGGAAATCTCTGATTTCCAAGAACTCGGCTACGGATGGGGTCGTCCGAGAGAGCATCGCTCTCTCGTGATCACGAAAATCTTCGATTTTCGAACGACCTCTTTGACCGGGCCACAAGACAGCCACACCGATGCTGAAACCCAGCAAGAGACGTGTGGAACGTATGCGTCTTGAAACCAACAGGCCGCTTCGCTCGGCCTGAAATCCCGTGGTGGGATTCCTCCGCGTTCACGCGGAGGAGGAGGTCAACCCCTCGACATCCGCCCACTCGGGATATTGGTACCGGCCACCGCGGCCGATTGCGAGGACGACGTTTTCACTCAGAATTTGGCCCGTGGTTGTTTCGATGCAGTATCGGTCGCCATCGCGTGTAATCGCCTCGACGGTCGCCTGACTGTGCAGTGCGTCGATCCCTCGGCTGTCGATTATCGATTCAGCGTGATCGAGAAACAGCGATAACGACGGTCGCGCGGGATAGTCGACAGTCATGACGAGTTCATGTTCTCGGCTATTCTCTGTGGCAAACTTTTCTAACGAGAACGGTTCCGATCCCAAATGCTGGACGAACGAGGATCGAAGTGCCGCCATCCCACAGGCGTGGGCCTTCTTCCGGAAGGAGGCCAGCAGTTCGTCGTGTGGATCAACGACTGCAAGCAAGTCCTGTTCGATGCCAGCGTCGAGTAATTCACGGGCGACATACGTCCCGTGGATCCCGCCACCGACGACAACACAGTCCTTTGGCTGTTGTGTGGTGGGCTCTTCGCCTGTCATCCGGTTACTCGTACTTTTCGAAGCCGATATCGCGGGCTTTCTCCCGGAATGACTGCCGGCACAGCCAGATGCCGTACTTGCCAACCAGCCCCTGCTCGCGGCCAGTATCGGGACACACTCGCCGTTTTTGCTCCTCCTGATCCTCGGTGGTTTCTTCGTCGCTCATACTACCTCCCTGGCCCGCCGCCGCAACGGTTCCGGGACAGAGGGATCATCTGCAAGCGATTCTAACTGTTCGGTACCGCTGCAGTCGATGAGTCCTTCGAGTGCCTGGCGACGGAACGTGCCAGCAAGCCCGCCTGCCTGGACGAGCACCGACAGATTTGCTCGCTCATTTTTTTCGACGAGTCTGTCGATTGCGTTCGATCGGTTTTCTCGTGCTATACCCTTTTTTACTGCAGTTTGAAAATCTACTGACATTGTTAGTCTGCAATTCCGAGTTCTTCAGCCTCGTCTTCTCCGGTGAGCGCGTCCTCTCCGTCCAGTTCAAACCTCGGGAATCTGTCCTTGTAGCTGTTCCACTCCTCGCTCATCTCCTCGTCGGTGAGCAGACAGAATTCGAACCGTTCGCGGATCTCGTCGTGGTCCATCTCTCGGCCAATGACGACCAGCTGTGTGCCGCGATCGCCCCACTCGTCGTCCCACAATTCCTCAAGGACAGGGTTTGCTTCGAACTGTTCTTGCCGTTCTTCCTCCGGAAGTGTTGCAATCCACCGACCGCCAGGACCAACGCGGACGGACTGGCCGGCGACGTTGAGTGACAACGCGATCTCCTCACGGCCGGCGAGCCAGAAGTGACCCTTCGACCGGACGATGGTACCCGGAAATTCATCGAGCAGGTCCGCAAATCGTTCAGGGTGAAAGGGCTGTCGTGAGTGAAAGACGAATGAGCTCACACCGTGTTCCTCTTCGGCGGACGCGTGTGGCTCTTTGAGTTCTTGAATCCAGCCAGCTGACTGGCTTGCTTCCTCGAAATCGAATCGTCCGGTCTCGACGATTTTCTCGAGATCAACCGCACCGTGTTCCGTCCGAACGATCTCCGCCCGTGGCTGAAGCCGTTCGAGGGTCTCCTCGATCTCGGTGAGTGTCGACTCCTCGACGAGATCGCACTTGTTCAGGAGGAGCACATCACAGAACTCGACCTGTTCGACGAGCAAATCGCCGAGATGTTTGTCTGTTCCATCGTCGTCCAGAATTTCGTCGGAGTTCATCGCCTCGTCAAACTGGTGGGCGTCGACGACGGTCACTGTCGTATCGAGGTGACAGTTCTCCATCGGTTCGATTCCCGTTTCTTCGTAAAACTCCGTTGGATCGAGATCCGACTGATCGAACCCCATCGTCAGCGTCTGGGCGACTGGGAGTGGCTCGGCAACGCCGGTCGACTCAACAACAAGCGCATCGAACTCACGTTCGCTCGTAAGCCGGCCAATGGAATCTAACAGATCTCCCCGCAACTCACAGCAAATACAGCCATTCGAGAGTTCGATCAACTCTTCTTCCTCTTCGGAGATATCTGAGGACTCGGCAACGAGGTCCGCATCGACGTTGACCTCGCCCATATCGTTGACGAGCACTGCAATCTCGCGGTTCTCGCATTCGGCCAACATGTGATTGAGTACTGTCGTCTTTCCCGCACCGAGCGTTCCAGACAACACTGTCACTGGGATTGTCATCGTATCCATCAGTAACAAATATAGACTAGTTATCCATAATAGTTATTATTTGCTATAGTAATTTTAATAGTACTCTGGCTACTGTACTGAGACATGAGCGCTCGTGATTCCGAGGTCACATGGCTGATTGTCGGTGGTGGAATCCACGGGACGTATATCGCCCGAGAACTGAAAGAATCCGACATCACCCCGGATGACCTCATGGTCGTGGACAGCAAGGGTGAACTACTCGCATCGTTCCGTCGGAAGGCACGAGCCTGCGGTATGGAGACGTTGCGATCGAACTACGTCCAGCACATTGGTCCCTCACCATTCGGCCTCGAACGGTTTGCCGAAGCGAAAGTCCGCGACGATGAACTGATTTCAACACAGAACAGCCAACCTCGCCCGACGCTCGACCTCTTTGTCGAATACGCGGAGCAGGTCATTGAGCGGTTCGACCTCCAAGAGCTCGTCCGCGAAGCGACAGTCACGGGTATCTCTGGCGACGGACCGCTTATCGTCGAGACAACGACTGGCTCGATTCGAGCAGCAAACGTCGTGCTCGCTGTTGGTCCAAATGAACGATTCAACCGTCCTGCTTGGGCAGGGGACATGGATCGCGTCAGCCACGTTTGGGACGAACCGACAGCCCCACCGGAGCGCATCGAAGACGGGGAACGTGTCTGGGTCATCGGTGGCGGAACGACCGCAGCACAGTTTGCAACTTCCGTGGCAGACCAGGCTGCATCGGTCGTCCTCTGCTCCCGGTCTCCCCTCGAAATTGCGCTCCGCGAGGCAGATCCACGGTGGCTCAACTGGCAGTATATCACCAAGCAACTCCACTCACTACCGCCCGGATCGCAGGCACGATACGACCGACTCCGGAAGGCGCGTAAGAAAGGGACAATACCGCCATACCTACAGCGTGAACTCGACAAGACAGACAATCTCGAGCACCACCACGAGGAACTTACGATGGTACTCGAGACACGAGACGGGCTACGGCTCACTGGGGAGCAAGGGGCCGTACATCAAGCAGATCGCGTGGTACTGGCGACGGGATTTGAGTCGGTGTATGACCAACCGTTGGTAGAGCGGATTGCCTCGAAATTAGAGTTGGAACGGGGCCATCGAGGGATGCCGGTACTCGAGGACTCGACGCTCGCTTGGAGAACGCGGGACGGTGAGTGTTCCCGCATCTTTGTCACTGGACGACTCGCAGAAGGGAGCCTTGGGGCATTTGCAGGCAATATCCCGGGTGCACGCCGGGCAGCCGAACGGATACTCAACCCCCAGCCACAGAGAAATCCCCACCAAGCGGCGAGTCCCTCTCCGTGAAAACGAGGGTGTAGACTCGTCACTACTCTGTGATTCGATACACTGTCCGGCACCTAGGTTCGCTGGATATGCTTGTCGAGGGGTGCTTCGCCAAGTGGAGTGAGAGAGTAGTTTACCGTCCAGATATCCGGCACTGCTCGGACGGCGTTGACGAACTCGGATATCGCGTCTATCTGTCCCTCGAGAATAAATAACTCTACACAACATCGACTCCCGGCGTGTGTGTGGCTACTCTCCGAGACGAGACTATCGTACTCACGGCGCACGTTTGAAAGACGCTGTTGAATAGTCGGTTGACAGTACTCAAACGTCGCTGTTACCGTGCAGATGTGTTTCTGCCCTTCGATGTGCTGTCCGTGGAACTCCTCAAGCAGTGTGCGCGTCCCTTCTCGGACAACCTCACTCCGGCCACTGTACCCGTGTGTATCGACAAACGTGTCGATCCGTTCGAGCAGGACTTCCGGCATCGAGATACTGACGATATCCATGTTTTAAACTTATCTCCCGTAGTAATATTTTCTATTATTACCACTCCCAGTAGAACATAATAATTAGTATTTTACCCTAAGAGATTCATAATAGACATATGCTGTTCAACAACAGTCCAATCCCAGTAACAATTCTCAGCGGAAGCCTCGGTGCGGGAAAGACAACGACGCTCAACCACATTCTCAGCAGCGAGCAGGAACTAAACGCCGCCGTTCTCGTCAACGATATGGGGGAGGTGAACGTCGATGCCGACCTCGTCGAACGCGAGTCCGACCTCACGCAGAACGACGACGAGATTATCGAGATGTCGAACGGCTGTATCTGCTGTCGGCTCCGCGGCGATATGCTTGACGAGGTTGGACGATTGGCCGAAGAGTGCGACTTTGAGTATCTCCTTGTTGAATCGTCCGGAATCAGTGAACCGATCCCAGTCGCCCAGACGTTTGCCCGCGGGTTCGAGGACGCGGAGTTCGACCCGACGGGAGTCTACGAACTCGATACGATGGTCAGTGTCGTCGACGCACACAGCTTCTGGCAAGCATTCGACTCCGGCGAGGCTCTCACGGACGACTCGGTCGACCCACAAGGAAACCGCGTGCCGGAAGAGGCACTCATGGACCAGATCGAGTTCTGCGATGTCCTCCTGTTGAACAAGTGCGACCTCGTTCCGGAGGAGGAACTCAACGAGATCGAGGCGATACTGAAAACACTGCAACCGCGTGCAAAGATAATTCGGACTGAACACGGTGCAGTCGATCCCCACGAAATTCTCAACACTGGTCGGTTCAATTTCGAGCGTGCCAGTCAGTCTGCGGGCTGGAAGCGTGAACTCCAGGAGGGACATCATCACGACGCGGCCGCCGACGAACACGGCGTCACCTCGTTCGTCTTTGACGCCGACCGCCCGTTTCACCCCGATCGAATCGCCCGTCTCTTCGCCAGTCTGCCTGACGGCATCATCCGTGCGAAGGGCTTCTTCTGGTCCGCCGGCCGCGAAGATGTCGCGATGGGCCTCGACAAGGCGGGCCAATCGGTCCGGGCCGGTCCGAACGGGACGTGGATCGCCTCACTCCCGAAGGCCCAACAGGAGCGGTACCTCGCTGCCCGTCCCGAGCTCAAAGAGAACTGGGATGAACAGTGGGGCGATCGAGGAATAGAACTCGTATTTATTGGTCGTGAGTTTGATCAGGAGTCACTCGTTGCAGACCTCGAAGACTGTGTCCTCTCGGATGCAGAGATGGAGGAAGACTGGACCGAGTATCCGGACCCGTTCACCGCCGACGAACAGCGCGAACTCGCACTAGCCGACGACTGATGACCATCGATAACCACTCACCGGTCACGATCCTCAGTGGCGGGCTCGGGGTAGGCAAGACGACCCTACTCAATCATCTCCTCAGCGTCGCCGGCAAAGAGTACGACATCGCCGTTCTCGTCAACGACGTCGGCGAGGTGAACGTCGATGCAGACCTCATCGAGAACGGCTCCGAACTCTCGATGGAGGATGGCGGTGTCACAGAGTTGTCGAACGGCTGTATCTGCTGTGGGCTCCAAAACGAACTCGACCGGGAACTGAGACGCCTCGCGTTCGACGAGGAGTTCGACTACCTGGTCATCGAAGCCTCTGGTATCAGTGACCCCGTCCCAATCGCCCAGCGGTTTGTCTCACCGGCCCGCGCGTCAGAACTGTACGATCTCGATACGACTGTCACAGTGATCGACGCTGCACAGTTCCATCAGGCGTTCGTCGAGGACCATCCACTAACGTCGACAGACGACAATGCCCGACCCTTGTCGGATCTCCCCGCTGAAAAGGTCGAGTTTTGCGACGTGCTCGTCCTGAACAAGTGCGATCTCGTCTCGAAGGGAGAGCGTAAGGTGGTCGAACACATCCTCGAAACACTCCACCCCGAGCGGTTTCGGGAGTGGCTTTCGACAGTTCCGGAGTCGGTAGTCCGGGCCAAAGGACACATGTGGATCGCCGGGCGTGAGCGGTATGCGCTCGACTTGGATCAGGCAGGAGCCCAGATACAGGTCTCAGTAAACGGTCCTTGTGCTATCACACTGCCTGCATTTCAGCGGGAGTCGTATCGCGAAGAGCGCCCTGATCTCCACTGGGACGAACAGTGGGGAGACCGGGAAGTAAAACTCGTCTTCATCAGTGCGGGGATGGACGAACAATCGATTGTCGACGCACTCGACGACTGTCTCGTCCCGGAGGCACAGCTAGATGGCAACTGGGACGAACTCTCGAACCCGTTCCCTGGCACAATGGCTTGGTCAACTCCACCGACGGAACAGCAATTAGTCGTCGACGAACAGCAACAAACTGAAGCGACTGCGACAACTGAAAGAGAACAAACTCATGACTGAGATTGACGCTTCCGAACTCCTCCCGGCCGAGCGGGTCAGAGACGCAGTGCTGGCCGGGGACGTGACGCAACTGCATCGCGGTGACAAGCACGCGTCCGAGGGCGACCGCTTCGCTATCGATGGAACGACATTCGAGGTGACAACGGTCCGCGAAGAGCGCTTGGGTGACCTGACTGACGCGGACGCTCGTGCAGAAGGCTCACCCAATCTGGATGCGTACAAGCAACGTATCGAGCAAACGCACGATTTGACGTGGGACGACGAGGACAAGACTGTTCTCCATCGGTTCGAACGCGTCGAGTGACATGGAGAGACTGTCTGTCCCCGCTAGCTAGTGATTCCAAGCGTTTCAAAATCCCCCGTGGAAAGTTCTGCTCTGAGTTCGTTTGTCGAGTGCTCTTCAAGCAGTTCTGCTTGTTCTGACTCGCTCAACTCGTCTAGTTCATCGAAACAGTGACACATTGCAAACAGAGGTACCGACTGAAGATACAAAATGGCTGTTAGCACGCTTGTAGAGATGTAATACTGCATTTGACGTGATAAGAATTAGCAAATTCAGGGCCTATATTAGTTATCCAGCCACAGTTTACTAAAGGAACGGCACACGTACTGAGCTGTCGCCAATCGACTCGTATTTCGGGGTGTCTTCGGGCACGTACGTGGGTTCGTCCTCGGGCAAAAAAGCAGTATCGTAATCGAAACAGCTGTGTGCCGGCCAGAGTAGTGATCGATCAGTGACTCTCGTGGATGTGTTCGCGCAGTGCGTCGGTCTCGTCGAACTGCTCATCACACGCTGCACACGTGTTGTGATGAAGGCCGACGTGCTGGCTCACGCTGGCCGCGCTTTGGAACTGTGCATCGCAGTGGGTGCATGAGTACGACATTGCATTAACAACTCGGGGCCTATATTACTAAATAGGTTATTAAAAATGGGGATGGCAATCCTGCTATTGAGTATTAATCTCGCAGAATATTAACTAATGCCACGGACCTACAGGAAGACTACTGAGATACACGGTCGGAGAAATCGGGTAATAAAAATTTTTTTGTAATAACCATATTATGAGAGAAGCCAAAATGTATTTTCATATCGCAAACTAATAGAGGTGTGTAATGGTCGTAGAAGCTAACGAACTGCAGACGAAACTTGAGGAAAAGGGTGAACTGATGGCTGCGGTATCGGAGTTCGACGAACCACTGGAGATGCATCTCCACGATACAGTAATCGACGACGGAACGGTCCACATCGATCTAACTGATGGGATGCTAACGTTCGACGCAGACGAAGTCGTCGCGGTGTGGCACCACACACACTCACTCGCCGACTTCGGTCTCGAAGACTGACTATCCGCCGAAGAATTCGTGCATCCAGGTACGGCCACGGGTGGCCCGCTTGTTGCGCTCCTCGTGACTGACCTCTTCGACTCCAACAGGCACGTCCCGACCGTACTGCTCGTAGTACCCCTCAGGTGCGATCCAGTCGTTGTAGAATGCTGGGCGTCGTTCGTTCACGAGATTCAGCGCGACACGGGCACCGTCTCCGGCGTTGACGAGGGCCTGGTGATGCGTTCCGGTGATCCGTCCGGCCGCCCAGACGCCGTCGACGTTGGTCCGGCCTTCACTGTCAGTGATGATTTCCTGCACCAGTTCGTCAGGTTCTGGCTCGGTCTCGACATCCAGTGCCGAGAGGTAGTCGCTGTCCGCCCACGAAGCCGCGACCACGGTGTCTGTGTGGATGTCCTTCTCCGGGAGATGTACCTGGAACGAGGCACCGTCATCAATAACCGTCTCGACGGTCGTCTCTTCGACTGTACAGCCAGTCCGCTCAACGTGTTCGCGTGCAAGTGTCAGCAGCGTCGTCGGTTCGACTCCCGCGGGAAAGCCGAGGTAGTTCTCCACGTAGGCGCACTTCTGGAGTGTCGACCGGCCGTTGACCAGAAGGATTGTCTCGAGGTCGGCCCGCGCACAGAACAGTGCTGCTGCACAGCCTGCGGGACCACCCCCGACGATACCAATGTCGTAGTGAGTTGTGTCTGTCATTGTTGTAGCGTGTATGCGCTCTCGACCAGTGTCTGGGCAGGTTTGGTTTCCGGGTCAGCTAGAATCGCTGCGGTCTCGTCGCGTTCGACGATACGGCCGTTCTCCAGTACGAGCGTTCGGTCGGTGAGGCGACGAGCGATTTCGACGTCGTGTGTGACGACAAGCATCGTGAGGCCGCGCTCGCGACGGAGTCGTTCGAACAGTGTACAACAGCGGTCAGCGGTGATCGTGTCCAGCGCACTGGTCGCCTCGTCGAGGACGAGCAGGTCAGGATCCACTGCCAGCGCTCTCGCGACGGCGACACGCTGGGCCTCACCACCGGAGAGTTCGCGGGGGTACTTTTGTTCGTATCCTGTGAGCCCGACCGTCTCGAGCAACTCCCCGACGCGGCCGCGTGCGGACAGTTCGGGACTGTCGTTCCCTCCAAGCGGTTCGGCAACGCTCTCGGCGACAGTCCGTCGCGGGTCGAGACTGGCTCGCGGGGACTGAAACACGTATCCGATCGCCTCCCGGTGGACGGGCGACCGTTCACCGATCGACCCGACGTCTGTTCCCTTTAGAGAGACTGTCCCGTCGGTTGGCGTCTCAAGACCGGCCACCAGTCGAGCCAGTGTCGTCTTACCGGCACCGGAACGACCCAGCAGTCCGACCGCTTCTCCCTCCCGAACAGCGAGCGAACAGTCCTCGACAGCGACCGTTCGGTCGTCTCTGCCAAGCAGCGAATCGAGCACTGAACCCTGGTCGTATGCCTTGCTCACACACTCCAGTTCAACGAGAACATGGCCAGTTGATGTTTTCCCGCCGTCGACGGCCGCTGTCGGTTGCTGACGGATACCGACGAGTGACTCCGTGTACTCGTGTGTTGGGTCAGAAAAAACCATATTAGTCTGGCCGCGCTCGACAATACGGCCGTCTCGAAGCACGAGCGTCCGATCACAGGCCCGTTGGACGATCCCGAGGTCGTGCGTGATGAACAACACTGAGAGGTCACGGCTCGCGGAGAGGCGCTCTATCGTCTCGAGTACAGACGCTTTTGTGACGGTGTCAAGTGAACTCGTCGGCTCGTCGGCGATCAATAGCTCCGGGTCACCTGCGAGGGCGACAGCCAACAGCGCACGCTGTTTCTGGCCACCTGAGATCTGATGCGGATACTGCCCCGCTAACGCGGAGTCGAGATCAACATTCCCGAGGAGTGACTCGACAGTGTCCTGGTGGCGGCGTCGCCAGTTCCGACGGCGACCGTCGATGCTCTCGGCGATTTGTTCGCCGACCGAGTACGCCGGATGGAGCGCATCATCGGCGTCCTGAAACGCGAGTCCGATCTCAGCCCCACGAACCGAACGTAATGTCGCGGAGTCAGTCCCGACGAGTTCGGTGCCACAGAACTGGATCGAGCCAGTCGGTGTACCCGCCAGTCCAAGAACGGCAAGCCCGATTGTCGACTTCCCGGCACCAGATTCGCCGACGAGGCCGACACATTCTCCGGATTCGACCTTGAACGTCACATCCTGGACAGCGGTGGAGTCACCGTACTGGATGGTGAGATTGTCGACAGCCAACATCAGTGAGACACCTCTTCGATATCGAGTGCATCCCGAAGTCCGTCACCCAGCAGGTTGAAGCCGAACACAGTAAGCGCAATCGCGATGCCCGGCGCGTTAATCAGCCACGGTGCCGTACGGAGGTACGGTGCCCCATTTGCGATCATCGTCCCCCACTCGGGCGTCGGCGGTTGTGCCCCGAGTCCCAGAAACGAAAGCCCGGAGGCGGCAAGCAGGACGCCACCCAGATTCAAACTGGCGAGGACGACGACCGGGCCTGCGACGTTTGGGACGAGATGTGTGATCACGAGTCGTGGACGTGAGACGCCTGCGAGTTTCGCTGCGTCGACGAACGGCTCTTCACGGACCGAGAGGACCGAGCCACGAACGACACGGGCGTACGAACCCCACCCGACGACGGCGAGCGCAAGGAGGGCATTCTGCAGACTCGGGCCAAGGACACCGGCAACGACCAGTGCGAGCACCATCCCGGGAAACGCAAAGAGGAAATCGACGAGGCGCATCAGCGACTCCTCGACCAGTCCACCGACGACACCAGCGACGAGTCCGATGACCATTCCGATGGTGAGTCTGACGAGCGTGACAGCGACTGCGATACCGAGCGTGACGCGTGCTCCGTACACAAGTCGTGTCAACATGTCTCTTCCAAGCGGATCGGTCCCCAGCGGATGGGCCAGCGAGGGTGCCTGAAGACTGTTCGAGAGCGAGCCGCTAGTTGGATCACCGAGTACCAACGGTCCGACCAGCGCGACGCCGGTCAGTGCGGCGACGACGAGTGTCCCGAGGAGGCTCGATGGATCGGATCGCAGTGTGCTGAGAAGGTCTGTGCCGCGAATTCGTTCGAAGCGGTCGGATGGTGTCGAGAGGCTCATGATGTGTATTCGAGGTCAATCCGAGGATCCAGATATCGATACGAAAGGTCGACAAGTGTGTTCGTCAGCACAAAGACGACGGCCAGCAACAGGACAGTTCCTTGGACGACAGGATAGTCCCGTGCGAATATTGCGTCGACGAGGAGCCGTCCGAGTCCGGGCCGCCCAAACACGACTTCGACGACGACAGCACCGTTGAGCAAAGCGGCCAGTTGCACACCGACGACTGTCACGACAGGAATCAGCGCGGACCTGAGTGCGTGCCGGTAGAGCACGACGCGTTCACGGAGTCCCTTTGACCGGGCGGTCCGGATATACGACTCTTGTAAGGTTTCGAGTAGGGACGCTCGAAGCAGCCGGGTTGTGACGGCTGTCAGGCCGGTCCCCAGCGTTATTGCGGGGAGGAGCAGGTGTGCATGGGAGCCGGCTCCGGAGGTCGGAACCGCACGGAGCGGGAGGGCGACGACGATGATCAACAGGTATCCCAGCCAGAAGTTCGGCATCGAGATGCCGAGGAGTGCACCCGCCTGACTGAGATAATCGAGACCGGTGTCTCGGTGGACTGCACTGATGATCCCGGCCGGAATCGACACGACCAACGAGAGCAACAGCGCCGCACCCGTGAGTTCGATTGTCGCAGGCAGATTGCTCACCAGCAGGTCCGTCACCGTTCGCTCGTGGTAGTACGACTGACCGAGGTCACCCTGTATCGCCCCGCCGATCCAGTCGAGATATTGGATCGGGAACGGCTCGTCGAGGCCGTGTTCTGCACGGAACTGCGCGACCTGTTGTTCAGTCGGTTGTCCCGCGAGTTGTTCGCGCAGAATCGTCTCGGCGGGGTCACCCGGTGCGGCGAAGATCATCGCATACGCCGCGAGGCTCGCCCCCCACATGACGAGCAGCGAACTCCCGAGTCGCTTGAGTACGTACGTTCGCATCTATCTCGACAGGGTCGTCCAGTCCGTCATGTGTGGGATCGCGTGTTCGTCCGGTCCCGTTATCTTGCTGTCCCATCCGAGGACGTGTTCCTTGTAGTACAGCGGGACTGTCACCGCAGCGTCCATGACACGACGCTGGACCTCCCTGTAGGCCTCGTGTTTTTGTTCCCGGTCGAACGCGGTATCCCCGCCTTCGATCAGTTCGTCGACTTCCGAACCGGGATTGACGACACCAGTGCCCTCGCTCTCGTACTGGGCGACGTTGTCGCCTCCTTCGGAGTGATACATCACGTAGACCAGGTAGTCGGCGGCACCGTTGATCGACCCCAGTTCGACAAACGCCAAGTCGGACTCACCGCCGGTGTACTGTGAGAAGAACGCGGCAGCTTCGACCTGCTCGATGCCGATGTTGATGCCGACCGCGTCACACTGTCGTTGGATCGATTCGGCGATGAGTCGCTGTTCTTCCTCGCTCCCAGTAATTATAAACCTGAGTTCCTCGCCGTCGTACTCCGACTGGTCGAGGTAGTCTCTGGCCTGCTCCTCGCCAGTGTGTGGCGGTATCTCGTCGTGGGCCGACCACGGAATCACCTTCGAGAACGGGACGTGGGCAGGTTCGCCGACCCCGTTAAGTAATTGCTCGACTATCTCGTACTGATCTACGGCGTATAGTATCGCCTGGCGGAGATTCCGGTCGTTCGTCACGGCCCGGTACTTGTTGATCTGGACCATTCCGGTCCGTGGTTCCGTCTGCCTCCGTACGTTCACACCGTCGACCGAATCCAGTTGGTCGTAGCTCCCTCGTGGTAGGTCGATCCCGACGGCCGTCTCATCGGACTCGAGTCGAAGCGAACGGGTCCGCGGGTCCTGCCTCCCTTCGAAAATCAGTGCGCTGTCACCTGTCTCCCCCCAATAGTCCTCATAAATATTTGTTTCGACTGGCTCGTCAGGCGCACTCGACTCGACAGTGTAAGGGCCTGTCCCGACGGGGTCGTCGGCATCAGGATGCTGGAGACTCAACAGCGGATGCGCCAAGTTGCCTGGTGTCGAAGGCTCTGGCTGTGAGGTCTCTATTTCGAGTGTCTGTCCACCCGTGGGAGTGAAACTATCCGGGGTGAACCGGGTGAACCCGAGCGGTCGAGCCTCGATGAGCCCTGAGAGTGCGTCCGCAGCGACACTCGGTGTCAGCTCCGTCCCGTCGTGGAAGGTGACGTCTTCGCGGAGTTCGAACTCCCACGTCGTCTCGTCGACGGTATCCCAGTCCGTCGCCAGTCCCGGCTCGATGGTGTCGAGTGACGGTGACGCCCTCGTCAGTGTCTCCTGAAATGGTGTGTAGTACGGTACGACGCCACCGTGCGTGTCCCAGTCCCCACCGGTCGGTTCCCGTGGGAGTGTGATTCGCAATGGCTCTTGGCCTTCCGAAGAACTCGCGGTCAAACAGCCAGCCGTCGCCACGATACTGGTGCCTGCCGACATCGTCAACAGTTCTCTCCGTGAGAGAGTACTCGTTATATCGTCTTCCATCGCAATTACTATTCCTTCAGCCTGTTATAATAAAAGTTACTAAATTCAGTAGAATATTTATTATTCTGGGTCGGGTAGTACTGCTCTTGCACTCGGAACGAACGACGAGTCGGGCCGGTGTGTTACCGAGACCGGCGCGCGAGAGCGAGAGACGGTGAGTGTTCACACATCTTTGTCACTGGACAACTCGCAGAAGAGAGCCTTGGGGCGTTTGCGGGCAATATTCCGGGTGCACGCCGAGCAGCAGAACGGATACTCAACTCCCAGCCACAAAAAAATCCCCACCAAACCGCGAGTCCCTCTCGGTAAAACCGTCACACTGTTTTGCGAGTCGATACATTGCCCGGCACCGAGGTTCGCTGGATATCTGACTAAGGGGCGCTTCGCCAAGTCGGGTGAGAGAGTAGTTCACCGTCCAGACATCCAGAACTGCTCGGACGGCGTTGACGAACTCGGATATCGCGTCTATCTGTCCCTGTAAAAAAGCAGTATCGTGATCGAGACAGCTGTGTGCCGGCCAGAGTAGTGATCGATCAGTGACTCTCGTGGATGTGGTTTCGCAGCGCGTCAGTTTCGTTGAACTGCTCGTCACACGCTGCACACGTGTTGTGATGAAGGCCGACATGCTGGCTCACGCTGGCCGCGCTTTGGAACTGTGCATCGCAGTGGGTACATGAGTACGACATTGCATTAACAACTGAGGGACTTAGGTATTAAAAGAGTTATTAAAAAGAGGATAACAGAAGTTGATGTAGACTAGTAATTCAATGTGTGAGCTAACTAAGACTGACCGGCTGGGGTGTAGAAAAGTCCGGCCAAATCAGAGCTTGGTCGGCTCTCTTGCCCGTTCACGGCTGTCTATCATCCATATTTCATATTGAGCAGCGTGTCAGAGAATAGTCCGAATGTCTGTCTACGTATCTGAGTCAGCAACTCCAAGACCGTCATTTCCATTCTTACAGCAGTTCTGCACACCGCGTCGAACCACCGTTGATATGCTTAGTGTAGCTTCAAACGTTGTCTCTATACTTCCTTGGGTTAAATGGACAGAGCTATTATAGTCGGTACTTCCTGACCGCCGTAATCGGCGCGATTGAATCACCGAATTGATGACGAGAAAGTGTCTGGTTCTGGATGTGTTCAGCATCCCCGAACCAGACGGTTACCTTTCGGCCTCAGCAAAGAAAGACACGCCGAACAAAACTCGGGAAATCTATGAAGAGTATCTAACTCTCTGTGAGTCCTCTGGAACAGATCCACTAGCGCAACGATCCGTCCATAACCATCTTTCTGATCTACGAATGCTCGGTATTCTTGCTGCGAATGAGAATCGAAGTGGATCTCGAGGGAATTACTACAGCTACCAACTCGATGTCCCTTTCAGTAGTGCAATTGATGCAATGTCTGATGTCCTTCGACTGGACAATGAGATTGAGTCGATTCGAGATATCGCGACAGTTAACAACGTGATCTAGACACACCACGCTTGCAAGTGAAGCCTCATGATTCTACGCACTTCACTTGCAAGAATGGTGTGTGGCTCCGTTATTTGGATACGATACTGGAACGCTGTGACTGCTGTATTACAGCAATTAGTAGAAGTTGTTATTGTGTTCAATGTACTAGATTTCTGAGGTATGGAATTTGCCGTCACTGGTACAGAGGCTGAAGTCAGCTCCCATCGGTTCCGGTAACTCACTGCCAGAAACGGATCACACGTATTTAGCGGAGTTCCTGACTGGCAATTGGGATTGATCAGTGACGGCGCTCGAATTGTTAACCAACAAATCCGCAATATCGCACCGGTTGTTGGTTAATATTATCCATCTCTCCGCTGACTTAGAGTGGTTCACTCTCTCAAGAAGGGACCCGTCAGTTCCGCTGTTCTGCGTGGTGACTTGCGCCGTTGATCTAGCAGTCGTTCTGAATTTAGCTGTTATATCTCAGGCATCCGGTGTGCGATTTCAGAGGCGCGACCTGAAGTCCACAAATCCGAATACTACTACCAGACGTCTAGAGACAGTCAGGGAGATTCGACTATCGCGAGAATCTCCGGCGCTTGGTAGATCTTTCCGCGTTCTTTCCCAGTGATTTCCTCGATGACCCCATCGTCGACCAACATATCGATCGCGTTGTAGACTGCTTTCTTTGATCGCCCAGTCGCGTCTTGAGCACGACCCGCCTGCAGATACGGCTCCTCAAACAGATAGGTCACGACATCGCGAACTGCTGGATACCCCTCGTACTGTTCAAGATACGTGTTCCGTAATTTGAGGAGCTCTTGCCCACACTCGTAGGCATCGTGGGCTTGGTCACTAATTGCGGTTAACGCAAACAACACCCACTCTTCCCAAGCACCATCCTTGCTCACGCTGAGGAGTTTGTCGAAGTATTCGGCCCGGTTACGGTTGAAATACGCAGACAAGTACAGATACGGCTCATCAAGCAGCCCTGCGTCGAATAACTGAAGCATGATGAGAAGCCGCCCGAGTCGCCCATTCCCATCGCGAAATGGGTGGATTGTCTCGAATTGGTAGTGCGAAAGGGCGATATCGATGAGTGGTGGGTAGTTCTCCATCCGGTTGTACGCGATAAGTTGGTCCACCAGTATCTGAACGTGGGCCGGGTGAGCAGGAATAAACTGTGCGTTCTGAGGATCTTGATTCGGGCCGATAACGACCGGCGTGTCTCGGATTTCTCCTGGCCGCTTGTCTTCCCCACGAACATCAAGTAGGAGGGACTCGTGGAGTTCACAGAGGAGGGCCTGGTCAACACCGTTCCCCCGTTGAAGCTGGTCGAATCCCAGTTGGATAGCTTCGACATAGTTGTACGCCTCTCGGATATCGCGTGTAGATGCTGCGGAGCGTTCAGGCTCGGCATCTGGTTCGTGGAGAATGATGTCTGAGACGGTTACTGCGGTGCCTTCGATTTGGGAACTCATCGCAGCTTCCCGAACTACGAAGGGGGCGAGAAGGAGGTTCTCGTTCTCGATGTGATCGTGGAGGGTTGAGAGTTGCCCGAGGGCGTAGAGAGCATCACCGTGGGCTTCCAGGATTTCTTCGGTGAACTCGAGTTCTGGTGGGAGGCTTGCGGGATTGTAGCAGGGGAGCCCGCCATGTGGCTCGATCTGCCCCGGACCATCTTCAAACTCAGCGGGATTCATTACAATTAGAACCGTCCCAGCCCGATATAAGTGTATTGAAATTCGTATAATACACTTAGATGGGGTATGGTGGCGTTCTTAGTGTACTACCAGCGTAGAAAGCCACTACAAAGAGTCTGCTC
The DNA here is from genome assembly GCF_026410925.1 of Halovenus salina. Lineage (GTDB taxonomy): Archaea > Halobacteriota > Halobacteria > Halobacteriales > Haloarculaceae > Halovenus > Halovenus salina. The sequence goes on along the minus strand of NZ_CP112973.1, from coordinate 60,156 downwards.
CGCAAGTGCGACAGATCCTTCCCGTGCTTATCGCTTCAGTTCGCGCGTCTGAAGCCATATCCTGGATGGCTAAAATATAGCAGCTAAATTCAGAACGACTGCTACAGTCTTCCTGCCAAAGTGATGGGGATGACCCACTGTCGGCAAGAGACTCCAGCGTGAGAGTGGCAGTAACTCTTTGCCTGCCGATATCCAACAGAACAGTATGCCATTCAGTGTCTCTTGGCACACCCTCCTTGAGGAACTTGAGGACCTCCCCGATGGAGCGACGCTCGTGACGCCGCTCTCTCGGGATCGCTTTCGTCTCCACGATATCCAAGAACAACGGGTTGTCATCGACTTTCTTGATCGTGACATCGACACCACACGGCCCTTGCAACGCGATCAATTCGAGACCCTCTATCGGCGTGTCACTGACAACGACGGTGCGTTCGAACTAGATCGACTCCCGCCAGACGCCGACCCGTACCCCGCAGTGTTAAGTCTCCACCCACGCTTCGAAGTCGACGAACAACAGGGCATGATCGTCGAAACAGAGGGACCAACAGCCACGCAGGTTCTCGACGATGACAGCTCGCCAGCTGACGCCAGCGAGCGGACTGAACCCGAGCTTGATGTCTACGCTGACGCACTCTTGCTCGTCGACGCGCTCGAACGCCACGACCTCGACACTTTCGAAGACCTCGAGACTGACGCCCTGGTCAACCTGTATACACTGTGTTCAGATGTCCAACGCAACGCCGATAGCCTTCGGAAGGAGATTGCCGACGTATTGCTCACCCGGTTACATCACGACCGCCCAGTCAGCGGTCCCTTCGGCTCCGTCCAGCGGACGTCACGGCGCAACAAGTCACTCAAAGACGACCAGGCAGTCATCGAGACGCTAGAAGCCGCAGGCGTCGATCGTGAGCAGATTACCAGCGTCGACCGCAGTAAAGTCGACGACGCCCTCGAGGTGACGGAACTCTCCGAATCGGACGTCTATGAGATCGATGAATCCGAGTACGTCCGCAAGGCCGATGTCGACGAAGAGAGCAAGGAGACACGGCTCCAGGGGTTGAAAGACCAACTTGCTGCTAGTGATGACGACGAGGCAGCCGAACTCCGGGACGAAATCGAAGCACTCGAGGCTCGGATCGAGGAGTTGACCAGTTTCCGGACGGGGACGACGTTCCATACCCGTTCGAATGCCGAGTGACCCGTTTTGGGCCCGTACTCCTCACCATTACCCGGGTAAGACGACGGCAGTAGTTCGTTGGAGACGGGAGACGCGACTCGTAGATATGGCTACCATGTCGGCTGACGACTTCTCGATTCACACCAAGGACTGCCCTACCGTCGGCGATGGGATGCCGCTCTCTGATCTGCCTGACGAAGTCACGTCAATTGGGGATCTCGACTGCGAGTGCTGGAGCGAGTATGACTCGTTAGACGAGATCTCGTAACACCTTATCTTCCTAGAAGTCACTCTTGGCGGGTTGCAGTGGTCCCGCTCACACTGGCGAGGCGATCAGAAAGGTCCTCGATGAGCGCAGCGAGCGTCTCGCGGTCGGCAGAGTCGACGTCGTCTGGCGGCTCGAACATCGTGATTTCGACGGTTGTCGCAGCTGACAGGGGTGTCTCGCCGCTGTCAACATCAAAAATCGCGTCGCTGTATATCACGATGGCTCTGGAGGGGTTGATGTCGAGAAACTGGATGTGACACGTCTCGAGCGTAGCGGGGACATCGACAGCGTCAGCAAACGTAAACCGCTGAGACTGTCTTGGCTGGCCACCCATTTCAGAACTCAGACGACAGTTCGAGCGTGAAGGTATAGTGTCTTGCTGTTTGGACGGTGACGGGTATGCAGGCCAGTGACTGGTCAGAGATGGAAGGTTTGATACCACATAACACCCTATGTGACCGATATGATGAGCGTGTTCGACCCACTGCGAGGGATGTTCAGTGAGAGCACGCAGATTCATTACGAATGTCGGAACTGCGGAGTGACACTCGACACGCCAATCGAGGAATGCCCGCACTGCGAGTCAGCGGAAGTTGCTGAATACCGCTTCTGAGAGTCCCCAATCTTCTCATTCCGTTGGAGCGGACGCCCCGTTCGACGACTCTAGATAGCTCTTCAGGAGTATACTTCACTCACGAGAGATCCTGTGACTACCTCGAGTACGTTGCTGGGTGAGTGGAGTTGTTGCCAGATGTGAGTGATACTATTTCTGCCGTGTTGAATAGCGATCTAATCGGCTAATATCACTGAGTAGAAGGTCGAAGCCGAGGAAATCGACTCTGACCATGGAGATCGATCTCCTCGACTTCATTGAGCAGTGTCGGTACCTTAGCCAAACAAGCGTTGGGGAAGCACGCGGGCGAGCCCGCCAGCGGCGGGTTCGCCCGCTGGAAGCATGTCGTTCTCCACTGTTTTCGGCTCGAAAACGGCCACAGCTACCGTGAAACACCGAACCGGCTCAAGTATATGACCGAGATTTGTGACGCACTTGGCCTAGATCCGGACGATCTGCCTGACTTCACCACTCTCTACAAATCGTTCGACCGGCTGGAAATGTGGGTGTGGCGGGCGTTGCTGCGCGTTTCAGCGCAGCAACACCTGCAGTCTGGCCACGCAGCACTCGACAGCACGTTCTTCGACCGTCGCTCAGCCTCGTCGTATTACCGCCAGCGGTCGGGAAGTACCGTTCAGACGTTGAAAGTGACGACATTAACCGACAGAGAGTCTCTTGCCGTTCTTGACGTACATATCTCGGCCCGGTGGAAACACGATACCAAGACCGGGCCGCAGGTCGTCCGGCGGAACGCGGACGACCTGCTGTCCGTCGCTGCTGACAAGGCGTTCCACAACTGGCTCACGAAATACGAGTTCTACGCTCTCGGTGTCGAACCACTCATCTTACAGCGTGGATCGAGGTCGTTGACGCTTGGACACAACGCGCTCATCCGGGCAAAAGGCTATTCTCAGCGCTGGATGGCCGAGACTTCGTACTCAACAACGAAGCGCTCGCTCGGCTGGTATCGGCAGTTCCGTGAAATCGTCCTCATGTTCGCCATCTCGAACATAGAACCGCTCTGTGAACCGCGCTAACCATGACTCAGCATCTATTCAACACGGCACCTCAATGAGGTCTGGGAGCCCGTACGTGGTACGGTCGTCAGGGGGTGTCGTTGCCACCTCCGCATCATACAAGTTCGGGAAGGACCGAGGCTCTTACCGACGATACCGAAACAGCTCCCTCCGGCTTCTGTCAGGGCGTGCCGTGCAAGATAGAGGGCGCGTATCTTGCACACCGGTCACGTCGAATCTGTTGGTATCACTGTCTGCATAAATATCATTTTCTTCAATGATAATTTGCGGCGTGGATTTATATACCTACTACACTGGTGCGGTCCAATGGCAGAGACCTACTTAGACAAAGCGCACGCAACAGTTGAGTACAGAGAGCGTGTCATACAATAGTTCGCAACAGCTATTATTCACGATTTCGTCCCCGAATGCAATCTATGATGGAGGCAAATCACTAGATGACACGCGAAATGAGTGTGGTATAATCGCCGGATAGAGGGTATGAGACGTATTCTATGACACGCTCTACAGACCTAATGAGAACATTGTCTCGGCTGAAATGACTGAGTACGCAGAGGGGGACAAGTACCGTGAATATATGAATACTGTTATCGATGCTGTTGAGGACACTCAATGCTCAAACGTTCTCGCTGACACTCGTGACCACCCGGCAATAGATCAGGAAGATCAGGAGTGGAGTCAGAAAACGTGGGGACCAAACGCGGAAGCAGCAGGCGTCGACCATGTGGCCGTAGTTGCCCCGGAAAGCATCGTCTCGAAAATGTCCATAGAAAGTGTGACCGAGGGGGCAGATGACGACATTGAAAGGCAGTGGTTTGAGGAATACGAAGACGCTGTGAGTTGGTTACAGTCGAACTAGTCGACAGCGTATTAATTGCAGACTGCATTTTGCAATATCCACAAATTCCACCATCCTGACCAAGATAACAGTCCTGCTGTCTGGGGATTTCGATTCGGCGCTGTCGCCAGTCGGTCCAGTCCTCGCGCATGTGGACGACTTCGCCGGCGCGCAAGCTGAGACGACCCATCAGAAAGACTGCGAAGCGCGCTTCGGTTCGCTGTCGGTCTTTGGAGAACTCTCAACGCCGTCGAGGAGCAACTCGAACTCTCGTGCTACTGCACGTCCGAACTCGACGCGCGAGCGAGCAGGAAGACTGCAACAGCACCAAGAGCCAGACCGATGCCCCCAAGTACTGCCACCCCGGGGACGACGCCATCGAGAGTACCCCCAAAGGACGACATCTCGATGACGGTCATCACGTCTTGATCGAGCATCAGCGACCGAGCGGCGTCGACGCCGTAGGTGACCGGGTTGAGTCGGGCGAACGTCTGGATCCATCCGGGGAGAGTCGACAGCGGCAGGAAAGCACTCGACAGGAAGAGTAGGGGAAACTGAAGCAGGTTTGCGGCGATAATCGTCGACTCCTGGTCGCGGGTGAGGATTGCCAACGAGTTTGACAGCGCGACGAACCACAGAGAAAAGATGACGCCAACAGCAACGATACCGGCCGCACCGACGACGCCGGTTTTAATCTCCGCGCCCATTACGACGCCGAGGCCAAGGATGACCGATACCTGCACAGCGATGCGGAACACCTCAGCGGCGGTCTTGCCAGCGAAGACGGCAGTGCGGTTCATCGGCGAGACGAGCACTTTTTCGAACATTCCGTTCTCGATGTCGTTGACCAGGCCGATGCCGGAGGTGACTGCCGCCGCCAGCGACACTTGGATCACGATGGCTGGGACAAGGTAGCTCTCGTAGCTGATCCCCGGCAGCCCTTGACTGACGGCTCGGCCCGCGACGTTGCCGAAGACTTCGGTGAAAAGAACGAGGAAGATAATCGGCTGGGCCAGCGACACCACCAAGACGAACGGGTTCCGGACAGCCTTGATATTCCAGCGTTTGAAATTCACCCACACGTCGCCGAAGAACGTGTTCTTTTGTCGGTTGACCGGGCGGTCGTGCTGCTGGTCACTGGCTTGCTCGTCGCCGGTTAGGGAACTCATTGCTCGGCCTCCGATTCGATACCGTCGGCCTCATTCTCTTCCTCGCCCATGATCGCGAGGAACACATCATCCAGTGTCGGGGCACGGATATTGAAGCCGGTAACGGTCAGCCCCGCATCACGCAGTGCGACGAGCAAGTCGGTGCCGTGCTGGCGGGCCTCCCGAGCGGTGACGCTAATCCCCTCCTCGGTCACGCTGACGGTCGCATCCTCCCCGAACTCATCGAAGGTGCGGGCAATCTCGGTGGCCCGTTCGCGCGCCGCCTCACCGTCTTCGACTTCCACGTCAAGCACCTCGCCACCGACCTCCCGTTTCAGTTCCGCCGGGCTTCCGTCGGCAACAATCTCACCGTCGAGGATGACGGCCAGCCGATCACAGAGCTGGTCGGCCTCTTCGAGGTACTGCGTGGTGAGGAAAATCGTCGTTCCTTCGTCGTTGATGCGCTGGAAGTATTCCCACAGCCGATTGCGCGCCTTCGGATCCAGCCCGGTCGTCGGCTCATCAAGGAACACGAGCGGCGGCCGGTGGACCAGCGCCGTCGCCGCGTCCAATCGCTTCTGCATCCCGCCGGAGAACTCCTCGGCCTCCTTTCCGGCCACATCGGCCAGATCGACCAATTCGAGCAGTTCATCGACCCGCTCGGCCCGTTCACCTCTAGGGACACCGTAGGCCTCGCAGGCGAAGCGGATGTTTTCGCGGGCGGTCAATTCAAGATCGACACTGGTTTTCTGAGCCATATAGCCGATCGATTCTCGCACTTTTCTCGGGTTGTCCGTTACGTCGAATCCGTTAACACGGACCTCGCCGCCGGTCTGAGACAGCAACGTCGCAAACACTTTGATAGTCGTCGTCTTGCCTGCGCCGTTGGGGCCAAGAAAGCCAAAGAACTCCCCCGACGGAATAGTCATGTTGACGCCCGCGACCGCCTCTGTGCCGTCGCTGTAGGTCAGTTCCAGCCCCGATACGTCGATAGCTGAACGACCAGATGCGGCCGTCCGGCCGTCCTCACGATGTTGCTCGGACCGAGGTTGTGTCATGTCTCTTACTTTGGTGGCTGTCGTGATATACGTGAGGTGTCAAAGGACGACCGCTATGACAGCGTTGGTGCGCGTGAACAACGTTCTACTCAACCGATTGAGATCTGTTGAAAATGCGGCACAGCAGCCGGATTGCTGGAATTCCTGATCGAAAATCCGCCTTCTACTGAGGAACTTACAGGAGTTTCTCCTTCCTTTTGTCCGAAATCAACGAAACAATTCCAAGTGAGAATGGTTCAGATATTGAAAGGTGAAACTTAGTTAGACAGATACCGCCGAAATCGACTAATCGCCACGTAGTCATCCATTTCCAATAGAGCAGTCCAAGCAGGGCTTGGAGCAGGCCGCTCGTACCTATGTCTTTCTCCGTTCACTAAATCTCAGCCACGCACCTATCCAGGGAGTCATTGACTGCATCGCCAATGTCTTCGGCTAGACTACACAAGAGCGACAACCTATCTTCCGCTACCGCCTTGTAACGGGACCAGTTAATTATTTACAGTCTCATGACAAACGTTGGCACTGTCCTACGTATGAGTACAGCCGATGATAATTCCACAGAAACAGAAGATGAAATCAAACAAAGGCACCGCGATGCTGCCGCAGACGCCGTCCCCGACAATCTCGCCCACTACATCGGTGGGGAGTTCGTCGACGGTGAGAGCAACGAGACAATCGAGACGCGAAACCCGACAACGGGCGAGGTGGTCGGCGAGGTGCCGGCCGGCGACGCCGTAGACATCGACGCGGCTGTCGAAGCAGCACACGAAGCGTTTGAGGGCGGCTGGAAAGACGCCTCACCAGGCGAGCGCCAGCGCGTCCTCTCGGAGATGGCCGCCGCAGTGGAGGAAAATCAAGAGACGCTTGCAACGCTCGAAGTCCTCGACACCGGAAAGACAATCACCGAGGCGATGGGTGACATGGGACTGATTGTTGACCATCTTACCTACTACGCGGCCGCGGCGCGAAACGTAAACGGGGAGACGCGCCAGACAAACGACCTCTTCGACCGAGAGAAACAGGTCTTTACGCTCAAGGAGCCATACGGAGTCGTCGGTGCTATTATCCCGTGGAACTTCCCGCTGATGATCGCCATCTGGAAGCTCGGCCCCGCCATTGCCGCTGGCAACACCGTGGTTCTCAAACCGTCTGAGGAGACGCCGCTGTCCATCCTCAAACTGATGGAACTCGTCGACGACACGGTCCCCGATGGTGTCGTCAACGTTGTCACCGGCTATGGCGAGGACGCGGGTCAGCCACTTTCCACGCACGAGGATGTCCCCAAAATCTCGTTCACCGGGTCGACCGAAGTCGGCAAGGAGATTATCCGCAACTCCGCGGAAGATATTAAAAAGACGACGCTCGAACTCGGCGGCAAGAGCCCCGTCATCGTCTATCCGGACGCCAATCTTGAAGAGGCGGTCGAAGCGGCGATGATGGCCATCTTCTTCAACAAGGGCGAGTGCTGTGCCGCCGGCTCCCGGTTGTTCATCCACGAGGATATCGAAGACCAATTCATGGAGGCGTTCACCAACGCTGCTGCCGGGATGTCGGTCGGCGATCCACTGCTCGAAGAGACAGACATGGGACCAAAAGTCTCCGCCAAGCAGGTCGAACGGACCCACAACTACGTCACGGCCGCCCGCGAGAGCGGGGCGACCATCCGCACCGGTGGCAACGCGCCTGACGACGACTCACTTGCCGGCGGGGCGTTTTATCTACCCACCGTCATCGATGATATTGACCACGACCACCCGTCGGTCCAAGAAGAAATTTTCGGCCCTGTCATGGAGACGTTCTCCTGGAGCGACGAGGACGACGTGGTTGAACTCGCAAACGACATCGACTACGGTCTCGCTGCTGGCGTCATCTCTGGTGACGTAACGAAGGCCCTCCGGACCGCCCGACGACTCGAAGCTGGCGTTGTCTGGGTCAACCACTACAACGACGTGTCTGCAGGACAGCCCTTCGGCGGCTACAAACAATCCGGAACTGGCCGAGAAAACGCCGCTGAAGCAATCGACGAGTTTACCCAGACCAAAGCAATCAACATCAACCTCGGCTAACCCGACAGCCACCGGCCACCTTGTCACCTGTGTGCGAGTCTCCCTCGAACGCTCTGCTTCAGCAGGTCGGTCATCCGGTGCCCGGATGCCACAGCTTTCAGGCCGTGGGGGAGGGCACTTAGATACCTGTACGATTGGAGTCGGCCGTTGCCGACACCAGTGCCCGCACAATCGGGCTCGTAACCTGCTCAGTCGTCGTCTGCTGCTCCCTGCTTACTCTCGTCCGTCTCGTCCTGGAACTCGTCCCGCGAGGGGATGTCGTGGCCCGCGTTGATAGCGTGTTCCGGCGGCACGTCGATGGCCTCGGACTGGTCAAAGAAGTTGTCCGGCGTCAGTTTCAGGTTCGCCATCTGGACGGGCAACACCGGCCAGTCCTCGGGTCGAGTGACGTGGTTTTTCCCTAGCGTGTACCAGACTACGAGGTCCTTGTTGTCGAGGTCGCGGTTCTGTTCGGTCCAGACGGGGAGTCCCTGCGGACCCTCGGCCTGGTTCGGATAGTCACCGGCCGGGAAGCGCTCGTCCTCGTCGTGCGGGGTGACCCAGAGGTGATTGTCAATAAAGCCCGCACGTCGCATTACGCTGCTGTCGTCGGTCTGTGCTGCTTTGACGTTCTCGCGTGGTTCGATACGGTAGCCGACCTCCTTGTCCAGCTTGTTCGTCTTGTTCGGGTTGGTCACCTTCCAGTACCGCCCTTCAAGCGGGTTGATGAGGCGCTGAGCTTCCTGTTCGCTCTCAAGCTGGCGCTGGTCGGCGTAGAACGCGTTGCCGCCGGGGTTGGGTGAGTCAACCGAGGGGTCGGCGTGTGGACTGAATCCCTGAGGCCCCGTCGGAACAGTCTGGTTTTCGACCTCATATATGTTGTTCTCGGTGCCGTCGATGTCGAAGTCCAAGCGGAAATTGAAGAAGTGCTGGTGAATGGCTGACTTGAGCTGTGGCGCAAGCAGTTCGTCGTAGCCAGTCACGTCCTCGCCCTTCGCTGCCGTGGCGGTGGCGTCAATCCCAGTGAGTCGGACCTGAATTTGGATGCTACCGTCCTGGTAGAAGTACCAGTAGAAGGCATAATCGTAGTTACCGACCGCACCGATAAACGAGACCACTAGGCGGCGGTTCCGGCGCGATTCAGCCGACTCGGTCCGCCAGTCCGACCGCTCCCACAAGAGGCCATAGTCCTCCTCGTGCATGCAGATGGCGTTCGGGACGACGTTTACATCACCGTCCATGGTGTTCATCACCGCGTCGAAGTAGTGCATGTAGCCCAGGCAGTCACACCGCTTTTCGAGGGACTTAGCCATCCGGCCGATGTTGTACTCGCCGGCATCCATCGCGTTCTTGAACCGGTCGTGACGGTCGGGCGAACCGTACGGAACCGACATCTCGGCTAGCGACGCACGGTTCAGAATCGTCCGGAACTCCCCGTCGTCGTTGTAGCCGATATTGTGGAGGACCAGCCCTTCGCGCTGTGTCCAGCCGACGCGGAACTCCCAGTTCTGCCACTCGACTTTGTGGCCGTCGACATCGAAGGATGGGCCGTTGGGCTGAACGACGTCGTACGGCTCCACGTCGTCACGGAGGTCAACCTCGCCCTCGCGATAGTGCATCTCTTCGGGCGGGAAAATGTTGTCCTCGTCCGGGGGTCCGTCGTCAACGATCTTGACGACCTCCATCATATCTAGGTCGACGAACGCGTGCAGACCGTGAATCGGCTTGGCGTACCCCTCGTCGCCGTCTTCTTCGCTCGGTCGGAGGTAACTCAGGCCGTGTGCCATCCGTCGGTCGCGGTTGATATCTTCTGGGATGAAGTCGTACCCGACGGAAAACGGATCGACCATCGCGCGGTCGGTGTCCTCGACACCACGGTCCTCGAGTGCCGCCTGCCACTCCTCGTTCTCCTTCACCGTCTGTTCGCACTCGATGAACTCCTGGATGGCAATCGACGGCTGAGCACCGTCGATGTGTTCCACTTCTGTAACTTCTTCAGCTTCCAACGAGACGACTGCTTCGTACGTTTTCCGCTCCGGACTGTCCCGGATTACCGCATACGCCTCGCGCTTTACTTCAGTCCCGTTCTCTCTGTATTCGTTTAGAGCCTCTTTTGATGGTTCGTTCAGTTCAATTTTCACCATCCGAGCGTTGTCAGTGAACTCGGATGTTTCACGGAGCAGTTCGCCTGCGGTTTCTATCTCGACCGGCAGGAGGGGGTCTAGGGGGTGGTCGATTGCTTCTTTAGCTTCGGTTGACATACACACACACAACAACCGCACACACACTAATAGATTTCTGAACTTAAGACAGGCTTTTGCCGCGCTTCAGATTCGTCACAGACCGAGGTATACTATTCGACGGGACACCTGTTGGGATCTCTCATCGACGGACGGTCGCATGAGCGACTATGTAACAGGAAGGGGGGGTAGTGACTCGATGGAAACGCTGCTATACCATGTGAACGTGAACCAAGACATGGGGCGCACGAGACCGATATCTGAACCGTGCCATCGAGCACGTGGTAGTGACTGGTCCATGCGCGAAGGGAGCCGAATCATGGGCGCTAAAGCTCGACTGCCGCCGTAATGGCTCAGAGAAGGTTTGAAAGCTAATACGCTTCGGCAGACCTAACAATCTAAGAGGGTCGCTTACGTACTACAGGGCGATTTGATAGAGTTTTAGTTAGTAGGTGTCAATCGCACGCCCCCTCAAAATCGATGTAATCGGTGCTGAAAGTAGGCGGTAAATGCACTGAAACAAGTGTTTTGTGGACGTGCACATAAACCCGTAGTAACTGGTGGTGGCTCGCTTGAGTTGTGGTAGAAGAGCGCTTCCGTCTCCTGATTTCTGAGCTAGTTTTCAAAGCGCGTCGAAGTCATTAGAGCGGCAGTCGAGAAAGCCCGAATAGGTGCATCTCTGGTTCGCGCACTACCGCCTCGAGTCACGAGATCGTGATCCCGACAGTGAAGCATACTGAGTGCGGACAGAGACGAGGGAGCTGAGGGCCGCCGATCCGAGCAGCCCTCAGCGGCCGGTGCGGGTCTGGTGAGCCACCGCTTCCGCCAGACAGCGACCGCACCGCATCACGATATGGACCGCCTGTCGGCTGTGGCGATAGTAGATTCCAAGACGGCGTAACTATTTTATCGAAAACGGTGGTTTGTATAGGTAGCAGCGTTTCCACAGGTACGGATTCACGGCAAGGATTGAGAGGGAGCAAGCCCTCGGCACGTTCGACTCCCGCGTTCCGAAAGACTCGATCCGCTTGTCTTTCATTGTTCAGCTCATGTTATTCGCGGAACACTCGCTGTGCGTGGTTCGAAAGAGCTCTCTGCTCTTCCGTCATCACGAAAGTCTCCGATTTTCGCAGGCCGCCAGTATTTGGGTGAGTCACGGGCAGAAACCGACTTGGAGATTGAAACTTATCTGAACACCGCCGGAAAGGGCGGGAGAAATTTTATCATAGCTTGCTCTGTATAAGACGGTAGAGTTTTTATGACTTACGACAACACGACTCACGACTTCGTTGTCGTCGGTGCCGGGTCCGCTGGCTGTGCGCTCGCACACCGCCTCTCCGGGAGCGAGGACAGGGATGTACTCCTACTTGAAGCCGGTGAACCGGACAACAGAGAAGAGATTCACGCGCCACCACGGTTTCCCGAGCTGTACAGTTCGGCAGTTGACTGGGACTACCACACAGTTCCGCAGTCGGAGCTGAACGACCGACAGCTGTACCACCCTCGGGGAAAGACCCTCGGCGGGTCAAGTTCGCTCAACGGGATGATATACATCCGAGGTCATCCCAGTGACTACGATGGATGGGCAAAACTGGGCAACGATGGGTGGGGGTACGACGACATTGTCCCATACTTCAAGCGGGCGGAACACTTCGAGCCGGGTGATGGCGAGTACCACGGTGAGGGTGGTCCGCTGAACGTCGCCGAGCAGGTCGAGCCACACCCGGTCTCGGAGGCGCTCGTCGAGGCGATGGCTGAAGTCGGCATCGATCACAACCCCGATTTCAACGCCGACGGGCAAGCGGGGGGCGGGTTCTACCACCTGACACAGAAAGACGGCGAACGGTGTAGCAGTGCGGCCGCGTACATTACACCTGTCCTCGACCGGTCGAACCTGACCGTCGAGACTGAGGCGAAGGTGACGAGCGTCAGGTTTGACGGGGACCGCGCGGTCGGCGTCGAGTACGAACACGACGGCACGACCAGAACCGCCGAGGCCCGCGAGGAAGTCATTCTCTCGGCGGGCGCAATAAACTCTCCGCAGCTGCTCATGCTGTCAGGCATCGGCCCTGCAGATCATCTTCAGGACCACGGTATCGAGGTCCGGGCCGACCGCCCCGGTGTCGGTCGGAACTTGCAGGACCACCTGAAACTCGGGGTGGTCTACGAACAGACCGACGGGCAACCGGCCCCGGCACCCACCTCGAACGTCGTCGAGACTGGCTGTTTCGTCCGGACTGACGACGACCTGCCCGCACCGGACCTCCAGTTCCACAACGCGCCGGTGTACCTACTTGAGCACGGCCTCGGCGCACCCGACGACGATCGCACGTTCTTCACCATGATGCCGACACAGATTCGGCCAGAGAGCAGCGGGACGGTCCGGCTGGCTTCAGGCGACCCGCACGACTCTCCGGTTATCGACCCCGAATACCTGAGCGCTGACAGTGATATCGAACCACTGGTCGAGGGGGTCAAACTCGCCCGGGAAATTGCCGATACCGAAGCGCTGGCGCCGTACTGCGGCTCAGAGGTTCATCCGGGATCCGATGTCACCTCGGACGAGGGGATCCGCGAGTTCGTCCGCAAACACGCCTCGACGGTGTACCACCCGGTCGGGACCTGCAAGATGGGTGACGACGAGATGGCTGTCGTCGACGACACCCTCCGTGTCAGGGGCGTCAACGGGCTGCGTGTCGTGGACGCATCGGTCATGCCACGCATCGTCGGCGGGAACACGAACGCACCCACAATCGCTATCGCGGAGAAGGCAGCAGACCTCCTGACCGTGTAAGCGTCCGGGCCGCCATATGCTGTTGCTGGCGTCTACGCCAGCAGGAGTCGCTGACTGTCTATACTGACGGCTTTCGGGCCTACGAGCCACTTGACTCGGACGACACGTTCGACCGCCAGTACGTCGTCCGCGGTGAGGGCGAATATGTTGATGGTGATGTGCACGTCAACACATGCGAGAGCCACGCGTCGCTGGCGCGACGGTGGCTCTCGCCGCATCGAGGCGTCTCCAAAGACAAACTCACGCCGTATCTGAGAGGACTTCAGCTCCGCCAACGAGTCCGCCGAAAACCCGGCGAGGAAGCGCTCAAAATCATCTTGGAAACTGCGCTATGACGCCACCAACAATCGCTTACCCAAGAGCGTAAAAGATAGTGTACTCGGTGCACGGACTATAGAACCAGTTAGAGACAGTCTATTCAGTTACGAAATATGATATTTGTTTAGTATCGACAATGGTTCATTCTCCACGAGGTCGATCTCCCCGGGAGTTTATTAACTTCGATGCGGCAGCGGACATATCGGGCCAATATAAATATAAGGCTCTGGTGAATCGCCATACGTGGCCTAATTTGGGTGGGTAAAGCTTCGTTTGATGTTGTAGACGAGACACATTGCGGCAATCTCGCGGAACTCGCGGTACCACGCTCGGGCACGCACGGCGTGGCCGAGCGTGCGTTTGATCGAGGAGAACACTGTTTCAGAGAGTGATCGCTGACCGTAATCAGCCGAATCAATCCGCGCGTTGTGTGCGTGGTCGATGGGAGAGAACTCACGATGTTTGATCAGTGGTCTCACGCCTTCTTCGCGCAATTTGTCGCGTAACTCCTGCCAGTCATAGCCCTTGTCAGCGGCAAGGCTGTGCAGGTCGCCCGCGTTGCGCAGGGCGACCTGCCAGCCGATCTGCGTGTCGTGGCGTTTCCCGGTTGTGCAGTGGACATCGAGGATTGCTTGAGAATCTGTGTCCACGAGTGCGGTTGTTTTGAGCGTCTGGACACGGTAGTTGGTACGGCGGCAGTAGTGTTTGCAGGCGCTCTCGCGGTCGAAATACGTCGAATCGATGGCAGCGTGTCCCGATGGCTCGTGCTCCTGCGCGGAGCAGCGCAGGAGCACTCGCCAGACTGCCATCGTGATTCTATCAAACCACTTCACTAACGTCGAATGATCAGGCAACTCGTCCGGTTCGAGCCCTATCTCGGCCAAAATTTGTGGCATCTCGCTCAGCAAATCAAGTGCGTCGCGGTAGGATTTTGCCAAGTAAATCCGGAGACAGTGCAGGGAAACGACGGCGTAATCGGCGAAGCCGCCACCCCCTTCGGGGGCGGCAGCTTCGCCTCGGCCACCAACAGCATTTTTTGCTAACGTCACCACTCTCTGAGTGAAGCGGGAGATTTTCGACATGGATCAATCGGACTTTCCCGCTTCACTTCCCTAGTTCTGACGGTTCGTTCCGCTGCTGTCTAGTGATTCACCAGAGCCGAAAATAAGTAACGCGAAGAGTTGCCGACCCCAGCACTGAATTCATTTCGCACACGGGGGGTTGGTTCTGATGGATCCGTTGTTGAAATGACTAAATAGGTCTGACAACACTACGCAAGATTTCATATTGCACACAGGGTGTCTCCCTACTACTCCTCGGTTAGTTTTTCTGCGCTCATGGGCCCGAAAGAAAAGACGAAATCATATCGCACACGGGGGGTATCGGTTGGATGTCGGCGGAGAATTCACCGGAAACGTGGTGTGTGTCAAGCGATATTTTTCTCAATCTCCTTCTGGATTAACCGGAGATTTGTATTTCGACTTGATTTTGTCTCCTTCTCTCCACTGCCAGTAGTAGTAGCGGTTGTCGTTGATCTCCTTGATGGTGATCGTAGCCTTCGACGGGACATCATCCGGAAGATTATCGGGGTGCTCGTCGGTCTCGTTCTCCGCTGACTCCTCTTCGAGACGAGCCTCATGCGCTTTGTGTTCTGCGAGTTCCTCGGCGTAGTTTACGACGTGTTGGAGCTGGTCCGGGGAGTACCCGTTGAGTGTGTCGACCATATCTGCTGTGAGTCCCGCCGGCGGCGTCGGTGGCTCGTCGGACATTAGCGGTCACCTCATGTTAACCAACACAAACTCAAAATGGATAGTTTTGTTGGTTAAGCAAGTTTGCTGACTCCTCAACCTCGTTCTTTGTAACATTATAGGAAACTTGTTTATATATTATTTTTCTGCTATGTTACACCATGCTCCGGCGTATCGAACTCAAGCTCCTCGTAACAGTCGACCGCGGCGATACGATCTCCGAGCTCGCGACGAAGAGGACCTCCGAGCGCGGGCGGCAAAGTATGGACTCGAAGACGAGATCGACTCCTTGCTCCGCTACCTCGAGACGCACGGCGAGGTCGACGACGATCGGCTTCCGGAGTGGAGGAGTTCCAGCGAATCGCAGAGGCACTGACCGATCCGCTCACAGTATACTTGATTGGTGGCGGGGCGATGTCGCTTCGCGACCTCAAGGGGGCGACGAAAGATATCGACTTGCTTCGTACCGCTGGTTTTGGTGACGACGACATCATCGAACTCGTGACAATTGCTGCTGGCGCCGTCAGTGCGACCGTTATCGCCGACACACTGAACATCTTACCCCAAGACAGAGGGTAACTGAATGATTTCGAATGATTTCTACCAACGAGAGACGTCGTTGATTATCACCGCGGTGGGGCTGGAAGCACAGCGTTTTTGACCGACGCCGCCGGTGTAATGAAGCGAAAGAGTATCTCAGGCACAATTACTCTATCCGCTTCGTTTCTACAATGCCAGGGAGACTTATTTGACTGAGAGTATTTTGGGAGGGACATGACCCTGTGTGGTCACGCTCATTTAATCGAATTTGTATTCTCACACAGGACATAGGTCTGATGTTATTAACCAACAGATATTTCGTCTGGCTCAGTGTGTTGGTTAATCTCGGCCACCATCGACTTCGGCCAGAGCCTCTGTGGCGACATCTCCCAGCTCGCCGGCCTCGATATGCGAGTACCGCTCGCGAACCATCTCCTCGGAGTTGTCCAGATACCGCGCGGCCACAGTGTATCCGAAGGCCCGAACAAGGACCTCGCCCATGCCACGTCGGCCGCCGTGCGGGGCGAGATAGCCGTGCTTCGGGTGATTGATGTCGATTCCCGCTTCCTCTGTGAGTCGTTGGAGCATCGACCGTGCGCCGTCGGTCGTGATAGACGGTGGCCGTATGTCTTCCTCAAGGGCCAACAGGAGGTCTCGAGCGTACTTCTCACGTCGCTCGTCGATTCTATCCGGGCGCGCACCTCGGTCGGCGAGCTCATCTTCGAGGAGCCCTGCGAGCGTCCGCTGGTCGAACGTCGGGAACACCGGCCAGCGCTCCGTGGGTGGGTCCATCAACTTCCGGTAGCTTCGTAGCGGCGAAATCACCGGGTCGGGGAGGCTGGCAGCGTCCCACTGTTGTTTCTTCCGGTAGACGTCCATACTCCCGTCCTCAAGCGAGAGGTCCTCCCAGCGAACGCCACGCCGGCGCGGGTCATTCGGATCCCGGAGGAGCTCCCCCACACGGACGGCCGTGTACGCGAGAACGAACACGAGCGCACGGTCACGAGCAGCCTTCAGCGCCGCGTATCGCGCTCGCTGTTTGTCGAGGGGATCCGCGCCCTCCGGAAGTGTCGTGTACGACTCGACGGCGTCGCGGGCTCGCTTGTCGACGTGGCGGGTGAGCGCATGGCGTTGTTCGGACGTCCATGCTTGCTGGTCGCCAGGCTTGCGGCCGTCGTCCTCGGGGAGCGGGGCCATCGCGCTTGCTCGCTGTGCGTAATGCGCCTCGAGGTAGCCTTCGTTGGCACACCAGCCACACCAGGCAGAGATATAGCGGTAATAGGTTTGGACAGTATTCTGTTTGAGTCCCTGATCGCCGGCGAGATGTCGAGCGTACTCGCGGAAGACACGTTGTCGATATCTTCGAAGGTGGGCTCTCTGTCGACGTCGTCGGGAATGATTCCGGTCCAGTCGTCAGGACCCCGGTCGCCGGCGGCCCACTCGGCGAACCGGTCGAGTTCGCGTTCCGCGTTGCGTCGATAGTTTCCGCCGTCGCCACCGCGGCCTTTCCCCTTGTCCTGAAGATACCGCTCGAACGAACTCGCGAGCGACCGCCCGGCACGTTCTCCAGACGCCTTCTCGGAGGTCATAGGTCCTCGTTCCCGGATTGGTAGTTCGGGCGAGCCTCCTCGAGGAGATCTTCGACGATCTCCCAGAGAATCAGGGACGGGGTCTCGTGTTCGAACGTGATTCCCCAGTGGACCTCTTCATCGTCGACTGAGTACTGGAAATGGGTCCGCCCGAGGTCAGGATGATCCTCATCTTGGTGCCAGCCGGCGTGAAATCCCGTGTTTAGGTCAGTGTAGTTGATACGGAACCAGTCGTGGGGGTCCTGTCGGTACCATTTGATGGTCAGTTCTGGTGATTCAGGACCGGTTGGCGGGTCAAGACGAGCCGGATCGAAAATTGCTCGCAGCTGCTTGGCCTCGATATTGTCAGGAACGTACTCAACGGCTGTGATCTGTGGCACGCGATCAAGGACGTCCCGCCTCAGCTGGGCGTAGAGATTCGCGTTCGGGTCACCACCGGGACGTGGGACCGACATCCGTTAGCTACTGGCCTCGGCGGGCTCTGTCGTCGGAGCGAGGAAGTCCCACTCGCGGATAGCGAACCCGACGATTTTGATACGCCGTTGGAGATGTTCCCATTCACGAGCAATCTCACGCCGACGGTCTTCTTCGTCGCTGTCAAGCGTTTTGTCGGCGAGTGTGCCGCGAAGCTGGTTCGGTGACCCGACATCGAATTCGGCCTCCCAGTCGCGGATTTGTGTTTTCATCTTCGCAAGCCGGTCCGTAAGCTCCTCGACAGTGTGGCCGCTGTCCCGCAGGCGCATCGCCTCCTGCATTGCTTGGCGCCGGTAATCGGGATAGTACGTGGTGTGGGTGCCGCTCTCGTCACGGTGGAGGATGCCGTCGTCGACGAGCCGTGTGAGGACGCGCTTAGTGGGTTCGTGTGACCAGTCCGTTTCGGAGGCGATCCAGTTAGCTGTCCGCGGCTCCGAGACCTGCCGGGCGATCATTCGTACCCGGTCTTCATCCGTGGGTTGGCGTTCCATCGGGTCCTCGGAACTTGATTCACCTCCGGCCATACACCACCTTTCGTGCGGTGTCGTGATATAGGTCCTAGGCATCTGGTCTATCACGAGGCTGTCCTCGCAGTTCACGTGGGCTCGGCTGAGGAGCCCCAGAGAAATCTTGGACCCCGCTCTTGTCGGCTCTACCTGGGAAACGGCGGCACGAGCCGGTTTAGCATTCGTGCTTACCCGACAGCGGCGGGGTACTTCAAAATGGTCGTGATATAATCAATTCCGCCCAAAATTGGTTTAGTATTGATTAAGACAACTAAGAGGTCAATGAGGTAGCGCGAACCTTGGCGCGACGGCAGCCGTCAGTTCTTTTTGCTAGTCTTATGTAACATGCGGGCCGGTGTGTGCGACCTAAAGTTACATAAGAACGTCGAGGCTGGCCGCGCTATCGAAGTGTAATGGTTGTGGATTGACAGCAACATTCTTGATCGGAGCGACATGACCGACTTCTGAATGCCCGCCTCACAAGAAGTAACAATGTTCGAAGGGCTAACCTTCAGGGTCGAGCCCGTCGAGAAGCCGGACCCCGTCTACTTCACTGACCAGGCCCCTGAATTTGAGGTTACCATCGAGAATGATGGTTCGGAGTACGACTTCGACGGTGACAGTGAGTTCTCGTGGAGTATCACGACTGATCCAACGCAAATTGTTCACGAAGGGACAAGGCAATTCGGGCCGCTCGAAGATGGCGACACCGAGACAGTAATTATCGGGAACAAACTTCTCGCGTATGAGGGGCACGGAACTGTAGGTATCGGGGCAGCCGGTGCATCTGGGAGCGAAGATGGATTCCGAACACTGAGGCCAGGGAGGTCTCCCAGCTACGACCCAGCGTACAGTTTCAGTGTGTGGGACCGGTCACATTACAAGGCGTCAATCCGGAACCCAAAACGTCTACAGAAGGCCCTAATCTTCACGTCGATTGTGCTGATACTCTTTGCATTTATTCAGTTGCTCATCGCTGGATTCACCTAATTCGTCAATATATTATTTTCAACCGCACATTCGGTACTTCACGAACGAGTCGACACAGCGTGATCTGAACGCCACAAACGAATCACTTTCTGTATGATTTTGGGGGAGATTCTCGCAACCACTGTGAAAGAACGGACGGCAGAAACGAGCTACCACACCAAACGGACGAGAACAGGCAATTTTACGCCGGTGCTGCAGAGAGCTGTCGCTGACGGATCCTCGGACAGGCCGTGGGCTGACCGCGGTCAGCCCGCGGCTGCCACCGAGCCGTACGTCTCAGGAACACCCACACCGTTCGCCTCGACGTACCAGCGTCGCTCTAACTCGTCTTCGAGTTCGTTCCGAATCCAGTCACAGAACGTCTTGAACGTGAACTCCTCCGGGAGGTCGCGCCCGCCCCGCCGCGGGCGGGCGACGACCGCCCATCGGAGCACGAGCCACAGATTCTCCAGCAGTGCCGCGACGAGCATTATCGCAAATCGCACGACGGGATCACGCGTTGTCGTGATCCCTCGTGCTTGCCGAAGCAACCGGTAACTCGTCTCGATGCCTGAGCGTTTCCTGTAGAGGCGTTCGACTTTCTTCGGTGACTTTTCAGCAACGCCACAGGCGACGTAGCCCCGAACAACCTCTCCGTGTTTGCCACGGTCGCCATTCTGGTAGGAGACTGCGACCGCGAGCGGGATCTGAAGCTCCCGCTCGCTGTCCTTGTACATGCGATAGGTCGTCATGTACGACTTGTGTACGTCGAGTTTGTCCTTCATGCGCTCACCTTTCTTGGGAACGTGAACGACCGTTGCAGCGATCTCACGGGAACGGCGGATGACGCGTTCGTTGTAGAACCCGCTGTCGGCAAGCAGGAGGTCGATTTCGAAGGGATAGTTCTCGACGCGGGCGAGCACGCGCTCGACCGCGTCGGCCTCGTCTTCGTCGTTGCGGACGTACGTCATCGCCAGCGTCACTGGCTTTTCGTTGGAAACGATGTACGCCGTACAGTATCGGTGACACGTTGTGGTCCCATCTTTGGGGGACATTGAACAGAGTTCGCCTTCATCGGCGTAGTGATCGCCGTGGTAGGGGTTATCGATAAAGTCGATGGAGACGATTCTCGACCGGTCAGCGTCGAGAATCGTCATAGCTAGGCGAGCGAGTAGGAGGTTAGCGACGAATTCGAGCCACTGCCGATTGAGTGTATGTAGCCACGTCAAGACGGTGTCGTCGCATGGTGTTCCGTCGGTGTCCTTGCAGGTTTCCCAAATCGAGGTCTGATTGGTGCAGGCCAAAATGACGACGAGCCAGATATCGCCGGGGTCGAGGGGGCTCCCCTCGACACCCGGCAACGGGAGTGGAGTGATGACCTCTTCCGCTACGTCTTTTACCTCCGACGCCGAAAGATAACCGTCTGGATTGGGGAGCTTGAACACATCCTAATCCAGACACTTTCTCGTGGTCAAATCAACGATTCAATCTAACCGATTACGCTGTTCGTGAAGTACCGATGGTGTTTAAGAAAGAGAAACTGCCAGAAAGAGTATGTACGATTTAGAAGATCTCTTTCGAAGAGTGTCGCTGCGTCGGATTCTTCCTCCTACGTAGCCGATGCGAATCTCTCTTGACAAATCGTAACAAACTCATCGACCATCGACATGAATTCGTCTCTATCTGTTTTCGACGCGAATGTCTCAAACTTAATTGATTTCGAGTCTCGTGGGACTCCTTTCAGGGAATGGAATGCCCGTTCAAATTCGTCGTAGTCTTCTTTTTCCCATTCCACTGAGTCGAGTCCGGCGTCGTTCTTGATGACCATCATTGCAGGCCAAATCTTCAATTTTCCGTTGACGTTTGCAGTGAAAACGCTCGTGTCAGATGGAGACTCTCCTTGGTGTGCATCAACTTTTACCTGGAAATTAGCGTTTTTTGCTTCCCCAATCTGAACCTCGTCACCGATTTCTTTAGCAAATTCGTAGAGCTCTCTGAATGCGTTAGCAGTCCTTTCAGAGATTTCGCCATTCTCTTCTTTACGCTCGAGGTCAGCGAATAGCTCTGCTTCCGACTCTACGTATCCGGGTCCTGTCCGAGACATAGTGTATAACGTGGTCCCAGGCTATATTTAAATAAGTATTCATATCACATCCTTTGGACGTAGGACATCAGAACGATAGAAAGCGCACGATGAGTTGCACCCACACAATCTAGAGGATCCATACGGCACCGAGTAATCCATCTCTCAAGTCATCTAGTTGCCTCTGCCAGTTCTATGGATTCGTACGTATCTTCTGATGATGTAAACGCACCCCTCGTCCAGATTGACTTTTTGCCTCCCTGTTATTCGCTTTTACAACGGTAGATTAAGTTATTTACCCGAATTGCGTTCCGGTATCAGGTAATGGATTGGTCCGTTCACATGTCCAGAATGCGTTGGCATCAGAGTCCCAGATCACTCGAAATTGCCGGTTGTCGTCCGTGGTCCATATCATATATTCGCTCCGTTGCACTTCATTCCAATCCTCATAGCGCAATGAGCCAATATGGACAACATTTGTCCACAGTTCTAGCAGTTGAGTGATTTCATCAGCCGTTGGCGGGACTTGTGGAAGCGCATCGGGGAAATCCCGGGGTGCTTCGCGTGCACTAATTACGAGGTCTTGGACCATACCTGCTGGACTCCTGCCTGAAATATTAAATTTATCCCAGTTCTCGTCAAGAAGTTTCTTACGTTAATCACGATTGAGTGCTGCATACGCGTCCTCCATCTTGCATACCAGTACAAATATCAGTCTTATCGGGTAGTTCCCTCAGCAGTCAGTCCACAGCGCGATGTCTCCGTTTTATACCCGGACAGAAAGAATACAGCAATCCACGGTTTATCGGATAAACTGTGATCGGCCAGTCCACACAGCAGCTGACCGGTTGAGATTGATTCGATAACAACAGAGGAGCACTATTCAGAATCAAGAAGAATCGACAATCCATTCTCCACACTTGAGACAGACTGAACCAGTTCGTGTTTCTTGTACTTGCCTCCACCTTTGCTTTGATTGTACTCTTCTGACGAGATAATACCGAGTTGGTTCAGTTCGGTGAGATAGTCACGAACAGAACGCTCGGGGACGGATGAGAGAGCTTTCCTGGTCGCAATCGACTGGTACATATCGAGGATTTCACTCGTCCGTGCTGGCGTCTCCCTACGTTTCTCAAGCTGGAGAAGAGCGTAAAGGACGAGCTGGCTATGCTCTGAATAGTTTCGAATTCCCTCGACCACTTGGTCACGTTGCAGGCGGTTGCGCGCCTGCCGGACGTGTTCTTCGGTGACTGACTCAGCATCATTCTCACGAGCAATGTCGCCAGCCCTCAAAAGGAGATCGAGTGCCTTCCGGGCGTCACCGGAGTCTTTTGCCCCAAATGCAGCACACATCCCGATGACGCCATCTTCGAGGACATCATCGTGGAATGCGACTTCTTGACGCTGTTCAAGGAGCAGCCGAAGTTCGTTCGCTTCGTATGCAGAGAATGAGACCTCTTCTAACAGCTCCCCGGATTCAACGAGTTTCACTTATGTTTCATCAAATTTCTCTACACTGAGGTACCCCAGAATTCCTGCGTACCTCTTGAGGTGGTCTCGCCCACAATTAGGACAAACCAGCCCCGGATGCTTTTCTGAATCTCTCGGAAAATCATATCCACACCCAAATTCTTGGACAATATCACTACTCGCTTACGTGTGGCTTGAATCTATCAGTTATGCCTACTCTCCGACAGTACGTGCCAACATCGTCACAGACAGGCTACTATATTCAGGCAAATGTCGGTGCTGGCGCTCCAATCACACTGCAAGTATCTGATTTGGCTGGCAGGATCTTCACCGATACTGGATACAAAGACGGGGATACCGTACCTACTAAATTCGTCTGGGCAATGTACGATGTCGGTTTGATTTCGACAGGTGGCGGGAGTACTTCTACCACCAAGAGCGCGAACGTCTACTCCGCATTCACGAGCCATAGTGTCTCGGCGAAGTTGAGCGATCAAACAAGAGCCGAGTTGATACAGTATCTCAACGAATACCGGGGTACACAGCAAAGACGAGTTGGACGCCTTCGTCGTGAACTTGCAAACTCTGAGAAGACCGGTATGTCCGGTTCAACAGTGAACACGTCTGATTTAGATTACGGGTTCGTGGATAGCATACGCCGCATCTGGCGACACATCGTGGACAGGGTCGGTCGCTGACCGGTCAAGTACGCCGAGAGCGGGCCGATCTTATAGCCGCTGTAACAACTCTTTTACGTCGGCATCTCCGGTAGTTACTGACTCTGTGCCTTCCTCTGTTTCAGTGCTCGGGACCTTGATGTCTTTATTCACTGCTGGTGTGTGTCCGTCTGCATCGTGAAGCGCCCGTTCGGCATCTCCAATCGTCCCAGGCATCGACTCTCCAATGATGTGTCCACCGCCGCTTCGATACCGTCGACCGTTCGCGTCTGTGTTATCGTGAGTCAGAATAATACAGTGTTATCGGTTACTCCCGCCGCCAGAACTCGTTCGCCCACGACCCCTCGAACAGTTTGAGTTGAATTTCCTCGCGCTCATCGTAGGTGTCGTCCACGCCGCCGAAGTAGTACCCAACACCCTCCTCAAGAGTAATATCTCCTGTCCAGACCGTGCAGACGACACCGTCCCGACTCGTATCGTCACCGAGTTTTACACGCTGTCGGGGCTGATAAGAGGCGACATCTTCGGTCCAGTTGACGAACCCCTTCGTCTTCACCCATCCGTGCGTACCGTCAAGATCACCGAGATCGACTGTTGGAGGTCCGCTCATCACTGCTCACCTCCACGGACCAACGTTACGCCGGCTGTCGTCCGCTGGCTTGGAAACGGTGCTCCACACCACCGGCAGCTTCCCTCTGTCCGAAGAGGATCATACAGGCCGTCGCAATTTGCACAGGTCGACAGACCGTCTGTTTCGACGCGGCCGTCGTTGTTCAACACCGTCCTGAGAACCCCCGAGCGCTCAACGAGGAGCGCATCGTACGGTGCATACAGACGGGTACTGTCGGCATCGCAGTCCGGCGCATGGATCGGGACTGCCTGCTTCCATGCCTCTACGAGCGTGAGTCCGGCGGGCGTCCGGGTCCGCCACTGCTCGGGTGCGTGCGGTCGGTTAATCTGTGGAACGTACGACTGGTCATGCGTGTAGTGGTTTGCATCGAACATAGGTGCTGTAACGCTCTCAACGGCGACGGTGAGACTCAGCTAAGTATCGCGGACGTATCGACAGTGTCGCCACTGGGCGTGGGACACAAAGTCAGTCAGAAGAGCCACTGACGAAGCGGACTGGGCACTGAGTCAGTGAGTTCTCTTCGAGAAGGAAGGCGGTGCTGAGTACTCGTTAAACGCTGTCAGAGGGTAGCGCGCGAGTCGTGCACGCGTGGTGAAGATACGAATTCTCCACAATGAGACACCTCCGAACAAACCCCGGAAGGGGTTCTCGCACGCGCTACATTAACCGACTTAGCAGCTCCCTCTGAAGTTCCTCGACAGTTCAAAGCCAAATTGGCTTTGTGGGAGAATTCAGGTAGAGCTTCGATGAATAATTCGCTCAAAGCCTAACGGCTTTGGAGAAGGGTCGCTGATCGGCCGCGATAGCCAATGGCCACCAGATCCCCTTCGGGGAACTGCTGACCGAACCGCCTCAATACGCATATTGTCGCAAGAAACACTTAAAAGAATTTCAACACCCCCGCAACGGCGGGCCAAATTGAGAATGCAACCCTACCGCAGGGGCTCATTTTCCCGGTCAAAGTACCCAACTCGGTCGAGTTCTTTTTTAAAAGCCGCAGAATTGGATTGTACTGTGATCGTCATATGTGGTTTTTCCATTTTGTTTATGAGTTCAATAAATCACTCCAACAAACCGATTATACATAAAAAAAGTCCAGAGAAAGATTCAAATATCCAGGCCGAGTGCTTGGAGTTCCTCGATCTCACTTTGGATGCTCTTGAGTCGCTCTTTCATGTCCCCCTCTGCTTCAATTGCGGAGCATTGGTCTTTAGCTAAGCCTCACCTCTCGGCTGTGTAGCGGCAGTGAGTCTCTCCTGTAAGATTGGTCGTTGCTGGTGAATCTTCTGTGCATCTTCGATCAGTCGTTCTAACAGCGGTGGCGCCGAGTAACCGAGGTACTCCCCCAACTCGTGGAGGAGGAGCTGGGCGTGCGACCGGAAGGTCGCCGCCCAGCGTTCATCCCCCGTCGCGACAGAAGCGGATCTCAAGTTGATATTCTATTCCAGACTATAGAGATCGAGAAATGAGAAGTAGCCGTATTTCCGGGAACTATCGCGTTTCATAACGAGAACCACGCAACCGCACAGGGATTTCACTCAATCACGCTGCTACGTCGTACCTTTCCGGAAGCGACCCACCAGCATTATATGAGTTGCTCAGAAAACACCCTGTCAACCAGAGATGATACGTGATGCTCGCGTCCTCCGAGCCGGATTCGTCCCCCGCGAAGTTGAGCATCGCGAGAGCGAGGTGACTCTCCTCTCCAGCGTTCTCGAACCCATTACGAACGACGAGCCGGCTGACACCGCTATCGTGACGGGACCAGCGGAACAGGAAAGACGTGCGTCTCGAAGTTCGTCACGGAACGCCTGCGCGAGGAGGTCCTCGATATCAAGACAACGTACGTCAACTGCTGGCGCAATTATACCCGATTCCGAACGCTCTACCAAATCCTCGATGAACTTGGGACAACCGTCGACATCCACCGTCAGTCAACACCCCACGACGAGCTCATTGACCGGCTCCAGCAGCACGACGGCCCTCGAACGGTCGTCATCCTCGACGAGGCTGACCAACTCGAAGACCCGAGCGTCATCTACGACCTCCACAGCCTCCCACAGTTCGGTATCATCTGTATCGCAAACAAAGAGGAAGAGCTGTTTGGACGCGTCGACGACCGGCTCGTAAGTCGACTGCGCTCCAGCGAACACGTCCGCATGGACAAGTACCACGACGAGCAGTTGTACGACATCCTAAGTGCTCGTGCAAAATGGGGCCTCAACGAGGACGTCATCACCGACGACCAACTCTACCAGATTGCAGATGCAGCCGCTGGCGATGCCCGCCTCGCGATTGGCATCCTCCGCACGGCCGCAAGCACGGCCAACCGCGAAAATTGTGAGCGGATTACCGACGGCATCCTTCAAAATGCTGCAGAGGATGCCCGCGCTCAGATCAGACAGAAGAGCCTCGATTCGCTTACCCCTCACCAGCGGGTTGTCTACGATATTGTTCGTGACCATGCCCCCGTGGGACCAAGCGAGATCTACGACCGCTATACCGAGGAGGTTGACGATCCGCGGACGAAACGAACCGTCCGAACGTACCTGTCCAAGATGGAGCAGTACAATCTCCTCAAGGCGGAAGGCACGAGTCGGGATAGAGAGTATTTGCTCGTCGATTCAGCAACTGCGTCGCCGAGGCAATGAGTCCGCTATCGTGTGGTTTTCAACGGAAACAGTGGGGTGTGTGTTCAACCGCACAGATCCCGAACACACCCTTCTGAGAGGTGCTTCAACCGTGGATTTGTGAGTTTCAGATTACTACTCCACCTATCTCATATTAGAAACTTCTCAATGGCCCTGAATCATACAGAGCGTGGATCCACCAGCAGATTTAATTACTGAGAAAATGATACGTTTCGGTAACGAATTAGTCACCAGTGAACAGCTCTGTCTACAGCAATTGGAAAGAAGCAACACACTTAGAGATTGGAGTGTTGATGCCCGGCCCATTTAGTGAAGGGAACTACAGAACTGCATGTTTGGGAAATGTCAATAATTTCCAACAGGAGAGCAATTGATGAACCGGCGCCGATACCTACAGATGCTTGTTGGCACCGGCGCACTCGCAGGGCTTGCTGGTTGTAACGACTCGACAGAATCGGATACACCGTCACCGACAGTCGTATTCACAGACGAATCGACGGCCAGCTCTGAAACGCCGATAACAACCAGCGAAACACCGTCTTCGGCACCCACGCCCGAACCGACAGCGACTGGTACGGCAACACCGACACCAACGGAAACAGCAACTCCGAAAGATCGAGTCTTCGATGGTGGCGATCTTGAGTCGTTCGTGGATGCTGTCATGACGGCCGCAGAGATCGGGGGTGGCACGGTGGTCGTCGAGCCCAATACCTACCGGTTTGAGCCACTACAAGGTGGCGGAGCGAATTGGCACGCCCTACTTCAGAGTGTTGAGAATGTCACTATTGAGGGGAACGGTGCAACGTTCGTGTTGACAAACCCGTCTATCGGTGGATTCCGGTTTATTGGTGGTTCCGATATAACGATTCGAGACTTGATTTTGGATTATGACCCGGTGCCGTTTACACAAGGGAGACTCGAAACGGTATTATCCGATGATGGAACGCTGACGCTCACTCTCGATGAGGGGTATCCGACACTCGATCATTCGATATTCCAGCGGGCTGATAGTGTGTACGCGATGGTTCACGAACCCGACGGGCAGTTCTTCAGCGGGGTTCGGGCAAACGGCCCTCCGGAGAAATACTTCTCCGATATCAAGCATACCGGTGGGCGGGCGTATCGATTTTCTCTCGACAGCAACTCCAATTTCCGCGGTCTGGCCGAGGGACGACGACTCACCGTCGTCGCTCGAAACAATGGTGCGGTCCTTAGTATGTATAAAACAGAGAATCCGAACTTCGAGAACGTCACGATTCGGACAGCCTCCGGCGCAGATTTTTCGGTTCAAGTATGTGAGAGCCCTACGTTCCGAGATTGTACCGTTGCACCACCTCCAAACTCGGACCGACAGCTGTCCTCTGTAGCTGATGGAATTCGGATCACGAACTGTCTGGAGCGTTCGACGGTCGAGAACTGCTATCATGACTCCCTCGGGGACGACAGTGTCGCTGTTGACAATCGAATGACGACCATTAGGAGATTTCAGGACGATAGAACGGTCGAGGTGAAAGAAATCCATCCGTTCGTGGTCAAAGCAGGCGACAGTCTGGAGGCGTTATCGCCAACCGGTGTTCGGAAAACAGATTTGCCACCTGTGGAATCGGTTCAGGGACCATCTGCTTCCGTAGGGGACCGGGTCAAACCAATCACAATCACGTTTGAAGAACCAGTCAGAGAGGCACTCGCCGAGGGAGATTTTCTTGGCAATACCGCCACTAATAGCGAGAATTATACAATTCGAAACAACGAATTCCGAAACCATCGGGCGAATCTAATTCGCGCTAGTGCTGGTGGCGGTGTCATCGAGAACAATATCCTCGTTGGCACACATCTCAGTGCGATCGAATTACATAGCGGAACCCTTGGGCACTGGCCGCCAAAGGGTGGTATCAGGGACGTGACGGTCCGAAACAACACCATCCGTCGTCCCGGTCTCGGCCTTCTTGCCGGTTATGCCCCGTTCGGTATTTTAGTACATCACGAAGCCCCAGGTGGGAACTCAACCGAGTCTCACCCCAACGAGGATATCACTATTGTCGACAACGACATCGAAACGTCTGCTGGGGCGGGTATCGAACTATCTGACGCGAAAGATGTGATCGTCGAAAGAAACGACCTCCGTGACCTCAACCGTCTGGACTACTCCAACAGTGGTTTTGGATTCAGAATCTCGAACCTGAGCGGAGTAACACTCTCCGAGAACACGGTGACTGGTACATCCGAGGCACTGTCTGGATTTGGCTTTCGCACCGACAGCGAGGAGATATCACTCTCAAATAATGAATTGCGAATTGACGGAGAGCGTACCCCTGCACGGTTATTGCAATGGGAGCCAGTTACTTTGGAGTTCTCTCGAACTGTCACTGTGGGCGACCGTCAGCTCGCGTTTTCTTGTTTTGACCTCCGATTGTTTGATCATGACGGCGATGTCATTCGAGAGGTTTCGGTTGGCGAGACAGAAGATGGAGTACTCTTCGGCGAGGGCGTCGACGGCCAGGAACAGGCTGACGGTAAGACGTGGCGCTGGCTCGGCCCAGAAGACAAGATTTCCGTCGTCAAATTCTTCGATACCGAACTTGCAGACGCGACGACGCTGGAGATGCGCGGATATCCAATAGAGGATGGAATTTCTGCTACGGTTCGCGTCGGTGGCGAGACAACTGACCAAATCTCTTGGGACACGAAGGAGACTCAGACGTACCGCCTGTCGATATCTGACATCTAGCGACGACATCCGTAGTTCGATTTACCGAAGGAAATTTGCCCGTTTTCGCAGTGAAATTCTCCCCAAACTGTTCACGCCCTTCGATGTCCTTACGAGACCACCTGTCGCTCTTCCTGAGTGAGTGTTTAGATATCATAAGAGGGCGTCATAGAACAGTTCACATACCCTGAGAGAGTAGTCCGAGGATCAGTCAGTCCAGGGAATGCAGTGATTGGACGAAAGTATACACTTGTCAGTAATTCATTAGAACTGCCGTGCAAGATATAGAGGATCGATACGCCGAGGGTGGTCCGGCGATTATAAGGACATTGATAAATTTGGCGTTCGTCGCTCAGGTAGCCGTTTTCACTCGCTTTTGCCGTCATCGAACCATCCGGCTGGGAGGCTATCTTTATTCTCGGCAATCAACTGAAGGAGGGGTTCGAATTCCTCCCAGTCTGGCCCTTTGGTTATTTGATTATTGTCCTGATCCCAGTCGATGATTCCCATCTTATCGAGCTGCGGAAGATGACCCATAAAGATATTCAACTGTGAGATGGTGTCCTCCCCCTCCGCGTGGATGTTTAACGGATCGGCGTCGTCGTCATCCTGTGGATTATGTTCTATAAGTGCAAGCAATAACTCACGCGGATACGAATCTGCGAGGGCGCCGAGCAATTTATCCAAGCGATTCTGGGTACTCATACTAGTATACTACTTCCTAAAGATATTATCGTGGGGCTTTGTTTAACAGGCTATTTATCAGCCAACATTTCTTGAAGGCTGATACAATTTACCCTGCAAGATATGCGCCTTCCATCTTGCACGGCGTTCAGAATACATACAAAAGTTGTCAACACCCTCAGCGGTCAATCCACAGCGGCACTGACCGCAAAAAAGTCGGGTTACAGTGTCCGGATTGTGGGAGTAACCGATTTAGCTGGCCCATGTTTGGAATAGCTACTGGAAAAGTGACAACCCAAGAGCCGGATTGAGATTAGCCAGCTCAACCCTGTTAACACTTCTCACGCCCGCCGGTAATAAAAATTTTTAAACACATACTGGGTACAATAGGTATGAATTCCCTGTCTGGTACTGATCGAGCCCAGACAGCAGTCCTCGGCAATCTGTTGTTGGTCGCAATCGCCATTGTTCTTGGCAGTATCATTGTCGTCGTTGCCCTTGGTATTCTCGAAAATCCGGCAGCACCACCCTACGCAGCAGTGGAGGTTGAGAACGGCGAGCGGGTACTCCTGATGCAGGAGCAGAATCTGGAGGAAGTGCTGATTCAAGACGAGGCAGGCAATATCCACGGTCGTATGGGTTCCGTGGGTGATACGGTTTCGCTTGCAGAGGTTGATCCTCGGTTAGAGTACTCCATCATTGCAGTGGGTGCCGAACAGAGCAGCAAGATCCGGACACTCACTGCCTCAGAGCTGATTGGTGACATCTCCGAGCCGAGTTCGTCACCAGCGAGCGTCACTGCGTCGGATATCGAGGGAGATGGCTCGGAATCGAATCCATTTATTATTCGGACGGACAGTGAACTACAGGCCGTCGGCAACGAAACAGCCAATCTCAGCCCCAAGGATAGCTATCGGCTTGGTAATAATATCGACGCCAGCAAAACCGACGAGTGGAACGGCGGCGACGGTTTCGATCCGATCCAAGACTTCGAGGGGGCATTCGATGGAGATGGCCACAGGATCCTCGGACTCACGATTGCCCGCGAGAGCGAGGATAACGTCGGACTATTCGCTAATGTCAAAAAGTCTGGAGAAATTAAATCCTTCTCCGTGGAAGACTTTGCGATCAGTGGAGCCAATGCTGTTGGTGGGGTTGTCGGTGAAAACCAGGGCACTATAATGGAGGTCTCTGGAGGATATCAAGTTTCTGATGTTTATGACGATGCCGTTGTTGGTAATCAGAACGTCGGCGGATTGGTCGGGGAAAACACCAACGGTGGGCAAATCATCGACTCATCGGTCAGAGGAAAGATAACGGGCGATAGCTCCGAAATCGCGGGACTCGTCGGATTCAACGATGGGACTGTCGAAAACTCAGTCTCTACTGCAACCGTCACGATAGAGGAATTGGGCAATCGCCACGTCGCTGGACTGGTCGGGACAAATGAAGGGACAATCAGCGATTCGTATGCGACCGGAGACGTGACGGTCAACGATGCCCAGGACGACTTCCCACGCGTTGGCGGACTGGTCGGTGAGAACTTCGGAACGATTGAACGTTCCCACGCAACGGGTGACGTAACCGGAGTGGAAGGGGCTAGTTCCAGTAATCATAATTACGGCGGCCTAGTCGGGATCCACTGGGTCGGAACGATTGAAGAATCCTTCGCCACTGGTGATGTCGAAACAGACGGGCGTGCCGGCTCGCTGGTTGGTCGGGTGAGTCAGCTACAGGCCAGCGGTACTGCAACGATTTCGAACTCCTACGCAACCGGTAGCGTGACCAGTCGGGAAGATACTGCCGGTGGAATCGTCGGGAGCCTTCACAATGGATACGAACTCGAAATCGATAATTCGTTTGCGACTGGTCAGATTAGCGGGCGGGATACCGGTGGACTGGTAGGCGAGATTGGATCTGGTGGAGATGTCGATCTGGAGGACTCATACTGGGACAATAAAACGACAGGACAGTCCGCAGCAGTGGGAGATGGCTCTGCTGATACGACGACGAATGTGGAAGGGCTCACAACCAGTCAAATGGCTGGAAACGACGCCGACAAAAACATGGAACTTGATTTTAAAGAGATCTGGCGGACTGTCTCGGGTAGCTATCCCAAATTCCAGTGGGAGAGCTAAGGGTATTCAGACATATGTTGTGGCTCATTGTGGTCCGAGCAGCGTTCAAAACATCCGTTTTTTCGAATTATTTTGCTGTTGTACAAGGGTTGCATCAGACGCGGGTAGAGCGAGCGTCCGGCCTTTTTCGCCAAGTTTTGGCAAGTTGGGCGGGATTGAAGACCCGTTGGCTGCTCGGTAGCTTCAAATCTCTTGGCCAACAAAGTCGATATGAATGGTGTCGTGGGAGAAGGTTGAGGAGCTTCGGTTGGAAGCAGATACGATTATGACCCGGTACCAAGAGGTCGAAGAGTTGCTGGCCCGGGCTCATGACGAGACTGGCGACCATTGGGAGACAGGGGAACTCCCAGTGACACTTGAGACGCCGGCGGGGGACTCGATTACGATTACCTTGGATTTCGAGGCTGACCCTGCAACAAACGCACAGTCTCGATACGAACGAGCAAATGAACTCGAAGCAGACCTCAAACGTCAAGAGCAAGTCGATGAGCAGTTGGCGTCGTTACCAGCCGACCCAGTCGCCTATCTCATTTGCTACCATCTCGATTACGTCGAAGGCGACTATCCGAAATCCATTGCCGGTCACCTCGACGCACAACGCAAACAAGTCGACGAGTTGTGCCAGGAGATGGAAGAAACAGGCGTCCTCGAACGTGTTGAATCAGGGACAGTCAAACAGCGCAATGTCAAAGCGAAAAAAGCCGACGAAGTCCGCCAACACCACACATACTATCGACTCTCACGAGAAGGTGACCACCTCTTACGTTTTCTTGATGAACCAGAAGGGCAACTGAACGTGTTACGCCATCTCCCGGATAGCCAGCAAATCATCCAACGACTGCGCTGTGCTGGCCCAGACTCTCCACGAATCACGGCTAATCATTTCGACATGGAGTTTGAATACGTCCGGCACCTGTACCGCACACTCCGCCAAGTTGGCTTCCTCGTCAAATACAAACAGAATGAAGCCAAGAGAAGGGGGCAAAACGCCCCAGATCAAGAGTTTCACAACCAGACTGTCTACAAAACGACTGAGCGTGCTGAGGAACTCGCACAAACCGTGCGAGATTGACTGGAGTCTCGGAGTTTCACGATACTCTCATGAGAGTTCCCAGTCCTACAGCTGGAGCAGGCCGAGTTCCTCGGGGCTTGACCCTAAGGCGGTTCATTCAGTTGTGACGCCCCAACGCCAACCCAAGCATAGAGTCTGTATTAATCGATTAAAAGAAAATTGTGCTCGTGGGCATATATATATCAGTAATTTAACTATTCAGGGCCGGCGAGGCGAAATAGCGCCGGTTACGGTCATATTTAACCAACAAAGGTTTCACATGGTACCAATTTGTTGGTTAATTTTGGCAGAAAGAGCTAATCCAATTCTGGAGACAATCTCTGAAGCGAGAGAACAATAGCAGGAATCGGCAGACTCTGGCCGAGCCACACGATTTTCGTCCACTTTCCTGAAACCCGGAAGCGCCACGCCACGGCTTATTGAGACTGTGAACATCAATTTGAATATGCCTGATCAATCAACAGCTTCCTCGGACCGTTTAGCGGTCGACCAGCCCACTCGCGGCGCTGACCACAATCAATCTCTTGCTAAGCAAGTCGACCCAGCAACCAACGATATGCTGCTTCCATCCCTCGATAAGGGCATCACATTGCTCGACGTAGAGGGTGACCGAAACGTTCCTGTTCTACAGTCGCTCGTACTCGATCATCTTCTCATGCACGACGGCCCCGCCTTCTGGGTCGACGCAAACGGATACGCAACGACGACCACACTCTCTCAAATCTCCCCCAGTCAACGGTTACTCGACCAGATTCACGTTGCACGCGGCTTTACTGCCTATCAGCACTACGGCGCTGTCTGTAATCTCCCCGCGGCGGTGAATCAATCCATCCGGGAATCGACGACCACCGACACCAGACGAGATCGCCAGCCAGGGGATAGTAACGATGAATCACCACACACTCCTTCGCTCATCGTCGCTCCGGCCGTCGACGTCCAGTATCGTACCGACGACACCCTCGGGGAGCGCCACGCCGACACACTCCATGCCCGTTCACTCGCTCGGTTGGCAACCTATGCCGACGGCTACGACATCCCGGTGCTCGTCACCCGGAGCGCGCGCTCCGATTTCACCGAACCTGTCGCGACGGTCGCCGATCATCACCTAGAGTGCAAGCAAACACGAATGGGGCCCCGAATCCTCGGCGAGGATTTCGAGACGCTCGTCTACCCCGTCGACGACGGTGCGTACTACCAGACGACGTTCGCCTACTGGCGGCAGCTGCTCGCGGCACGTGCTACGCAGGTCGGCATGGAATCGACGACGCCGGCGCCGTCGACGCTGACTTCGGAAGGTGTCGGTACGGGTGTCACAGCTGACAGTGAAACCGTGTCGGCCACCGCGGACCCTTTGCTCGATGCGTGGACGGCGAGCGGTACTGGAGGTCAATAGCGATGGGGCGTACGAACCCGACGTATCGAGACGCACTCCGAGCCATCGAGGAACGCTGGACAGACTTCAGGCGGGCACTACGACGTCGCGACCAACCACGGTTCGACCGCCTGTTCGAGTACGCCCGCGAGCACGCCGACGCGAGCGGACTGTTGAACCACCAGAATCCGCTGCTTCCGGGGTTACTCAGTATCGATCTCGAACAGGAGAACCGCCTTGATGACCACGAGGAACGCCTGGCGGAGCTTGAACAACGGATTTCGGACGCGGAGCCCGACCGACAGCAATCGACAGGAGAAGATACCACTGGAGAAATGGAATGACGGATCTGACGACAATTGCCTTCGATATCGAGACGACAGGGTTTGAGACCGACGATGAACTCACAGTAGCTGGGTTTGATTCGGCGGTTTCCTCTCGCGTGTTTCTCAATACCGGTGGAACAACCCCGCCGGCAGCCCTCGCAGATCAAATAAACAACACGCTCCAGACACCGGTACAGCTCTCCTACCATGATACCGAGCAGGAGCTCTTGACTGAGCTGACAACATTCACCACATCCACGCTCACCCAACGAGATGCTAAGCTCGTCGCGTACAACGGCGAGCGATGGAACGGCGGATTTGACTTGCCGTTTCTCCGGACCCGGCTCTGTACACACGGTCTCGAATGGCCCTTTGGGACGCTCCCGTACGTCGACGTAATGGATGTTTTCGAGAAACGGTTCAATACCAGTGAGGATACGTTGGAGGGCGTCTATGGCGAACTGATTGGTTCAGGGTTGAACGACCTCGATCCATTCGCCGACAGTAGGGAAGCGGTTACAGCGTGGGAAAAAAGTACATATGAGCGCCTAATTATTCACAACGTCGCCGACATCCGACGAACCCGAGCGCTGATGGACCTCGCAGAACGGTACTGCTCGAAGTCATATTTCTCGGTGAAATCACTTGATCCGGTTCTTTGAGGTATTTGTGCCGGTAGAAACCCGTGTCGTCAAGAATCCTGCTATGGTGGATTTTCTGCATCGTTGAGTCCATCGAATGTCTCATTCGTGTAGGCGTATCGCCACCGTTGGAGAATCGCTCGCGTGACCAAAGAGGCCTCACACACGGTAATGCAAGATGGCTCAACAGGGCGACTTGGAGCGTCGGGGGGTGGATGGAAGTGTTGTCTCGGTGCGTCGGGTTTCGCGTGACAGTCGAACCGAAAATCCCGACCTTGGTTGTCCGTGTAGTGGGCGGCGTAGTTCCCAGTCAGACTCCATCGTATGTCGAGTCGGGCCGTATCCGCTACGCCGATGCCGTCGGACAATTCAATCGAAAGTGTTTGTGGATTCAGAGGTTCGTCTAGTGAAGCTTCCTCAACCAGCGGCTCTTGATCAACAACTAAATCTCGGATCTCGCGTAATGCTCCGGCATCGATCGGCCCAAACATCTCAGCCTGTTCGGCCGGCTGGCTATCCGAGGAGGGTCCCTCGTCATCAGTCATACGATAATCGACGTGTCACTGTTGCCATCGTCGTCCGTATCCGTGCCAGTGAGATGGCCAGTACGACTTGCTTCAGCAATCGCAAGTGTCGCTTGTGCCAGCGCGAGGTTACGGCGGGTCGTTTGCCACTCTCTGAGCAACGCCCCATAGTCGCTATCGGCGTCCTCAATGTTTAGTTCCCGGGCGAGTTCCTCGGGCGAATTAACGCCGTACTTGTCACGCCAGTCTTGGATCTGTGCTTTCAAATCGGCGATTCCAGAAGCAATCTCTTCGGGTGTCCGTTCTGCAAGCAGCGACTGTGCATGCTCGGTGACGATACCTGTTTCTGACCGGCAGTACAGCGTGGTCTGTCCGTCCTGAGATGTCGCCACCTCGCCAGCATTCACGAGCGTCCGCAGGTGCTTTCGTGCTGTCGTCGACGAAACACGAGCGCGGTCAGCAATCTGAGATGCGGATGTCGGATCGTAGGTAGTGCGGATGATTCCGTAGACTCGTTCGAAGGGTGTCGTGTCCTCGATCCACTCCTCAACGACAGCGTCGTTTATATTACGGCGGTCGGTACCGCCATCAGGACTCACTCGGTTGGGTGGGAGCGTTTCCTCAGACATCGTATCCTAACTAACGAGAGATAGGTATAATAATTTGTGGGACAGTATATTTGTCTGGACAGAGAGATCCCAACCTGTTGCCAGAAG
This sequence comes from Halovenus salina, assembly GCF_026410925.1. Taxonomy (GTDB): domain Archaea; phylum Halobacteriota; class Halobacteria; order Halobacteriales; family Haloarculaceae; genus Halovenus; species Halovenus salina. Next base: position 23,102 of record NZ_CP112973.1, on the reverse strand, counting down.
ATATTGACCACAAGGTACTCAGGCTACTCTGCCTTTGACATCCTCCCACGACTGAAGTCCGTGGGCATTCTCCTTAATCATCTGTATTGACATCCTCCTCCGCCTGACGGAGAGAGCTTCAAGTGTCTGAAATGCGGCTACCAAAACCACGCTGATTACAACGCCGCAAAAAACATCGGATTGCGGTATCTCCGTCGTAACCAAACTGGGGACGACGGAGGCGCACCCGTAAGCATGCGCTTGAATCGCGGGACGCTGAACGCGAACGGAGAGTATGAGCCTCCTGCCGGAAATCCCGGCCAGAGTCGGAGTCCACCCTAAAGCCTCATCCTCAACGAAGCGAGGTCGTCAGACCGAGCGAAGTAGGGTTGGGTAGTTTACTCGGCCTTGGATATGCTGGGACGGATGTACGATGAGATAGAGACCGACGCTGATTACCGGATGGGGCCGACTTGATCACACCCGTATCCGAACGATCCTACTGCCGAATCTTACCAATCGTCATCGTACGTTAACCAACATTATCGACGAAGAGCTAAGATTTGTTGGTTAATAATAGACCCTCAATCTTGGAAATTATTCAACAAACAGATGACGGAAGACGGGTCTGCTCTCGTGATAGACCAGCGGTCACCAGAGAGACACAATACGCTGTTCGACCGCCTGAAACACGTTCGAGTAGACATCGAGTGGATGAAGTGAAGAGAGTTCAAGATCTGAGACCTCGCTGCCTCTCGGCGGTTCGTGAAAATGCAGCCGAGTGTTGTGCGGATTTGGGTGTCGATCCCATCGACACTCCCAGTTATCATCTTCCCGAGATTCGAGGTAGTGAATTGAAAAGTCGTCAGTCGTGAACCACCGGATATCGACTCGAGTTGCGGTCACTGACTCAGGATACCGTCCCGAGTCCAGTAACGCTCGCAGTAGCCGGGGCTCATACGGATCCGGCTCGAAGACGGTCTCAGCGACCAGTGAATCCGAGGCAAGCTGCCGCTCAAGAAGACGCAACGTCTGTCGATCAGGAGGTCCCGTTGAGTTGGGTCCTGAATTCTCTGTTGGGGAACCCATCTTAGGCAGGGATCAGATGGCCGTCGTTTTGCGAGAGTTGCCGGGCAAGTTCGTACAGGCGAATATCACGAATTACGCCTTTCCATTCACTCACTGCGTTCATGCGTTCGTGGATCGTCTCGTGATTGCCAGCATCGAACACGGAGACAGAATCCGGATTCGTGGTTCCGAACAGCTCCTCATACTCGGAGCGTTGCTCTTCGAGATTCGCAACACGGTCAACGATTTCTTCAACAGAGAGATCAGAGGCAACCCGATTCGCGTCTTGCCATTCAAGATACCCTGCGTTTCGTTCGTACGTTGCAGGGCGACTCTCGCGATGCGCCCGGACAATACCCATCTCTGTCAGACGATCAAGGTGCTTTTTTGCTGTATTCGGAGAGCAGTCTGCAAGCTCTGCAATATCAGTGTATGCTGTCGGCGACGTGACCCCGAGAATTACATCGTAGACACGGCTAAAGGTATCTGATCCTTCTTGCCACCGTGGCTGGTCGGTATCAGGTTCAGGAGCTGGATCGAACTCAGTCATAGTAGTACAGATGTGCTGTGTCTCAATATATCTTTGTGTTACTCAAATATCTGTAAGCTGCGAAAGTAAAACATCCGTCTCTGAAATCCGGAAGTGACACGCCATCGGTTATCCGACACGCAGCGGTCGGTTCTATACAGAATGGCGTTCACCATCGACTTCTTGGACGACGGTCGCGTTCTTGAGTGCGAAACAACCGTCGACGGCGCCGTCGCAACAGAGCGCGGTGACTACACCCCACGCTTCTACGTCGCTGCCCGGAACCCTGACGACGACATCGACCTCACGGCACTCCGATCGTTCTACGACCAACACCCCGACGTTGTCGCGACCAAGATGGTGACGCGTCGTCCCGGGTTCCGTCGCGACAAGGAGTCAGTCCTCGCCGTCGACGTCGGTCACATCGACTGTGTCACCCCACTCGCACAGCAGGCACGCCAGCTGAACATGTATCCGGTCGGGGACCTCGCCTGTTTCAACGTGGATTTCTCGCGAGAATTTCGCTACTGTCTCGAGGAAGACGTCGATCCGACGCGGACCAATGAGCTGTCGACGCTCCGGCTCAGCGTTCCGGTGACCGAAACGAGCAACGACAGCTATGGGGGGCTGTCTGTCGCAGGTGACACCGTTACCGGCTCGCCGACAGATATCCTGACCGCCGTCCAAGCAGCGCTCGAAAACCAGAATCCGGATATCCTGGTCTGCTCGACGAGTGAAATTATCCCGACGCTGTACGAGATGGCCGCGGCCGCCAGCGTCGACGAATTCACGCTGAGCCGGTGGTCCGGCGTCGACTACCAGCAACTTGCAAGTCGGTCGACATACTCGAGCTACGGCCGGGTGGGCCACTCGCCGGCGCGGTATAACGTACCCGGACGGGCGATTATCGACGAGAGTAACACGTTCTTCTACGGGGAGACGAATCTCGACGGTGTCCTCGATCTCGTCTCACGCTCGAAGAAGCCCGTCCAGGAGCTGGCGTGGGCATCCATCGGCAACGTGCTGACCGCGATTCAGATTTGTGAGGCCCACGACCGCGGCGTACTCGTCCCGTGGAACTCTTGGCGTCACGAGTTTTACAAGCCGATGGGGACGCTTCACGACGCCGACCGCGGCGGCTTCATCTTCGCGCCCGAGGTCGGCGTCCACGAGGATGTCCACGAACTCGACTTCTCAAGTCTGTATCCGAACATCATCTGCACCCGGAACGTCTCACCCGATGTCATCCGGTGTGACTGTCACAGCGACCGCGAGGATGTCCCTGGACCAGGGTACTCGATTTGCGACGAACGCGGCTATCTCGTTGATGTCCTTCAACCCATCATCGATGCTCGCGACGAAATCAAGGCGGCCATTCGTCACGAGAAATGTCAGGACAACTCCGACAAGGACCGGCTGGCCGAACTCGAGGGGCGGTCGGGAGCGCTGAAATGGATTCTCGTCGCCTGCTTCGGCTACCAGGGATTCAGCAACGCGAAGTTCGGGCGGATCGAATGCCACGAGGCGATCAACGCGTATGCTCGCGAAATTCTGCTGACGGCGAAACAGCGGCTGGAAGCCGGTGGTTGGCGGGTCGTCCATGGAATCATTGATTCGATCTGGGTGACAACGGACCCCGATGTCGACGATGAAGACCGCGAGGACCTCAACGCGCTTGCGACGGAGATTACGGAGGATGTCGAGATCCGACTCGAACACGAAGCACATTATGACTGGGTTGCGTTCGTCCCGCAGCGGGAGAGCGACGCCGGCGCGTTGACAAAGTACTTCGGGAAGGTAGCCGGCAATAACGACTTCAAGATACGCGGTATCGAAGCTCGGCAGCGCTCAACCCCAGCGTTCATCAAGGACGTCCAACGAAGCTGTCTCGAACGGCTAGATGTGACTCAATCACCGGACGCCGTCCTCGATTGTCTTCAGGATGCGATCAAGCGCCTTCATTCTAGAACAGTACCAGTCGAACAACTCGTCGAACGGAATCGTGTCTCTAAACCGCTAGAGGGCTACACGCAGAACACACAGAACGTGGCAGCGCTGAAGCGGGCTCGAGACCAGGACCTCGCTGTCCACCCGGGACAGGACATCCAATACGTGGTTGTCGACGACGAGAAGACCTCGCGGGAACAGGTCGTGTTGGCTCAAGAGGAGATCGAATCGTACGATGCGTCGTACTATGAGACTCAGCTTATCCGGGCGATAGAGAGTGTCCTCTCTCCACTTGGATGGGATCGCACGGACATTCAACAAGAACTCTCAGGGGCGCGTGAACCAGAACTAACCGATTTCCAGTGACCCAGTAGTGGATGGTTTCATAGAGAACTGCGGTTACACTCCCTCCCCCCGTCATCGATGTGTAAAACCATGAGAGGAAGGAGGCGTGACGAGAGGAGAATGGCGGAGAACCGGCAAGAATGCCACAGACATGAAGAAGAGGAACTCAGCGTCCGAGATTTCATTCTCGTAAGCACTGCATATTGTCTGACGAAGTTTTATATGCAGTGCGTTGTAACCAAATCCGCACTAGATTAAGATGCAAAGGTTAGGAGAAGAAAAACTTCGACTAACCGAGCAAGAATATCTTCATCATGCTCGTTGTTTGTCTTCGCAATTTTCCCTGAATCAACGGTCTTGTGGCGTCAAACCCGACTTTCGTAGTTTGTCTCTTGCAAGTTTCTCTTTCTCCCCTGTGCTGTTTACACATCGATGACGGGGGGTGGGGGTTACGAGACACGGTCTCGTTATCTTTTCTCCAGTAGGTTCGAAGGATAGTGGGAGGCTACTCCGTGCATTCTGACTCACCGGCACCAGTTCAGACTTCTCTCGACCTGTGTCCCGCTCCTGACTGGAATTTACACATCGAACACGGGGGGTGTTCTAAGCTATATCGTCGATCGGGACTTCACTCGTCGTGGAATTCTTTCAGTTGAGCATTCACGACCGAACTGAGGAGTTCTTCCTGCTGGACTATTCCTTCCAAGCGTGTATCATCGACAATCCGAGTCATCATCGCTTCAGGATCGCCTGTGAATGTGAATTCCATATGCATCCCGCCGCCTCGTCCACGGCTTTTCCGGGCTGTCGAAATCAATCCGTACGTTGAGAGTTCTTTGACATATTTGACGTACGTCTCACGGGTCATCTGGTCCGCATCGAGTTCGTCTGTCACCCACTGATAGACTTTGAATCCAACCGGGCTTGGGACGGAGCTTCCCGTTCGGTTCGAGTGATGCGCAACAGCTGCAGTTGCGTATAGTGAAATCTTCTTTTGCGTCGTAAGTCCCTCAACGAGCTTCAGCGAACGGTCTTTGTCGATTTCCTCTTGAGATTCTCGGACGTGGTCCTCTGTGACCACTTCATTTCCCCGCTCGTCTGCGAGGTCACCGGCACCGCGGAACAGATCGATGGCCTTCCGTGCGTCACCGTGACTTTGTGCAGCGAACGCCGCCACGAGCGGAATCACGTCGTCTTTGAGAGCATCTTGACGGAACGCATCGCGTCGATTTTCGAGAATTTCGCGCAACTGGGTCGCGTCATAGTCAGGGAAGTAGACGTCACGTGGATTGAATGAGCTCTCGGCACGCCCGTCGATGTCTTCCATAAATTTTGGATCGTTCGTCAGCGCTGCGACGGACACACGGCCTTCGATCTCGTTCGTGTTACTTGCTCGCGATAGTTGATAGAGAAGCTTCGAGTATGCGGGTTCGTCGTTTTCGCGCCGGCCGACTAAGAGGTCGATCTCGTCGAGAATGAAGATGACCGAATCGTAGTGTTCGTTGATAAGTTCGTACAGACGTCGATACTTGCGCTTCGTTGATACGCCGGTCTCTGGAACACCGGCTTCCGTACCAACGTCTTGGGCGACAGTTTGGACGAGTTCGTAGACGGCCTGATCGAGCGTATTGATTGGCTGGCAATTGATATCGACAACGCCGAACCGTTCGCCTTTGGATTGACAGAGCTCGATGATCTGTTGCGTGACGGCCCCTATGATGAGTGACTTCCCCGTCCCTGCGGGACCGTACAACAGCATATTCGGTGGTCGATTTCCTTGGAGCGTCGGCTTCAGAAATGAGACGACGGATTCAAGCTGGTCGTCACGGCCGACGATTCGCTCCTCATCGATAATCGTGTCCGGTTCGACGAGGTCACGGTTGACGAAAACCTCGCAGTCACGAGTACCGCCTACTTTTTCAGCGGGCGGGAGTTAACCCACAACCTCCGCGAGTTCGAAAAAGTACGCGCCGGACTCCAACAGACCGGGACGCGAAGCGCCCACCGGGCGTCGAACGCCATCGTGGACGAGGCACTCCGGTACGAGTGTGACGTAATCGCGTTCGAGGATTTGGCCCATATTCGCGACCGCACCGGAGCGTCGTGGGGGCACACGTGGGCGTTCCGAACACTGTACGAGCAAGTAGCGTACAAAGCCGAAGCAGAGGGTATTTCTGTGAAGCAAGTGGGGTCGGCGTACACGTCTAAGCGGTGTGCCGAGTGTGGATTCACGGCGGACGAGAATCGCCCGAATCGAAACGATTTCCGGTGTCAGAAGTGTGACTCGGAAGCGAACGCAGATTATAACGCGGCGAAGAATATCGGTATGCGGTACGTCCGTCGAGGCCAACAGTCGTCTCGGCGGACGGGCGACAGTCAACTCGCCCTAAAGTCTGGGACTGTGACGCCAAGTGGGGGATACACCGCCCACCCGGAAGGGTTCGACGCCGAATCCATGGACAAGCCCCACCCTCAAAGTGCCGAAGGCGCATAGGGTGGGGTAGTTGACCCAGCAGGTTGCGAACAAGCTCGTTCTCACCGACGAGATGCAAGAGCGCAGCGAGCCGTTCCCCGACACGGATCAACTAATGGTCCGGCTGGTCAGCAACGAGGATATCTTCCTGTTCAAGGCGATCGCCGGGCGCGACGACGACATCGAGGACATGAATATGCTGGTGCAGGCCGGCCTCGATTACGATGTCGTCCGGAATGAACTCGAAGCCCAGATCGAACGCCTGGGTGACGATCAGTTCGCAACGTTCGCGAACGAAGCCTTGGTCGAACTTGAGGAACGGTACGGGGTGACCACGTCGATCGAGGGCCGCCTCCAAGAGCTCACGAATAGGTACTACCGAGGGCTCGAAGTCCTCCAGGCACTCGATGAGCCGATGACCGTCGATGAGTTAGCTGCCGAATTAGAGCTGGACACCGACGAGGTTCGCGACCGGATCGCGTATCTCACGACGTTCGACCGCGTCCGTCGAGATGATGGGACTGTTTGTCCGAGAGAATAGATTATTCTCCGGCCGTACGCAGAAGAAGCCGGGTCATCTGGGCGGGGGACAAAACTCCTGCTTGATTTCGTTATCGACGCGACGTAGATGCTTGGAGCCACTATTGGGTGAGCGTTGCTGCCAGTTGGGGGCAGGTACACGATCAAGTCGTTGACGGTCATCATTGGCTCGAACAGCCGATATTTCAGACTTCCGACCTCATCGACAGCAGCTCCGACCGTGATCACGCAGCGTTTCGTGTGTGTTGACTGGCCCAGTTTCTCGAAGCCGTTCGAACGCCTCGTCGAACGACAGTGATTCGACCCGGCTGAGTGTCGCAGCTGTAACGCAGACAGACCGACTTTGTCCTGCCGAGCAGTGTACGAGCACGCGGTGGCCTTGGCCAACCAAACTCACGGCTTTCGAGACGGCCGCTCGAAATACATCCTCGTTGTTCTGTGGCCCGTCCATCATCGAGAACGTGTAGACATCGACATGGTCCGGATAGCCGCCTGTTGGCTCTTCGTAGGTTAATTGAATCACGTGTTCGATGCCATGGCGCTGGTACTGGTCGTGGTTAGCCGCGGACTCTGTGCCGCCGTAGTACAGTTGCTCGGTCACTTCGCGCATCGGTCTTGTAGGAACGGAAGCGATTTCGCATCGATGCCAGTGAGGAGGAACGCGAGCCAACAGTTGTCACCCAGGGCCAGCGACGACTGCCCTGACATGAGCCATTGCTCCGAATCCACCCCTTCGGGACGAAACACGCTCTCGGCATGTTGTTCGACGGCCTCGAATTCCCTCAATGTGAATGGCTCTCCGAACCGGAGGAAGCCGAACCCGCCGTCGGCACTCGACCGATTACCGTCACACACGCGATGTGCCGCAGCATCCTGAAGCAACACGTCGGGGAGATTATCACGACACCCCCAACCCCGGTACAGCAGTGAGACACCACCATCCTGCAGGAGTGCATGCGCATCAGCACAGTTGAGGGGAACCGTCAGCGGATCACGAAGTGCCTCGAAGACATCTTCCACCCAGTCGATCATCACGCTGCCAGTCGTGTCGAGAACTTCCTGCTGGGATTCATCAGAGAACGCATCTGCAAAGCTGTCACGAATCCGGCCAAGATCGTACGGAACCGTTGTTCCTGCAGCATCGACGAGAGCAGTAAACGCTACAGTAGATGCTTCGGAGAGACCGTTCTCTGGAATTGCTGGGACTGCAAACACGGTCTGGTCGTCCTCAAGTGAGCGACAGACAGAAGCAGCCAGATAAGCGAGTTCTGGTTCGTCGAGACGGAGTACGACAGCAACGATATCTAGCTGGTCAAAGGGGATGTCCAGTGCTTGACCGAAATCATGGGACTCAATTCTTGATGATCGGTCATCAGGAGCAGCTTTTGACACCCGAATCTGAGTATCGGGTAGGTCGTCCATCGATTCGAGTGTGGGCTTGCCACCGAGAGCGATGTCGATGTGTGCTGCGTCCGCGTGACGGAGCCAATCGATTCCTACTGACCCACACCCGACAACGGCACATTCTGGGGGGAGAAACGCATCTGTGCTGACCAGGCACGCCCTCTCCTCTGAACACGGGCTCGTGGATTTCTCAAGAGCCGATTCCACGATATCCTCCATACACGAACTCTGAGCCACTGATACAAGAAGATCAGTCAGACAAGTAATGCTGATTGAGAGAACAGGTCTAGATGCGACAGTTTGCAGCCCCAATGCCAGCGAACAATCGAATTACTGCGAATAAAGAAATCGTATCACCAACAACAGTTATTGGTCTGGGTTAACCGGCCCCTTATATTTCGACTTCAGCTTGTCACCTTCCCGCCACTGCCAGTAGTAGTAGCGGTTGTCGTTGATCTCCTTGATTGTGATCGTGGCTTTTGACGGGACGTCGTCCGGAAGATCGTCCGGTCGGTCGTCGATTTCGTTGTCCTCCGATTTCTCCTCAAGCCGGGCCTCGCGAGCTTTGTGCTCCGCCAACTCCTCGGCATAGCGTGCGACGTGCTGAAGCTGGTCTGACGAGTAGCCGTTGAGGGTGTCGACGAGTTTGTCTCCGTTGATGAGCTTCACGTTCAGTTGGTCGGCTGAATCAAGATAGCCAGGGGTTATTTTTTGGCGCACCTAGTAGGCGGTAGTATGTGGACTTCCCTGCTCACAGCACTATCCGAGGGTCGGCTTTTACAGTACACTGTGCCGATCACCGGCATCGAACTGGGTCAAACAGCAGTCACCGCTATCGGTATGAGCCTGATTTTGCTGCTCTTGGTCGGGTCGGGGTTTTTTTCCTCGTCGGAGATTGCGTTGTTCTCTCTCCCAAACCACCAGATTGACGCGATGGTCGAACGAAACCTGCCCGGCGCGAAAGCGGTCAAGTCTCTCAAAGAGGACCCTCATCGCCTCCTCGTGACGATTCTTGTCGGAAATAATATCGTCAACATCACTATGTCCTCTATCTCGACAACTATCGTCGGCTTCTACTTCGACGCCGGCACAGCAGTCATCGTCTCGTCGCTCGGTATTACGTCGATGGTGCTAGTATTTGGCGAGAGCGCACCCAAATCGTACGCCGTCGAGAACACCGAACTGCATGCCCGGCGCGTTGCCCTCGGACTAACCGCTGTCGAGAAGGTGCTGTGGCCACTCATAACGGTGTTTTACTACCTGACACGCATCGTGAACCAAATTACGGGCGGCAGTCCGTCCATGGAGTCGACGTACGTCACGCGGGATGAGATTCGGAATATGATTCATAGTGACTAGGACAAATATTTGCTGGTGAGATATGGCCAAATATCTGGTTCGTTGATCGTGCTCAGCCCTTGTCGAAGATACTCTTCCAGCGTCGAGAGATCAGGAACGAGTCGATGCTTGAACCACTCCTGAAGCTGGTCCCAGCAGCCTTCGACGGCGTTTAATTCGGGAAGCTTCGACGGGAAGTACCAGACCTCGAGATCGTCACCACGTACGCACGCGACCGAACTGTCTCCGACAGTTTCGGTCGCTCGGGTGCCGCTGAGGTGCTCCCAGAGATCCCGTGCCCAGAAGTAGCCTGCCCGGTCAAGAAACACCACCAACTCGTCACCGAAGCGCTCTTGTAGCGCTTCTAACAGTCGGATTCCGTGGAACCGGGTCAGGTTCTCGTCCGTCCAGCAATAGAAGCTGTCGCCATCGTCGGTGACAGCGCCCAGCACTGTCACCGACTCCCACGAAGTCGAAGTCTCGACAGTTGGATTCGAGCCGATCGGGAACCAGCCACGCCGCAAGACAGTGCCAACGTGTTTGGTGAATTGATCGACGACAACGACAGTTTTCTCGCTCAGTTCGGGGCGTTTTTTTCGACTGTGTCTTCGAACTCGGCTTTGTCTTGGGGGTCGGCCTCGTGGTGGCGAGGCCGTGCTGTCCGACAGGACAGCCCGGCCTCTCTCAATAAGTCATACGCGTATGTTTCGTGGTATTCGACGCCATACTCCTCTTTGACGTGGTGAAGCAGAAGTTTCGCTGACCAAGCTTGTTGGTCGTAGCCGAGTTCAGTCGGTGGCTGTTGTAGTTGTTCGAAGAGTTGCTCGCGCTCTGCTCCATCGATCTTAGCCGGACCACCTGGTCGGGGAGCGTCGTAAGGAGCTTGCTCAATCGGTTGTTCCTTGAACCGATTGAGCCAATTTTGAATCGTTCGCGTAACAACACCGTGGCGCTCAGCCAGCGTGTCTATTTGATCGCCTTGCTTGCGGCCGATCGCCGCGAGAACACGTTCTCGCGGCTTTCCTTCGTCGATCTGGTCCTTGAGCTTGTAGAGTTCTTCGAGCGTGACATCGTCAAGCCGACCCATTACAGGCTCTAAGATCTCGATAAGCAAATCACTTGCCTAATCACTATCAGACGGGCGGGCGCGAGGGCGTCCTTGACGAGGAGGAACGCCAGCGCCTCCAGCGTGCTCTGCGGTTCACCGACGCCAGTGCCAAGGAAGTGATGACCCCGCGACTCGACATGGCGGCTATTTCGAGCGAGGCGACCGTTGAGCAAGCAATCAGAAAGTGCATCGGGTCAGGACATGCTCGTCTCCCGGTGTATGAGGGCTCGCTCGACAACGTCGTCGGTGTCTTCGACATCCGTGACTTGACCGAGTCGAACTACGACGAATTCGCCGACAGCAAGGTCGAAAATGAGGCCAGTCAGACGCTTCACGTTCCCGAATCGAAGAACGTCGATACACTCTTCTCCGAGATGCGCGAGAATCGACTGCACATGGTCATCGTGGTCGACGAGTTCGGTGCCACTGAGGGTCTCATCACGATGGAAGACATGACCGAAGAGATAGTCGGTGAGATACTAGCGGGTGACGAGGAAACGCCGATTCAATTCGCCGGTGACGATACTATCCTTGTGAACGGCGAGGTTAACATCGAGGAAATCAACGAAGCGCTCGACATCGTACTCCCAGAAGGCGAGGAGTTCGAGAGCATCGCAGGCTTTGTGTTCAACCTTGCAGGCCGGCTCGTTGAACAGGACGAGGAGTTCGACTACGAGAACGTCACGCTTCGAGCTGAACAGGTGGAAAACACCCGTATCCAGAAAGTCAGGGTGACAGTCGACCGCGACACTGTCGGCGCAGTCGACGAAGACATACCGGACGAGAACGACGCCGATTGACCACAGTATCTCGGCTGGAGTCGCCTCTGCGAGGCGTCGACAGCAGGAAGGGAGTCTCATAGAGAGACGGTACAAACTATTAGGGGAACAGATGACGAACCAGGACACAGACAAATGTACGAGAACATCCTGCTTCCGTACGACGGTAGTGATGGTGCAACTGAGGTACTCTACCACGCCAGCGAGATCGCACACTGGGCCGGTGCGACCATCAACGTCATCTACGTTGCCGATACCGCGCGTGACAGTGTCACGGTCGTCGAAGGCCAGACTGTCGATGTCCTCGAACGACAAGGCGAAGATATTCTTGAGGAGGCCGCAAAAACACTTGACACCCTCGGGAACAGGTACAAGACAGACGTCGTCCAGGGTAATCCAGCCCCGACCATCGTCGACTACGCCGAGCGATACAACCAAGACCTCGTTGTGATGCCAACCCACGGCCGTGAGGGTGTTTCACGATATCTCCTCGGAAGTGTTTCTGAGAAGGTCGTCCGTCTCTCGTCGGTTCCCGTACTCACAGTCCGCATGCAACCCGACGAACAACTGGTGTTCCCTTACGAGAACATCCTCATCCCGACCGACGGGAGTACCGCAGCGACACACGCTGCGAAGTCGCTGATCGAACTCGCGGCGGCGCTAGATGCGACTGTACACGTCCTGTCTGTCGTAGACGATACCGTCGGTGAAGCGGATGTCCGTCCGACGGCGTCCGAGACGGAGAGCGAACAAGCCACGACCGACGCTGTCGAAACTGTCGTCTCACAGGCCAACGCCTGCGGAGTGGCGAACACTGTCCGCCACATCGAATACGGCTCACCCGTCGAGGAAATACTGGAGAGTATCGAATCACACGAAATAGACGCTGTCGGGATGGGGACGACCGGAAAACGCGGGACTGACCGCATTCTTCTCGGAAGCGTGGCAGAAAAAACGGTTCGCTCCGCACCCGTTCCTGTGATGACCATCGCGGACTCGGAGTGACATACGACGGTCAACTGGTCACAGCAGGTTCGTTATGTGACCCGACGGTCTGCACGGCTGGGGGGAACTGTTACGTAGTCGCTACGATATAGCCGACTACACCTCCGAGTACGACGACCAACACAGCCGTGACCAACAGTATTAACGAGAGCAAACCGACCTCAGTGGTCGGCTCGTCGGTGTCTGGGTTCTCTGCCATAGTTCGACGTTGGCACTGCAATACTAAAACTGACGCTGTTGTCAGTGTTGGGACTCACCGCTTTCACGTGATGGCCTACATCTCTTTACACCAGAACGGTGAACAGCAGGCTGGTGAACACTGATGCAGCGATAGACGTGTTCGTGTTGCGGGCAGATTCGAGAGAGCAACCGCGTGGAGCGCGGTCTGTACGTCTGTGAGTCGTGCGAGACGACGATGAATGCGGGCGTGAACGGTGCGGTGAATATTCGCAGAAAGATAACTCAGAGTCTCCCGACGGAGGATATGAGTAACGGCTGGTTGGCACAGCCTGGAGTCTTCCTGTTCAACCGTGAGAGCGGACGGTTCACACCGAGAGAACAGGGAGACTGCAAACCCTAATATCCCAACGCTTGGGAGACCTCGCCCTTCAGGGCGGGGAGGATGTCAATGAACGACAGAATCAGAGCGAGTCGCCACCCACCCAAATCGACTCACGTATGTCTAATCGAGGACAGCTGGGTCGTCTTGGTCAAGTGGATCTTCGATATCGCCAATAATTGTCTCAAGAAGATCAGTGACCGTTACGAGTCCAACTACCTCGCCGTCTTCGATTACAAGCGCAAGCTCTTGGCGCTCTGTCTGGAACTGATCGATCGCATCGCTCACGTCAGTATCGGTCGAGAGTGTCATTGTCGGTGCCGCGAGGTCAGTGAATGCAGCATTGTCGCTGGACAGTTTCTCACGGTGATTAAAGAGGGCCGGACTGTAAACGACACCGCGGAACTCGGTCAGATCCTCACCAATCAGTGGATACCGCGTGTGGGGATGCTCTTCTAACTTCTGAAAGTTCGATTCGGGATCGTCCTCGGTTGAGAGTGCCACGATGTCTTCACGGGCAATCATAACCTCTCTCACCGACTGTTCGCCGATAGTCAAGGCATTCATAATTTCCTCACGGCGTTCATCTGGCAACTCGCCTTCTTCAAGTACCGACCCAAGCTTGTTTCGGAGTTCTGCCCGAGTCTCGATGATTTCCTCATTGGTTTCTGTCCATGATTGGGTCATTTTGATGCCGAACAGTCCCAGTGTTGCCTTTGCAATCGAGTCGCCAACCCAGATAGCCGGAGCGAGTATTTTGGCGAACCAGTACAGCGGTCGGGCGCCGTAGCGGGCAACTTGTTTGGAACGTTCGACGCCAAGATATGTTGGCGTTTGCTCGCCGTGTGTGAGATGGACTAAATTGATAATCAGGAATCCAAGGAGCGAGCCAGCGCCGACTGAGGCAAGCGTGGTGTTCGCAAACAGCGGTTCAAAGAGCGCTGCCAGTCCGGGTTCAGCAATAATACCCAGCGCGATACTCGTTCCGGAAATCCAGACTTGGCACGTCGTCAGATAGAACTCCAAATCGTTGGTCATCTCCCACGCGAGTTCAAGCCCGGGCGTGTTGAACTCCGATTTCGGGAACTGTCTCACACGGGTCAGCGCAAATTCGACTGCAACGAAATAGGCGTTCACCCCGATCAGGATGATACCACCAAGAATCCGCAAACCGATTTCAAGCGGTTCCATCGGCTGGCCATACTAGTACCGGACATAAGATAGTGTCCAAATCAGAAGAGAAACACTGTCGTTTTATCTGCCAGACTGCAAGACTCGTGCTGTCCATCTTGCACTGCAGTTCTAGTGGAAGACTGATAGGTGACTCCGCGAGAACCTGCGACAGTAGACAGTTCTTATGTAACAGATATCCTCACTACCCGGACGATTTGTTACATAAGGCTGCGATGCCCCACGCGGACCACACACCACGTTTCCGGAGTGTCCGCTGTTGGGTGACACCCCGTCTACCGAGTGGAACGCGCTAGTACCGAGTTATTCGATCAACTGTTCTCGGTCAGTCCAGAGGGTGAAGTCAGCAAGACAGACTCGTTAACTTGAGGGGGTTTGTCTGGACTGGCTGGTACGACTGTATTTGCGAAGTCCTCAATTTGTTCTCATCTGTAGGGTTTCGTATATCGTGCCTATGACAGTGATACCCAAGAGAACTAACAATGAAACATCCACGAACGTGTTGACTGCCGTTGGTCCGTTGGAACTGAGGTCCTGTAGCGCATTCCACTGAAGTGACGCAAAGACCACACTCAGTAAAATAAGCATCATCACCTCACGCCATTGCGGTATATCACTGGTGGAGGACATCATCATAATTATTCCTCAGAAGCTGAAATGTTTTCTGATGAGTGTGGATCCTGTACGGAGCCCTGTCCTCGGAACGGCACCGTCACATTTTTGAGAATCGTGTTGGAAATTCGATTGATGCCCTCCAACAACGCGACAGCCGCGGCCCCGATAGCAACTGGCGTGCTGCTCGCTGGGACGGCTGCACGAGAAGTCGCACAACATGGACTCGAACCCTGGGCGACACTGGCGCTCACCGGTGGTCTCTCCGCGGTCGCTGTCGGCCTCGGCGTTCTGACCGGCCGTGGATTCGACTCTGGTGACGACCTCGACGGATACCAAGACCGGACAACAGTCGCGCTTGTCGGCCTTGCGGTGACGAGTCTCGCGGTCGGTGCCGGGATTGCGCTGGCGTAGACGACGCCAATCAACCCGTGTCCACGTTACAGCCGATATCCGTCCAACGTACGCTGCCGTCCGGAATACGCAGCGGCGCATGCCGCCGCGGTTTCTCTCAGCACCGGCCTCGGCACGTCCGGTCGGGAGACGTAACCCCGCGCGTCAGGCACAGTTTGCCGGACCGTTCTGATGCCGTTCGCGTGCGTACCATTTCAGTAAAACGTCCGAAGCAACTGAAACCGACGTTTGAATTTACGCTGCCGGTTTTTATATGGTGTCTGTAGGTGTACATGCAATGCGACGGAAACTGATACCGCTCCTGACGGTCTTCGCACTGTTGCTCGTCGCTACCGGTGGCGCAACCGCCGCCGCCGGCGACGCGAGCACGAACATCACAGCAAACGACGCCTCGGACGACGGCGGCGATGTCGGCATCTGCCTTGTCGGCGCGGATTCGCCGTGCAACGACGCTCCCGAGGACGCCAATGATACTAATACAAACGACAGTGAGCACATTGGTGACGACACCGATGCTGACGACGGTCGGATGGGTATTCCGGAAGACCAGGACGGCGACGGTGAGATCGACGAGCGCTTCCAGGGTGACGACTCCGATGCAGAATCCGGCAGCGATGCCGGTATCTGCCTCGTCGGGGCAGACTCGCCGTGCAACGACGCGCCTGCGAACGGGGATGACGTCGGCAACGGTACCATCCACATCGAACCGGTGCCGGACAAGTCCACGTCACCGACCCAGCCGACACCGAACAACGACTCAACGGACATCAGTTCTGAGAGCGACCGGAACGACGACAGTCAGATCTGGATTCCGGAAGACCACAACCGCGACGGCTACATCGACGACCGCTTTATCGGCACCGTTGGGCAGCTCGTGGCCGATCTTGTCCCGCTTTTGGCGTTCTGACCGGTCCTCCCCTGTTGCCCTGTTTTCGCCGTTAGCCACAGGTATGTAGCGAGTCCACAGCACACTCCCGGTGTCTGTCAGAGGCTGTGTTACATCGCCATAAAGCGGTAGAATTCACTGTTTGACGGCCCGCTTGACGTTGTAGTACAGCGGTTCATCACTGAGCACACGAGGACACGTTTGTCACCGAGTACGAAATGGCGCGGTCGAACCCACCGACGGACCGGACGACGGTTTGGCTCGTCGTGGTGCTGCATTAATCCCGAGGTGACGGTCACTTCACAGCGCTATTGAGTGAATGACGACTTCTTACACAACTCGAACAGCACGCCGGAGATGGTCAGTGCAGGTGACCGGGATATTGATTACCCTTCGGCGTAGATCAGGGTTCGTCGGCATTCGGGACACACGTATGGAACCGGCGTAAGGATTTCATCCGCTCGCATGCTACTAAGAAATCCGTCGTCTTCCGTCTGTGAAACAATAGAGAGTTCACCAACGGCGTCGGTCCCTTGGAGCTCCATCTGCTCTAGTGGCTCCCCACAATCTGGACAAACCGTCTCAGAGGGCATACTTGGCACATCGTTTCCCGTCTCAAAAACCAATTTGGTTTGATCACTGGTCTGCTGCACGCATCCCGATCGAAATCAATACAGATCGTCTACTGATCAGAAAGTACTTAGACTCATAATTTCATCCTTCGTGTGGCAATGGAAAGAACCGAATTGGTCCAAACCATCACCCTCTGGTTCGTGGTTCTGATTTTCATTCAGACAGCGTCCGGGTCCTCCGACAGTCAAGTATTAGATGCAATCGGAATCGTCGCAATTTTGCTGATGTACCTCCTTCCAGTGTGGATTATCGTTGAACTCGCCTCGGACGTCATCCGACACCAGTGAATCGGCAACAGTGATGTTCAGTACACACCTGTACTGAGCAATCCGTAAGTTCCCCGTCCAGCCGAAACACGTCCACTCTGTTCTTGTTTCCTCTACTCCCCCGATGGTGTCGGGAGACGAATTTCGGTACTTCACGAACAGCGTAATCGGTTAGATTGAATCGTTGATTTGACCACGAGAAAGTGTCTGGATTAGGATGTGTTCAAGCTCCCCAATCCAGACGGTTATCTTTCGGCGTCGGAGGTAAAAGACGTAGCGGAAGAGGTCATCACTCCACTCCCGTTGCCGGGTGTCGAGGGGAGCCCCCTCGACCCCGGCGATATCTGGCTCGTCGTCATTTTGGCCTGCACCAATCAGACCTCGATTTGGGAAACCTGCAAGGACACCGACGGAACACCATGCGACGACACCGTCTTGACGTGGCTACATACACTCAATCGGCAGTGGCTCGAATTCGTCGCTAACCTCCTACTCGCTCGCCTAGCTATGACGATTCTCGACGCTGACCGGTCGAGAATCGTCTCCATCGACTTTATCGATAACCCCTACCACGGCGATCACTACGCCGATGAAGGCGAACTCTGTTCAATGTCCCCCAAAGATGGGACCACAACGTGTCACCGATACTGTACGGCGTACATCGTTTCCAACGAAAAGCCAGTGACGCTGGCGATGACGTACGTCCGCAACGACGAAGACGAGGCCGACGCGGTCGAGCGCGTGCTCGCCCGCGTCGAGAACTATCCCTTCGAAATCGACCTCCTGCTTGCCGACAGCGGGTTCTACAACGAACGCGTCATCCGCCGTTCCCGTGAGATCGCTGCAACGGTCGTTCACGTTCCCAAGAAAGGTGAGCGCATGAAGGACAAACTCGACGTACACAAGTCGTACATGACGACCTATCGCATGTACAAGGACAGCGAGCGGGAGCTTCAGATCCCGCTCGCGGTCGCAGTCTCCTACCAGAATGGCGACCGTGGCAAACACGGAGAGGTTGTTCGGGGCTACGTCGCCTGTGGCGTTGCTGAAAAGTCACCGAAGAAAGTCGAACGCCTCTACAGGAAACGCTCAGGCATCGAGACGAGTTACCGGTTGCTTCGGCAAGCACGAGGGATCACGACAACGCGTGATCCCGTCGTGCGATTTGCGATAATGCTCGTCGCGGCACTGCTGGAGAATCTGTGGCTCGTGCTCCGATGGGCGGTCGTCGCCCGCCCGCGGCGGGGCGGGCGCGACCTCCCGGAGGAGTTCACGTTCAAGACGTTCTGTGACTGGATTCGGAACGAACTCGAAGACGAGTTAGAGCGACGCTGGTACGTCGAGGCGAACGGTGTGGGTGTTCCTGAGACGTACGGCTCGGTGGCAGCCGCGGGCTGACCGCGGTCAGCCCACGGCCTGTCCGAGGATCCGTCAGCGACAGCTCTCTGCAGCACCGGCGTAAAATTGCCTGTTCTCGTCCGTTTGGTGTGGTAGCTCGTTTCTGCCGTCCGTTCTTTCACAGTGGTTGCGAGAATCTCCCCCAAAATCATACAGAAAGTGATTCGTTTGTGGCGTTCAGATCACGCTGTGTCGACTCGTTCGTGAAGTACCGAATTTCGATCGTCGTTCCTTGATCGGCTTCCGTGACTTCGATTTCTCCATCTAACGTCGTGATAATCCAATAGCTCACCCACAGTCCAAGCCCCTGTCCATGGACAAGCGGTGTCTCTTCGCCCGCTTCTAAGACGTCCCGTTCTGTATTTGGAAGTCCCGGCCCGTCATCGCATATTCGGCAGGTGATCCAAAGGTCCGAAACACCCACCTCAATTCCGACGGATGCAGGGGTTCCCCCATGCTTTGCGGCGTTGTCCACAAGTTCAAATAGCGCTATTTCAACGCGTGGAAGCGTTTCCGCGATCGCTTTATCCGGCGCGTCAACAGTTATTGATAGTGACTAGGACAAATATTTGCTGGTGAGATATGGCCAAATATCTGGTTCGTTGATCGTGCTCAGCCCTTGTCGAAGATACTCTTCCAGCGTCGAGAGATCAGGAACGAGTCGATGCTTGAACCACTCCTGAAGCTGGTCCCAGCAGCCTTCGACGGCGTTTAATTCGGGAAGCTTCGACGGGAAGTACCAGACCTCGAGATCGTCACCACGTACGCACGCGACCGAACTGTCTCCGACAGTTTCGGTCGCTCGGGTGCCGCTGACGTGCTCCCAGAGATCCCGTGCCCAGAAGTAGCCTGCCCGGTCAAGAAACACCACCAACTCGTCACCGAAGCGCTCTTGTAGCGCTTCTAACAGTCGGATTCCGTGGAACCGGGTCAGGTTCTCGTCCGTCCAGCAATAGAAGCTGTCGCCATCGTCGGTGACAGCGCCCAGCACTGTCACCGACTCCCACGAAGTCGAAGTCTCGACAGTTGGATTCGAGCCGATCGGGAACCAGCCACGCCGCAAGACAGTGCCAACGTGTTTGGTGAATTGATCGACGACAACGACAGTTTTCTCGCTCAGTTCGGGGCGTTTTTTTCGACTGTGTCTTCGAACTCGGCTTTGTCTTGGGGGTCGGCCTCGTGGTGGCGAGGCCGTGCTGTCCGACAGGACAGCCCGGCCTCTCTCAATAAGTCATACGCGTATGTTTCGTGGTATTCGACGCCATACTCCTCTTTGACGTGGTGAAGCAGAAGTTTCGCTGACCAAGCTTGTTGGTCGTAGCCGAGTTCAGTCGGTGGCTGTTGTAGTTGTTCGAAGAGTTGCTCGCGCTCTGCTCCATCGATCTTAGCCGGACCACCTGGTCGGGGAGCGTCGTAAGGAGCTTGCTCAATCGGTTGTTCCTTGAACCGATTGAGCCAATTTTGAATCGTTCGCGTAACAACACCGTGGCGCTCAGCCAGCGTGTCTATTTGATCGCCTTGCTTGCGGCCGATCGCCGCGAGAACACGTTCTCGCGGCTTTCCTTCGTCGATCTGGTCCTTGAGCTTGTAGAGTTCTTCGAGCGTGACATCGTCAAGCCGACCCATTACAGGCTCTAAGATCTCGATAAGCAAATCACTTGCCTAATCACTATGAGACGTCTGGATACCGTGTCTCACACTCAGTGACAATACGATTGACCAGCGGAATAATATCCGTCAACTCCAACTCGGGCGAAATCTCACGATTTTGTTCGATTTGCTGCGCAGATTCGGTCAGATCAAGCAACCGCGTCGCAGCTGCCCTGATCGCTGTTGCTTTGGTAGCCTGCTCCGCATCCATGTCTTCGGCAAGCACCTCTGCCCAAGTCCGGATCACAGACATCTCGTTTCGCACGTTGTGTCGAAGCACTCGGTTGATCACGCTGATGAGCCCTTCCCGCTGGCGACGTTCTGTTGCATCACGGATCAATATCTGTATCCCGACGATGTCGTCCTCGGAGCGTTCCGACTCCGGCACGCTCCCGTCATAGATCGGGACACCGCGAATATCCGTATAGATGATGTCACCTGATTTCTTTTTTAGTGGCAAATCTTGGGCTTCGGCTGGCTCCCCGCTCAGTATCTGTGAGCGATGTTTCAACGTCCGCTCGCTGGTCTGTGCATCCGGATGGGTGATCGTTACCGGTTGGCCAATAAGTTCTGCTGGTGAATAGCCCAACAGATCGCGGACGCTTTCGGACGCATATGTGAACATTCCGTCAGTATCGAACCGAAAGATGGAGTCGAAATTGGCCTCAATGACGGCTCGGTATATTTCTTCTTGCTCGTTCAACCGCTCTTCGTGCTGTGCGAGTTCTCGTTCGTAGCTCCGCCGTTCGATGGCTTGCCCACCGAGTCTAGCGATCAGTTCAACGAAGAACCGTTCTGCGTCAACAAAGGGGTCCTCGCGTGGCTCTGTATCAGCAAAGCACGCCGTCCCATACACTTCGCCACCGACGATGACTTTCGCGCCGATGTACGCCCCCAAACCGAACGTCTCAATAGCAGTGTCGGGAATCTCTGTGGACGCATGTGCGTCCTCAATGGCGAGTTGGCTATCAATTGCGATGGTTCGACGACAGTAGGCTTCATCGAGCGGGCAGCTTTCCCCGGGTTGGATAAGCGGATGGTCTCCGGTTGCGTGAAGAATTTTTGCGTGCCGTCAGTGATACGCGTAAAAAAGCCCACTGAAAGGTTGAGATATTCAGTACCGAGATCAAGGGCCTGCTTGATTTGAGTCTCAAATTCTGTGTTCGGATCTGCAAATATTTCGTAAATTTGGTCTCGGTACGCAACCGGCCCCATACCCAAGCGTTTTCAGTTAGATCATTTGAGCGTTTCGCTGCACAAACAACCCGTGCTTCTGTACGATACCGAGCGATTTGAGTTCGTGTAACTGAAACGAGTTCCGGTGCAAGACTCGCAGTGCGATGTATCATTTTCTCACTCGGACAAGAAGAAGACATAGATTCACGGTTTTTCTGATAAGTCGTAATAGATTCCCCGAGTTTCACTCGAAATCCGGTGTGTATACCCCCGATTGTACCAGCCGCAGATACTTTAGTGTCGGAAACTGTACTAATCGTAATGCGTATCGAATCGACCAGCGGCGATGAACACAAAGTATGGCTCACCGACAGAGAGATCGAGGACCTCCGACGGGCGACCCGCAGCCAGCGCGATGACATCATCATCCAACTCGGCGCGTACGTCGGCCTGCGTGCGTTTGAAATTCCACAGCCCACACCCAGCGATATCACCAAGAGCGAGGGCGGACAGTACCGACTGCGCATCGAGGCCGGGAAAGACACCAGCGGGAACGGTGGAAAACCACGGAATGCCTTCCTCCCGAACAGCGTCGAGCGCGATCTCCAGCGCTTTCAGAACAGCGCGAACATCTCACCGAGAGACCCCTTTATTGATTTGAAACAGCCCGGTGTCCGCGCCGTCGTCAAGCGCACCGCCGAGCGTGCAGTTGCAGAAACCGGTGTCGAGGACTTCCGTAAGGTCAGTACCCACGACCTCCGGCGACGGTTCGCCCAGCGCCTCCTCGTCGACGAAGCGATGAACCCGCGCGTTGTGATGCAAGTTGGCGGGTGGAGTAGCTTCCAGGCCATCGAACCCTACCTAAACGCGCCAAGCGAAGACATCGTCGACGATGCCTTCTCGGAAGTCGATGTCGTCTAAGCGCTTGGCCTTGTTGAAATCCTCCAGTACTGATAGATTCGGCATTCACCCGAGAAAATAAAAATCCGACTTCGGGTTTTTGAACGGCGAGGCATTTTTGAGTTTGGCAATTTTAGCAGGGCTCCGGTCTCGAACGATGACGACATCGTAGGCCTCATCTGTCGCAACAGTTGACCCTACGCTACCCACCGCTGAAACGAGATGGCCGGCATTCTCACTACCGAGGAAGACCATTGAGGCGTCCTCTTCCCGTGCCACTTTCCGTAGACGTTTTGCTATAGAGCCAGATGGTGCATAGCGATCTACAACTTTATGTCGGAAATCGGCACTTGGACATAGGTCGGTCACTTGCTCGTGTAATGTTGATACAACAGATTCCAAATCAAACTCTTCGTCCTGCTCGATCCAGCCGTGTTCTCTGGCATAGTCCTTATTTTCCTTTGGGATTACACTTACAGCCAGCACATCTTCGTCAAATACGTTCCCGAACTCAGTTGCCCGGACAAGTGCTGCTTCAGCGAGGTCAGACCCATCGAATGGAACGACCAGTGTCATACCCTAACTTTTCCTACGGTACAGAAAGTTTCTCGGGGTCTTGTCCAAACCGTGAGAATCGAGGATACGTGTAATTCCAGTTAGATCAGAATATCTCCCGCTCGATGTTGTGAACGACGCATTTGATGACGAGTTCGCGGAACTGCTTCCACCAGACACGCGACCGTACGAATGCACCGAATTTCTGTTTGATCGCCGCGTTGACTGTCTCGTTCATGTTCCGTTGATGGTAGAGGTCAGTGTCCAGTCGTGCGTTCCACGCCTTGTGGAGTGACGAGAACTCACGGTGCTTGATGAGTGGTCGAACGTCGTGATCACGAGCGAGA